>JAFEIL010000102.1 GCA_017495105.1 Emticicia sp. | reverse complement strand
TCAGAAGTGTAAAAGAAACAGACCTTATATTGCTCCAGAAAAAGATTCTATTACATGAAAATGCATGGATTGACAAAATGTGCATAATTGGAGCTTCTTTGGGCTCTATGAATACCGCATCAATCATTGCCATCAACCATAAACTTAATCCGCCATTAGCAAGTTTAATGATTGGAATTAGCATCCCACTATCGTTAATTACAGCCATGTTATGGTACTATTTTTTATTATTTTTCTGATATACACTTTATATAATTAACCCTAAAAAATTCTGAACTATAAAATTTCAAAATGAAAAAACTCTTTACTAATCTTACATTTTGGGTATTAACTGCAATCGTTTGCGGTGTTTTACTTGGTCATTACAACCCCGAATTTGCACTACATCAAATTTTTGAAAAAGGCTTCAAACAAAATCTAATAATTTCTGAATTTGAAATAAAAAATACATTCGCTGAGTTTTTAAGTAGTCTATTCATCAGTTTCGTAAAACTCTTTATCAATCCAATCATTTTTCTGACAATTACACTTGGTATTATCTCAATGGGTGATTTAAAAAAAGTTGGAAAAGTTGGAGCGAAAGCACTTATCTACTTTGAAGTTGTAACAACCGTTGCACTATTGGTTGGAGTTGTGGTTGCAAATGTCATTCGTCCTGGCGACGGCGTAGTTACTGATGCCATTAAAGTTGGTGATATTTCAAAATATACCAAAAGTGCAACCGAGTTTAGTTGGCTGAAATTTTTCTTAGATAATGTAACACTCCAAGTGTTGACTCTTGCTATAGTTTTAGGCGTTGCTTTGAGCAATTTTTCTGGTCGACAGAAAGTAGTAGATTTACTTGCTCCAATTTCAAAAAAAGTATTTTGGGCTTTACATAAAGTTATGCTTTTTGCCCCAATCGGAGCATTCGGAGGAATGGCATTCACAATTGCAAAATATGGTATTCAAACTTTGCTCCCACTCGCCAAACTAATGGGAACGGTTTATGTAACAATGGCGATTTTTGTCTTCGTTGTGCTCTATTTTATACTGAGATATTATAAAATTAGTCTTTGGAAATTCCTAAAATTCATTCGTGAAGAATTACTAATTGTTCTTGGAACCTCTTCCTCAGAAGCTGGCTTACCTTCTTTGATGGAAAAACTCGAAAAAATGGGTTGTTCAAAATCAGTGGTTGGTTTGGTTGTACCTGCGGGTTATTCATTCAATCTTGATGGAACAACTATTTACCTTTCAATGGCCGTTATTTTTCTAGCACAGGTTTTCAATATTCATTTAGATATTCAACAGATTTTAACAATAATTGGTATCTTAATGGTGACTTCAAAAGGAGCGGCAGGTGTCACCGGAAGTGGTTTTATAGTGCTTGCTTCTACACTTACAGCTGTAAAAGTTATTCCGGTTGAGGGCTTGGCTTTACTTTTAGGTGTTGACCGATTCATGTCAGAAGCCCGAGCCATCACGAACTTTATTGGAAATGGTGTAGCTACAATTTGGATTTCAAACAACGAAAACGAATTCGACCGCTCTAAAATGGAAGTGGCCTTTGCTCATATTGGTGACTTTGAGGATATTATTAAAGATAACATCAAAAACAAATAAAAAACGATACAAAAAGCTATTTTTGCTTAAGAAATCAGTTTATTAAGCAAAAAAAGGCTTTTTTTCTATAACTCTAAAGGCTTTCAGCCTTACCTTCGCATCAACAAACTAATTTTATTCGAAAATGAGTAAACAAAATTTAAAAGAAGAGGCACTTCATTACCACGCAAAAGGTCGTCCAGGTAAAATCGAAGTGATTCCGACAAAAGAGTATGCTACCCAAAAAGATTTATCTTTGGCATATTCACCTGGAGTAGCCGACCCATGCATGGCTATTTTTGAAAATCCAGAAGACGTTTATAAATACACGGCAAAGGGAAATCTTGTGGCTGTAATTTCTAACGGAACAGCTGTTTTGGGTTTGGGCGATATTGGTCCAGCAGCGAGCAAGCCCGTTATGGAGGGTAAAGGGCTTTTGTTTAAAATTTATGCAGATATTGATGTTTTTGATATTGAATTAAATACCAAAGATGTTGATGAATTTGTACGTACTGTAAAAATTTTGGAGCCAACTTTTGGCGGTGTAAATCTCGAAGACATTTCTGCTCCAGAATGTTTTGAAATCGAAGAACGCCTAAAGGCTGAATTAAATATTCCAGTAATGCACGATGATCAGCATGGTACTGCCATTATTTCTTCGGCTGCATTGCTCAATGCTCTTGAATTAGTAGAAAAAGATATTGCTCAAATAAAAATAATTATCAACGGTGCAGGAGCCTCGGCTATTTCTTGTACTCGTTTGTATAATTCGTTGGGTGCTGATAAAAAGAACATTTTCATGTTTGATAGCAAAGGTTTGATTCACCCAAGTCGCACCAATTTGGATGGAAAGAAAATCGAATTTGCGAACGAAAATATGTCTGCTGAAACAACACTTGCTGATGCATTAGTTGGAGCAGATGTATTTGTTGGGCTTTCAAAAGGAAATATCCTTAGCCAAGACATGGTAAAATCAATGGCAAAAGATGCGATTGTTTTTGCGATGGCAAATCCGACACCAGAGATTTCGTATGAAGAAGCAATCGAAGCTCGCGAAGACATTATTATGGCAACTGGCCGTTCGGATTATCCTAATCAAGTGAATAATGTACTAGGTTTTCCTTATATTTTTCGTGGTGCTTTAGATGTTCGCTCGAAGGTTATCAACGAAGAAATGAAATTGGCAGCCGTTCGAGCATTGGCAGATTTAGCCAAAAAGCCAGTACCAGATGTCGTAAATTTAGCTTATGGCGAAACTAACCTTTCATTTAGCCGAACTTATATCATCCCTAAGCCTGTTGACCCTCGTTTGCTCACAACCGTGGCTCCTGCAGTAGCAAAAGCAGCGATGGATAGTGGCGTGGCGAAGTTTCCGATTACAGATTGGGAAGCGTACGATACACAATTGGCGAAACGTTTAGGACAAGATAATTCGCTCAAAAAAGTAATCACAAACAAAGCAAAACTTCACCCAAAACGTGTAGTTTTTGCCGATGCCGAAAACTTAACCGTACTGAAAGCAGCTCAAGAGGTGCAAGATGAGAAAATTGCAACGCCAATTTTATTGGGTAATGTGGCCAAAATCACTAAGTTACTAGAAGAAAATAATATTGACTTACCTTATGCCGAAATCATTGATTCTCGTTCTCCGGAACAGGAAGATAACTTGGCAAAATTCGGTGCAATTTTCTACGAAAAACGCAAACGTAAAGGATATAACCATTTTGAGGCAACGCAATTGATGCGTAATCGAAATTATTTTGGAGCAATGATGGTTGAAACAGGCGAAGCCGATGCCATGATTGGTGGAATGACTAGAAATTATCCAGAAACAATTCGTCCAGCTTTACAGATTATTGGTCGTCAAGAAGGAGTAAAAAAGGTTTCAGGAATGTATATTTTGATGAGCCGATTTGGTCCACTTTTCTTGGCAGATACAACCGTAAACTTTAATCCAACAGTTGAGGAAATCGTTGAGATTACCGAATTAGCTGCCAAAGAAGTGGAAAAATTCAATATCAAACCACGCATTGCTCTTCTCACCTACTCAAACTTCGGCAGTGCAGATGGAGAAGATGCCTTGAAAATGCAAAAAGCAGTGGCAATATTGAAAGACAAACACCCAAATATGGTTGTGGATGGCGAAATGCAAGCTCACTTACCATTTGATATTGATTTATTGAAAGAACAACATCCTTTCAGCGATTTGGCAGATGGACGAGCCAATACATTAATATTCCCAAATCTTTCTTCATCAAATATTGCTTATAATATTGTAAAAGAAATTGCCAATATTGATAAAATTGGGCCGATATTATTGGGTTTAAAAAAACCAGTTCATGTACTCCAACTCGGTAGTACAGTTCGTGAAATCGTGGATATGGTGGCCATTGCAGTTGTAGAAGCACAGGGCAAATAAGATTTCTAAGTAAAGCTTAAACCTCACAGAATTTTAACTTTCTGTGAGGTTTTTGATTTTATTTATTACTCAAAAAGCACAGAGTTGCAAAGGTTCTGAGGCGACCGACGCTCGACACAAAATACTTATAATGAGGCAATTAAATTTCTGAATTTACGCAAACCATTTTTGATTAAGTATAAAAATCAATTTAGAATAGAAATAGGCACTTTTTATTCATAAATTTAGTTGTAAATCAACAATAAAGCTCATTTTCAACAAACACTCCAAGAATTTTAACACACTTTGAATAAAATCAAAAAAAAATGATAGTAGAACAAATTTATACTGGATGTCTCGCACAAGGAGCATATTATATTGAGTCAGCAGGTGAAGTAGCCATCATCGATCCACTTCGTGAAGTACAATCTTACATGAATAAGGCAGAAAAAAACAACGCCAATATCAAATACATTTTCGAGACTCACTTTCATGCTGATTTTGTATCAGGTCATGTAGAATTGGCTCAAAAAACTAGTGCAAAAATAGTTTATGGCCCAAAAGCTACGCCATCTTTTGAGTGTATTGTTGCCGAAGACGGACAGGTTTTTGAAATAGGGGAAATCAAAATCAAGGTTCTTCATACACCAGGTCACACAATGGAATCGTCGTGTTATTTATTAATCGATGAAAATGGTACTGAAAACTGTATTTTCACTGGGGATACTTTGTTTATTGGAGACGTAGGACGCCCGGATTTGGCACAAAAATCAAATCTAACAATCGAAGACTTGGCAGGTTATTTATATACTTCTTTGCACGCAAAAATCATGACTTTGCCAGACAATTTGATTGTCTACCCTGCTCACGGTGCAGGTTCAGCATGTGGCAAAAACATGAGCAAAGAAACTTATGACACTTTAGGAAATCAGAAAAAAGTAAACTATGCTCTTCAACCACAAAGTAAAGAACAATTTATTATGGCGGTAACGGATGGTCTTACACCTCCTCCCTACTATTTCCCGAAAAATGTGATGATAAATAAAACTGGTGCAAAAAACCTTGATGTTATAAAAACGAATCTTCACGCACTTTCGCCACAAGCTTTTGAGATCGCCGCCAACGAATTAGGTGCAGTAATGATTGATACTCGTACTGCTCAGAATTTTAAGGATGGATTTGTGCCGAATTCTATCAATATTGGTATAAAAGGCGACTTTGCTCCTTGGGTAGGCACACTTCTGACCGATATCGAGCAACCAATTTTATTCATTGCTGATGTGGAAAATATTGATGAGGTAATCACTCGCCTTTCAAGAGTTGGTTATGATAATATCGTTGGATATTTGCAAGGTGGCATCAAAGCTTGGATTGAAGCAGGCAAAGAAATTGATGTAATTGAATCTATTTCGGCTGAAGCCTTTGCAAAACTATTTACCGAAAATGAAGGGAAAATTTTAGTAAAAGACGTAAGAAAGGAAACCGAATATCGTGCCGAACATGTTGAAGAAGCAGCATGTGTTTCGTTGGCATATTTGAGCAATAATATGTCGGCCTTCTCGAAAACTGAAACTAATTATATTCACTGTGCAGGTGGGTATCGCTCAATGATTGCTGCATCAATCTTGAAATCTCGAGGGTTTGATAATCTTGTCGATATAGCTGGAGGCTTTGCGGCAATTGCCATGACTGAAGTTCCACGCTCGAATTTTATTTGCCAATCGAAATTAAAAGTTTGATAACGGTTGGACCTCAAAAAGAACTTAAGTATTGCTTAAGATAAAAAAAGTAAGGTAAATTTTATATCTTGCCTTTCTGTAAAACCCTAATTGTAAAATATATTATTATTAAAATCAAAAGTAATAAAAATGATTGAACTCATCAAACAACCGTGGCATTGGGCAGTAGCAGGTGTTATGATTGGACTAACTGTGCCAACATTGCTACTCATTGGTAATAAAACTTTCGGTATTTCGTCATCACTTCGCCATATATGTGCTGCCTGTTTCCCTGCTGATATTCAGTATTTTATGTATAACTGGAAAAAAGAATTATGGAATTTATTTTTTGTGGTTGGCGTACTTTTGGGTGGATTCATTGCGAGTCAATTTCTATCAAATCCAAATGAATTTGTTGTAAATGAAAACACGGTTAAAGACCTAAAAGCGTTGGGTATTACAGATTTTTCAGCAATGATGCCATCAGACATTTTTAGCGTAGAAAACATTTTTACACTTAAAGGTTTAATTTTCTTCGTTATAGGCGGTCTAATGGTGGGTTTTGGAACTCGCTATGCTGGTGGTTGTACTTCTGGTCATGCAATCATGGGATTATCAAATCTACAATTGCCTTCATTAATTGCAACAATCAGCTTTATGGTTGGAGGTTTTGCCATGACACACTTAATCATGCCTTTCATTTTTAAATTATTCTAATCATGATAAAAACAAATATTGATAAAACAGCCGTCGAAGAATTTGTGTGTGAAGCACCGAATAATCAAGTAAAAAAAGAAAGTTTAGCAAGTAACTTCAAATATCTGATTGTCGGAACAATATTCGGAATTGTTTTCGTAAAAGCCGAAATTATTTCGTGGTTCAGAATTCAGGAAATGTTCCGATTACAATCGTTTCATATGTACGGTGTTATCGGTACGGCCGTTGTGGTTGGACTGATTTCAGTCCAACTCATTAAACGCTTCAATATCAAAACTTTAGCTGGTGAAACGGTTTCTATTCCTAATAAAACATTTGATAAAGGGCAAATTTATGGTGGACTAATTTTTGGATTTGGTTGGGCAATAACAGGTGCTTGTCCAGGGCCATTATTTGCACAAATTGGAAGTGGTTTTTTGGCTATTACGGTAACATTTGCCAGTGCAGTAGCTGGTACTTGGCTTTATGGGGCCTTCAAAAATAAATTACCTCATTGATAATATTGCTCTCTAATATTCGCACAAATTGAGGTTAGAGAAATAATTAGTCTAACCTCTTTTTTTATTGCCTTTACTAAGCAAGTCAAAATTTTTGAACGAAATATTCAGAAAAAACATGCAAAAGTCGATTCCAATCATAACTATTGAGCAGCTTAATTCATGCGATAAAAATATCTTGATGAAACTTGATGTTCGTCGATTAGAAGACCATCTGAAAACGCTTTCATCGGCTGATTTTCCACATCGACATGATTTCTATAATCTCATTTATATTAAACAAGGAAGTGGCACGCATGACATTGACTTTAAGCGATTTATAGTTGAGCCGAATCAAATGTTTTTCATGAACGATGGTCAAGTGCATGATTGGAATTTGGGTGCTGATACCGTCGGCTACACACTTTTTTTCAAAAAAGAATTTTACGAAGTTATCGAAAAAGGACTTTCGCTACAAGCACTTCCTTTTTTCAATAATAGTAATAATGATGCTCCGATGGTAGTTTTTTCGGATGAGGA
Organism: Emticicia sp.; assembly: GCA_017495105.1. GTDB lineage: Bacteria > Bacteroidota > Bacteroidia > Cytophagales > Spirosomataceae > Emticicia. Next base: position 19,671 of record JAFEIL010000102.1, on the reverse strand, counting down.
ATGTCAGCGAATTGAAAATCTTTTTGAGGAAATTATTATTGAATTTAAGGCCAATCAACCACACCGAGATACGCTTATAAAGTCTTTACTGAAAATAATTTTGATTCACTCAATTAGAATTTATCAACCACTTTTCAAAGGTGATAGCACCGAACTGAATGTATCAAAAATCAGAAGTTTTGAAATGCTCATCGAAAAGCATTTTAAAGAATTCAAATCAGTAAAAGATTTTGCAGATAAACTCAATATTACTGCCAATTATCTGAATGCCATATGCACAAAAACCATTGGTCGAACGGCTGGCGAACTCATTAGAGACAGAGTTATTTTGGAAGCAAAACGCCTTTTGCTCCATTCTTCAATTTCGGTTTGTGAAATGGCCTATCATTTGGGCTACGACGATTGTTCGTATTTTATCAGAGTTTTTAAAAAAGAAGTCGGCTCAACGCCCGAACAGTTTCGCTTAATCAACAGCTAAAAAATATGAAACTAACACTCAATAATTGGAAATTGTGGCTCATTGTGAGCCTAACTTTGGGTTTAGCCCCGTTTGTTCCCGAACCTCATCTAATTGGCAAACTTCGTTGGCTAATGGGCGGTGCAGTAGGCATGAAACCAATCGACTGGTTCGATTTAGTTCAACATGGTTTTCCGTTTGTTTTACTTTTTCGGGCTTTATTCCTCAAATATCGCAAATAGTATATTTCCAACATCAGCCTTATATTTTTTTACAGATTCATGAAATTCAACATAGATAAAAAGTACTACACAATAAATAGAAAAGCCTATGAAAAAGCAACTTATTCTATCGTAATTTGCAACTAAGTTAAATTATAATAGTAAAAAATCATATAAAATATATGTTTGGTAAAGGTTCGAAATTATATAGCATTTTTGCGATGAAATGTCCAAGATGCCACGAGGGAAACGTTTTTGAAACACAAAACCCTTACAAGAAAATGACAGCATTAAAAGAGACTTGCCCACACTGTGGGCTTCGTTATGAAAAAGAAATGGGCTTTTTCTTTGGTGCAATGTACGTAAGCTACATGCTGAATATTGCATTATTTGTAACAACAATAGTAGCATACTTTGTTTTACTCGACAAATACATCAGTGGTACTTTACTGATGATTATCTATGTTTCACTAACAGCTATTTTAATGCCTGTTTATTATCGTCTATCACGCACCATTTGGCTTAACTTTTTTAATAGTTATGCACCCGAAAAACGTGGAACAAAATAATTTTTAAAATTTCCCGCAAGTTTAAGAAAAAACTTAGACAAGATAAAACCAATTAAATATGCATTTAGGAGTTTTGCAAAGCTTGCTAAATTTTTAGCTCTCAAAAATGGTTATTTTAGCTCGATTTATGTTAAATATCACAAATAATGTGGTTTTTTGAAAATTTACGATTGCTTTAGCTAAAATCATCTTTTCATTCATAGAAAGAATTCCGTAGCTAATTCGTAACTTTGCAAATGATTTAAGCCAAACTTTTATCTGTCTACATTTAGATGATTATTCTAATTAATAAAAATAACAAATGCTTGATTTAAACGGCAAAGCAATTCTGATTACAGGTGGGACAGGTTCTTTCGGCAAAAAATTGGTCGAAACTATTTTCAATCGCTTCCCTGATGTTCGTCGAGTAGTAATTTATTCTCGTGACGAATTGAAGCAATTTGAAATGCAACAAACTTATCCTCAAAACAAATACCCTAATATACGTTTTTTCATTGGAGATGTACGTGATGGTGAACGCCTAAAACGTGCCTGTGAAGGTATTGACTATATCATTCATGCTGCAGCTTTGAAGCAAGTACCTGCGGCAGAATATAACCCGATGGAATGTATAAAAACTAATGTTTTTGGGGCGGAAAATGTAATTAACGCTGCTTTAGCAAATAATATTCAAAAAGTTGTGGCACTTTCAACAGACAAAGCTGCCGCTCCTATAAACCTTTATGGTGCAACAAAATTGTGTTCGGATAAACTTTTTGTGGCCGCCAATAATATGCGAGGAAGTCGTCAGATTACATTTTCGGTGGTAAGATATGGAAATGTAATTGGTTCTCGTGGTTCGGTAATGCCGTTTTTCTTGGAAAAAGCAAAAACTGGTGTTTTACCTATAACTGACGAACGCATGACTCGATTTAATATTTCGTTGGAAGATGGCGTTGAAATGGTACTTTATGCCCTCGAAAATGCGTGGGGTGGAGAAATTTATGTACCAAAGATTCCTTCCTATAGAATTATGGATGTTGCGAAAGCAATTGGTCCTAACTGTGAGTTTCCGAACGTTGGTATTCGCCCAGGTGAAAAGCTTCACGAAGAAATGATTACTGAAACGGATTCTCTAAGCACAATTGAGACAAAAAAATATTATGTAATTATGCCATTTTCTCCGATTTGGAATATAACCGAATATTTGAAGCACTTTGGGGCTTCGTTTGTCGCAGAAGGTTTCAAATATAATTCGGGAACTAACGACGAATGGTTAACAATTGAGCAAATTCGTGAAGAAATAAAAACCCACATTGACGCTGATTTTCAGCCGAAATAATTTAGGAAAATGATTCCATACGGAAAACAAAATATTACTGACGAAGATATAGCGGCAGTTATTGAAACGCTCAAGTCTCCGTTTTTAACATCAGGACCAAAAGTCGCTGAATTTGAAGCAGCTTTTGCCAAATATATTGGTTGCAAATACGCCGTTGCAGTTGCCAATGGCACGGCAGCATTACATATTTCATGCATGGCATTGGGAGTAAAACCTTCCTCAAAAGTCATAACAACGCCTATAACTTTTTCGGCGTCTGCCAATTGTGTTCGATACTGTGGAGGAGAAGTTGTGTTTGCAGATATTAATCTAGAAACAGTTTTATTGGATATTGAAAAAGTAAGAAATTTACTCAATCAGCACCCAAAAGGCACTTTCGAAGGCATTATTCTAGTAGATTTTGCAGGTTATCCAGTTGATTTAGAAGCATTTAGAAAACTGGCCGATGAATTTGGCTTATGGATTTTAGAAGATTCTTGTCATGCTCCTGGTGGAAGTTTTGTCGATAGTTTAGACAAAAATCATCGTTGTGGTGATGGTTCGCTGGCTGACTTAGCTATTTTTTCATTTCATCCCGTAAAGCATATTGCAACTGGTGAAGGTGGAATGGTGACAACCAACGACGAAGAACTATATAAAAAACTCAAACAATTTCGTTCGCATGGAATGATTTATCAAGGCGACCCTGCTTTGATTGAAAATCACGGAGGATGGTACATGGAATTGCAGGAATTGGGCTATAATTACCGAATGCCAGATGTACTTTGTAATTTGGGAATTTCACAGCTGAAAAGAGCAGAAGAAGGTCTTGAAAAAAGACAAGTAATTGCCAAACGCTACGATAAAGCATTTGCTGGTACGAAAGTAAAAGTTATCATTCCACCTGCCAATGTCAGCCACGCATATCACTTATATGTGATTCAGATTGAAGACCGTAAAGGATTGTATGATTATTTACGCACGAAGCAGATTTTCTCTCAAGTACATTATATTCCAGTACATTTAATGCCTTATTATAAAGGTTTAGGAAGTCAAGCTGGTGATTTTCCGAACGCTGAAAAGTATTATGACCATTGCTTGAGTATTCCGATATACCCAACACTCACGGAAGAAGAACAAGAATTTGTTATATCTGAAATATTGAGTTTTGTGAAATAAAATTATTATTTTCTTTAGAGACGTAAAATGCAATTCTATAGGAAAAACGTCTCTACAAATAATTCCTATAATTTGGAATTAACCAAATCTAACCAAATCTGTTTGCCTTCACAATTCCAGTGTGAATCACCTTTTTCGTAAAGTAGTTTCTTAGAATTATGATAGGGCGTGTAAATATCAAAAAAAGGAATTTTCAATTCAGAGTCCCGCTGAATTCGCTGAATTAAATGGTTATATTCTCCTAAATCTGTTCCCAAAATCGAAGTTTTATTTGGAATAATTGATAAATAAATCTCATCAAAACCTGCTTTTTTGTAGTATTGATAAGTTTTATTTAGATTATCGACTATCAAATTTATTTCTTCTTCAGAGATTTTATCAAAACAAGAATTAATTCCCGAAGGTTGGGCATCTAAGTGGTATAAAAGGTGTTTTTTATCTTTAGAGAGCATTACTTTTTCGTCAATTCGGTTAAATAATTTCCAATTCAACCATGCTTTCCACTCTTTGAATGTCAAGAAAAAATCCGAAGAAAAAAGTATGGATTCATGACGCTCGGCATTATATGGTACTTCATAATTTATAAGCCGATTTTTGAAATTTTTCTCAATTGTTTTCTTCAAAACAGGCTGATTTTCCAACACTTCTAAATTAGTAAAGGTTTTTCTAAATCGCTCTCTGAAATGTCGTTCAACTGTCTCAATGATTAGCACATTTCGTTGTGAAGTATCAAGCTTTACTTTAATCGTATCAGTAATAAAGAATCTATTATAATTACTTAAACCTTTAAAATGATTCTTTTCGATGCGTTCTTTTTCTGTAAAACTATCACCCATAATCATTAACGAAGTGTTACCAAATGCAGGGTTTTGTGGAACTGGGCAAGGCTCAGGCGTAGCTTTAAACTGAGCCAAATTCGACATTCGGTATAAATCACCATAGCGGTAATCATCCTTAGTGATTCCATTTGCGAACAGAAACTTTGATATAGACCCCGAGAATCCTAAAAACCACAAGAGTGAAAAAAGTATTAAAAAGAAGTATTTCATATTTACGTCTCTTTTAGAAAGTGGATTTTAAAACTGAAAATATATAAACTGATTTGAGGTAAATATCCCGAAAAAGTAACAAAAAACCAACAAAACCGTAAACTTCAAATAAAACCATGTTGTATTTTGAGTGTTTATATGCATCATAAATTTATCTTTTATCATCAAAATCGCAATTAAAAACCAACAAAAAATCATTTCGTTTATGCTAAACGGCGTTGCAACGATACCTCCGTAATTCTCTATATGTAGTATTTTTGATATAATTATCTTGGCATTACTCAATCCTTTTGCCCTAAAAAATACCCAAGTAAGCATCACGAGCATAAAGGTAAAAGCTAAATTAAAAATATTTAATATATTGTTGGAAAAGTATTTTTTAACATCAACTGGATTATATTTCTTGCGAATTTGAGCTAAAACTAAATAAATTCCATGCAAAGCCCCCCAAATGATATATGTCCATGCGGCACCGTGCCACAATCCGCTCAACATAAATACAAAGAAAAGATTAAAATACTTACGAAACTCCCCAACCCGATACCGCCAAGTGGAATGTATAGATAGTCTCTGAACCAGCCCGACAATGAAATATGCCATCGACGCCAAAATTCATTGATTGATTTTGAAAAATACGGAGCTTCAAAATTTTCCATGAGTTTAAAACCCATAACTCGTGCAGCTCCGATGGCAATATCTGAATAGCCTGAAAAATCGCAATAAATCTGAAATGTAAAAAAGACAGTAGCAACCAAAAGTGTAAAACCATTATGCTCGTAAGGATTATCGAAAGAATAATCAACTACCATCGCAAGGCGGTCAGCAATTACTACCTTTTTAAACATCCCCCAAGCCATTCGCATCAATCCAGCTTTAAGGTTTTCAAAATCGAACTCAAAATATTTATGAAATTGCCAAAGTACATTTTGCGGTCGTTCGATTGGCCCAGCTACTAACTGTGGGTAAAACATCACATAAAGAGCATAAATAGCAAAATCTTTCTCAGCTTTTTCATTACCACGATAAACCTCAATCGTGTAACTCATTGCTTGAAATGTATGGAATGAAAGACCAATTGGCAATAGTATTTTTAGTAATTCGAGTTTGGTTGTTGAGCCTAAATGAAAGAAAACATCATTGATGTTTTCGACAAAAAAATTAAAATATTTGAAGTAAGCTAGAAATCCGATATTTGAAATTAGGCTGAGTACCAAAAGCCATGTCCGTTTTTTTCCTTTAGCATTTTCAATCCAGATTCCAGCAAAATAATCTACAACGATTGTTACGAAGAGAATCAATATATAAATTGGCTGAAAAACTGCATAGAAATAACAACTAGCGAGTAGCAAAAGCCAAATTCGCCCACGGTGGGGCAAACTATAATATGTTAAGGTAACAACTATGAAGAAAAATATAAACTGTAGCGAATTAAATAACATTGATTGCCTGTAAGTAACTATTTGCAAATTTAATATTCAAAGTTCCGCTTAATTATTAAAGTTTCAAAGCATTTTGGCTTAGAATCATCAATTTTTGGTTTTTCTCAATGTTTTTTCCAAAGGATATTTGACTTTTAAAATCTAAAGCCCTATATTTGTGATATTATTAAGGCCCTATAGCTCAGCTGGATAGAGCAACAGATTTCTAATCTGTAGGTCTTTGGTTCGAATCCAAATGGGGTCACACGACAAACACCTGATTATCAAGCACTTACAAAAAAAATGTAAGTGCTTTTTTGTTTCTAAAATTACTAACATGCAATACAATATGCAATACACAATTGAGATTGAAAATAAAGTATACTCCAAAATACTAAAAAAAAACCTGATAATCTTCAAAGAGATTATCAGGCTTTCTTTTTGTCTGCAATACAATTTAAAACTTTAACGCATCAATAATTCGCCGTACCTCAGAAACATCCCACGCTGAGATTGAGCGACTTCTAACTTGGTAATTTCCGACTGTCATTCCAGCTTTCTCAAAGATAAAACTGAAACGAATGCCGTTTTCCTGAATAATTGGCAAAATATCATTGACGATTAAAATATAGTTTTTGACTACTTCCTTCTGCTTTTCATTGCCAAGCAATTGCATCAGTTTATTGACTTCCTCATATTTCCAATCGCGGCGTCCGTGTTTTTTATTGCTTAGTGCCGAAAAGGAAATTTCAATCTTACTCGCAATTTCGTTAATTGTATCATCGGCGTTATCTAAAAACTGGGGCAAATCGGCAATTATTTGAGAATAATTATCAATCGTTTCTAAATATGCTTGCTTGTCTCGTTCCATTGATATTTTGTGTATTAAATTATATTTACAGCGTATTTTTCAATTACACAAATCTATTACTTAATTTGAAAACACAAAAGCTAAGCTTAGCATTTATTTTCATTCTAAATCATCCATATTTTGCCATTTTAAACGCCAAACGTTTTTGTAATAAACGAGTCGCACCACAATAGTATCAGTTGAGCTATTCTCAAAAGTGAGCAGAATTTCCTCTGATACTTCTATTTTTTTACCCGAAACATCTTTTTTAAGTACCAGCTCTCCCAGATTCTCAAAATTGGCAACCGTTCCTTTTTGAGTCATCTTTGCGGTACTATAAATGAGCATCGCACCAAATATGCCTTTTTGAGTAATACTATCTTGAAGATACCCTTTGCGATACAAATTGTACTTAGCTGTGTCTCCTTTAATACCTTCGTTTGCTAACTGACAATAAGCAATGGCTACTTTTCGTGGGTTATTGGAAAGATGGCTACTTGAATTTTGACAAGATGAGAAACAAGCAATTAGCCCTATTAAAATGAATTTCTGCATTAGATTTTAATGTTAGAGAGTGTATTTCTAAACATTTGTGCTGACCAGATACCATCTAAGCGTTTTTGTGTTTCGGTGCGGTCTAAGGCTTCCAACATCAACTTATCTCCTTTTTCTCGCAATTCTTGAGCTTTAGTCAATAAGTCAAGGCTTGCTTTATTGAGCAGCATTCGTTCACCAGTATTCATTCGTAGGCCTGCTGACATTCCTGATAAATTCCCAATTGGACTCGTATCAAAACTATTAGCCAAAGATGAATAATCTTCATTTTTTGCGGAGAAGGCACTTTTCATGATATTATTGAAGATTACATTTTGAATAGTATTGGCTTCGTTTTGTTTCATTGCATTGATTCGCTGAGTCATAATTTCGTCTATATAGTCTTGAGCTGTTTTTGGCCCCCCATTGAATAATGTTCCGATGATTCCAATTGGATTTATAGCATTAAACACTACTCTTCTCATATCTGGATTATCCCTTAAGAAAGCCTCCAACGCTTGTTCTTTTACCCCAAAACTTAAATCATTGGTAATTAAAGTGCCGTTCGCATCATAGACATTGCCGACCGCATCCATGACATAATTTTTTCCATTGACTGTTATTGTTCCCGATGAAAAGGAAGGCAATGAAATTCCTTCCGAAGAAAATAAATCTCCAAATAAATCACCACCCATATCACTGCCAATATCACCAAATACTCCTTGATTACTCAATCGAAAAGCCGTGCCGTTGTTTCGACTTTTTACACCATGGTTAATTGCCATTGCTTTGCCTTCTAATTCTTCGGCCATTTGATAATAGGTCATGGCTTGCTGCATTTTCTTTTTTTGCAGACTTGTTTGTAAGGCATATTGGCGACTCATGAAGGACTTTTGACTACCTAAAAAATCACTATAAGTCTGAATACCATTTTTATTATCAATGGTTGTTCCCTTTGTAATAAGGTCGTAAAAGTTCGAACCACTCTTTTCGGAATAGTTTTTTCCATCCATATAAGGTGCTAAATCGGAGATTTTAAAATTGGTATTCAAATTGGAGGTAAAAGAACCTTTTAAAGCATTATTTAGCTTCATTATAGCGGTTGCATCGTTGAACATCATTGAGTGGTAAGCCAGTTTCAAATACTCATCGGGGCTACGCAGGAGATCTTCAATTTTTGAACCTGTCTCCAAAATACCTGTTGTATTGGCTTTAGTTGCAGCCCCTTGCTTGGTTATACTCTTAAGTTGTGCAACCTGAGTTTTGGCTTTATCGACTAAATTTTTTAACTGAATCAAGCGTTCAATAGCCGTTGGGTCTATGGTTATTTGTGCTTGTACACTCATATTCAAGCATAAGAAACAAAAAATAAGGAATACCGCCATTAATAAATTTTTCATTTTTGGTGCGTCAACACGTCGCCACGTTGGTTTAATTATGTTTTAAAAAGACTTTATACCCTTCGTTCAATTCAATTTCGCCCGATTTTTTCTGTACACCACCGTAACGCAAGGAGCGAGAAATACCCGTTACCACACCTGCCCCTACTTGACCAACAATACCCACCGAACTGCCAATATTGTATATCGTATTATCGATATTATCAAGGGCTTGGTTATTTTGCTGTCGAATTTGACCTTTGGTATTATCGCTCAGATAGGCAATGCCTGGCAACATATCGTTGCTATCGTACACGATCATTTTGGTAGGAATGTAATCTACACCGATTTTGAAAGCAGTAACCATAATGATAAGCCGATTACCGCCCATCATGGCAACCCCACTGCATAAGGTATTGGCAGGAATGATCTCATCTTCAATCGTCATTGCTTCTAATAATCGGATTCTAACAGAAGAGTTGTTACGCACAATTTGAGTACCGTAAATAGCAGCTTTGATAAGTTCTTTTTTGTGTTGAAGCGTTGGAATTGCTGTTATACTTTCTAAACTGGTGGTGTTGAACGTGTGATTCTCAATCGGTTTTGGTTGCGTTATCTCAGCGACTTTGCTATGTCTTTTTCTTCCCCCTTCACGTAAATGTGTTCTTGATGGAATGATTGTTGGAATTTTAGCCACTGGCGGTTGTTCAACAATTTTTTCGGGTTCGTTTTCGACGACATTTGTAGTGTTTTCGGTAAATGCCTTACTGCCTTGAAAAGTTTTTAATCCTTTATCTGGCACTTTTAGAGTTGATTGAGTTTTTAACTTTTCTTCTTCCACTCCTTGTTTGACCGAAGTAAGCATTTCACCATTTGATGAATTTTTGCTGTTTTTGAGGAGTGCCGCCCTATCATTGTCTTTACCTACATCAATTTTTGGCATAGCGAAATTCATGTTTTTAACTATTTCTTGACGGATATATTTTGAAACACCGTAAAACATGACCAACAATAAAAACACACTTCCCAGCGTAAAGATCAACTTATATTGCTTAAACCATACGAACAGTTGTTCCTTCACGGAACGCCACTCAAAACTTTTCTTTTTCGTTCCAGTTTGATTTTCTTCATTTTCCATTTTTATTTTTTCATCTTTTGTGATTTACAACATTTCTGCTTTCAGTATTTTCTTGAAAGGAATCGCAATTTTGATGTTTCGCAAGCCATTCTTTTCCCGAAAAACAACCTCCAAAAAACCATTATCTGTAGTGGCGTAAAGCGGGATGTAGTAATAATACTTCTCACTTTTTTGTGTTGTAAGTATCGTAACTGGCTCAAATCTTTTCAGTACGTTGACTTCTTCAATTCCCAATGATTGTAAGCGATTTATAGCTCTTTTCTTCATTTTTGACTGGTAAGAGAACGAAACATTGTCAATCTCATAGGCAATCGAACTTTCGTTGCTAAGTGAAAATTTTAGATAAACCCCGTTGACATCGGTATAGATATTTTCGCAATGAAGCAATATGCCTGATTGCGTTTTTTTGAAAGATACATTCATCGGTGAAATCGCTAGTTTTTTAAATTTATCTTCCAATCGCAGATTTTCGTCCGTTGTCTTGAATGATTCTTTCGATTGATTTTTGGAACGGTAATCGTAGAAAGATTGATTAAGCGGCTCTTTGTAATACAAATAGGCTTGATAAATCAGCTTACCGTGAGTTAACAGTAATGTCGTTGGTTTGGCATTCGGTATTTTTGACTTTAACAATAAAACTTGTGAACCCAGACTCATTGGAAGCGTTGAAGCCGTTTGGGCTTGAAAATCTGTGTTTCCCAAGTTAAAAAGCGTAATGGCTTCATCAAAAATCAAATAAGTTGTAGCGGATGAATTTACATAAAGGGTATCTATTTTCTGAGAAAAGACACTAAAAGAGACAAATAGGAACGGTAATAAGTAACGGAGCTTTTTCATAAAATCATTGTTTAGTTGGCGTATCGTTTGACTGATATTCGATATAATTAAAGTTTTGAATTTGTAATCCATAGGGATTCTTTTCGGAGTATGGCACTGGCTGTAACTCGAAAATTGTCCCAATTGGGCTGACTTTTTCTTGGTCATTGAAATAAATGGCCTGTTGAAAAAGTAAGGTGCATCGGTATGGTACAACCGACATATCTACTCCAATACTGTCAATTTCTATTTTGGAATAGGCATTGAACTTAGTATAGTTTTCCTGCACTTTTTCGTCGATAAAGTTTTTATAAATGGCTTGGGCATCTTGTTTACTCAAAAGCCAAAAGCCTTCGTTGAGTCGCTCGCTGAATGATTTGGCATCACTTTCATAGAATAAATGAGCAAATGTGGTGATGAGCCCCCTTGCTTGTCCAATGTTACGTGTATCATTATCAGCCAATAAAGCTGCAAACATTTCTTTGCCCGAACGAACAAAAACTTTTTGGTCAGCATTTTTGGTGGCATTCCAAAACAATATTCCCCAAAGTACATTTGAGAATAAGAGCAAAAAGACACTCATTTGTATCAGAAAAAAGAGTCGATTAATGTATTTATTGACATCGTTGGCCGCAAAGAGACTTTTAATGGCAATGCTGATTTTTTCGCTCATGATTTTGTTCGGTTAGTAGAGTTGTTACCAAAGACATTTGAAAAACCCTGTTTGGTACTCGTCCATGCTTTTGTTCGCATATCAGCGGATTTTGCCCAAGCGGATTTTCCTACTGAACCTGCACCCGATAAAGTAGCTCCCGCCATTCCACCAGATACTCCCTGCATACTTCGGATGATTCCACCAATAGCAGAAGAGCCAATGTAAATGGTAGTCAATAATGGCACACCCAAATACATAATAATCAAAGCCATATTAACGACCAACATATTAATAATGTCACTGCCTTGATTTGTTGTTTGGATAGTCGTTGATAAACCAACCACCAAATTATCCAAAACGGCAAGGGTGAGTGTCCAAAAAAGAATATTCAACAATGAACGAAACCAGTGGGTGATTGTTCCGCTTAATCCAGGCACGGTACTGAGGGCTGCGGCAAAAATGCCAACCGAATAGGTAAATGCAACCAATACGTTTTTAACATTTTCTAGGAGCAAACGAATAATCATCGACAAGCCATTTTGGATAGCAGTCAGAACGACATTGATTAGCTTACCAAAATCCATAGTCAGTAAATCCCAACCGCTGGCTTCGGAGGAAGGATTATTGGCATCTCCCGAAACTTTTTTCATTTGAGCCAAAATATCATCAACTTTGGTATAGGTATTGGCCAACTCGTTGACCGCACCTACAACCAAACCCATCAATTCATTATAATAGCCAATCAGAAACATCAAGGCCACCACTCGAATTAGATTCATTACACTTGTGCTGTAAGATTCACCAAAAACCAATACTTTGAAAAGCATATACGCAAAGTGAATGAACAGCATGATTCCTGCAAGTTCCAAACAATTACCTTTGGCTTTGTTGGCGAGTAATTGAGCTGTTTTGAATAAGGCATCGCCGCTGATGGTTGCCTGTAATAAAATATCCATAATTGGTTATTGGTTAATTAGTTACTGGGAAATTGGGATTAGAAACATTCTACATCGCTCGGGCGACCCCGTCTTAATTTGTCTTCTCCCATTCTTCGACGAAGCGGTTGATGGAGTAATCAAAGTATTTACCACCTTCTGACATTTCGCGAATTCGATTGCGTTCTTCTGCACGGGAAGTCAATAAAGGGATGATTTTTGAAGGTACTTCCACCCGATAAACATGAATCAAATCTGCTCTTTTGACAAAAATCTCTCGCCATTTGTCTTTGGCATCTTTGCGTAAGGATTTTAACAAATCTTCGGCGTGATTACTGAGTCCAAAAAACTTGACGATTTTATCAATCATGTTGGAATCAGTATGTCGAAGGACGATAACGGTAGATGATAAGTCTTTTACCACCGTCCCGATAGCTGAGTTTTGTATCTCCGAAATGCCTTGTGTAATAATGCTGATTGTGCCTTCGCACTTCCGAACGGTGCGGTACATATATTCGATGAATCCTCCCAAAAGTCCGTCTAACATTGACCACGCTTCATCAATATATATGCGTTTGATAATCTTTGGGTATTTATCAATAATATCGCAGGACAACTCAATGATGAGCATTCCAACAACAGGATACAAAGTAGGATTCGCTTTAATTTTGGCTAAATCGAAACAAATTAGTGGAAAAGAGGCAATTGGACGTTCGGCATCGGTATTACTATCTGAGTTCAATATTGCTTGATAACTCCCAACCGCAAAGGGTTCTAAGGTGATGAGTAATTCGTCCATATTGAGATTTCTCTCCAATTTTTGATAGACTTCTTCCTCATGGTTTTCTGATTGAAAGTTTTTCAAAAAAGCATAAAAACCACGAATGCACGGCATCATTCCTTGCTTTTGTTGGTTGTACTCGTCGTAATATTGATTGAGCAACTTGTTTAAAATACTTCGTTCGGCGTTGCTCAGATTGGCATTTCCTCGCCAAATCGTAGCAATCAAATTGATTAAAAACTCCATCTTCGCTTCAGTCAATTTGAATTCGCCCGTTAGTTCATCGTAATTGACCAAAAATGGATTATACTTCAATGGTTTTTCGGGGTCATATTCGTAATAGCGGCATTTATCGGGAGGAATTGCATAAAAGATGGACAAGTAAGTACCACCCACATCAATGATGATTTGTCTTTCACCCCTATAGAAGCGTTGTAAAATCAAGTTTCCCATCGTAAAACTTTTCCCCGAACCTGGCACGCCAATCGTTAAAGAATTATTATTTTCAAACCGAACGGTATCATAAAAATCAATCAGCAATGGATTACCCATTCGGTCACATAATAAATCACCCTTTTTATCACTTTTGAGTAAAGTTGTGGCGTTGAAATAGCAAGCAGCTACTTGATTTTCCATCAAAAGCCAACGAAAATTTTGGTAAGCATTGCATGGAGCGTTGCTCACAAAAAGATTGGTCGTATCCAAATTTTCTATGTATGCTTCTGCTCCTATTTCTCGATAGGCTTTCATCACTTGCTGAATGTAGCCGTCCGTTTGCCCACCGTGATTCCATACCATGCATTGTACAGAAACTTGTACCAATGTATTGCCGTTGGTAGTAACATCATTCAGAAATTCAAGCATATCCCTACTTTTTGCTCGGTGTTGTTCGGACATAAGAAAATCTAAACGAGCAATGTTCTTGGCTTCAAACTCCATTTTATTGTAGGCCTTTTGGGTGTCTAAGGATTTGAAAGTAACGCTCAGAATATGCGGAATTTCTAAGTAGTTCGTCAGTGCATAAAGTTGTGGCGAAGAAACATTATAGCTATTATCCATGTCATTATTGACATTCGTTGGCTGCCCCGACATACTTATAATATTGACGGTATCAGTTCCCAAAATCAGGCGTTCTTTATCGGGCGTGAAAGTTTTGAAAATATGGTCTTGATTTGGATTAAAGTCCAAATTGAAATACTGACAAAGTACCTGCATGATTTCAGTTTCAGACAGACGTTTATAAGTCAAACCGTTGATACCAACCAAAGAAATGAATTGATTAGCAATGTTTTCAATCTTTTTCTTGTAAAAAGCAGTCGCCTTGAAGGTATTCTCGAACGCATGACCACCACGGCCAAACCAATTATTTGTCAATGTAAAATCTTTTTCTTCCCCCAAACTGATAAACAAATACTGCTCGTGTCGCTGAATGGGTCTCTCGCCGAAAGAATGGACAAAACGCTGTTCGTAATAATTTTTATCACGCACGGTTGGACATGACTTTTCGTAGTAATAAAAATTCAGCATCTGCACACAAGCACCAACAGCCAAACTTTTCAAGGCTTGCGAAACGTTTTCGCCAATTTTATTAAACTCACCCGTGCTAAGTCTTTCCATTTCGATGCCTTGCACGCGGTAGCCAATACCAACCCTGCCATCAGACAATACCAAAAGATTGTCTTCAAAGCCAAAGTAGGGAAAGACGTTTTCAAAATTTCTTTGATGGTCAAACATGGTTTTGTTTTTTAGCATGGTATGCACGAATGAATTTGGGTTTGTCCATGATGATTTTTTTAGGAGCGGATAAATGCCAGAAAATCCAACTTTTCAAAAAACTTGTTTGCTTCTTTTGGGTCATTTTTCGCAAAGTAATGAAGCCAAGCACCAATACAGCAAGTAAGATAAGATTGACCCATGCAGGAATGGGAATGAAAGTTCGCATCACACTCAGCACGATCACAAAGCCAAAACTTGTGACAAGATAAAGCATCAAATCACCCATTTCGACACCCACAATGAGGGTAGGTTTTTCTAAGGATTTCTTAATAAACATATTAATTTCCGTTAAAGCCACCTTGACCACCGACATCTGTTTTGACTTGCTCGAATACGAACGTAAATCCAAACCATAATAAAACGGCTACAATTAAATAGACCAATCGCATGATTTTATTAGGATTATCGCTGATGAAGCCTATGATGACCGAAATGAGTCCGATAACGATGGCAATGGTAAAAACCACATTGACAACTAATTGAACGGTTTTGCTGATATTTTTCAAGCCTCCTACCACTCCCTGAGCCATGACAGCCTGGGGCATGAACGAAAAAAAAGTGAATAAAATCAAGTAAATGCCCAATGTTTGCAGATGTTGATTGGTTACTGAGAAGGATGTTATTTTCATCATTTTTGTTATTTGGTTAAAAAATTATTACTGATATTTTTGATTCGTGCGACATCTTCTTCATTCAAAACTGCCATTACTTGATTGGTCTTCACTAAATCTTTATTGACCCTTGTTAGTGTTTGAGCTTTGAGGCGTTCAGAGGGTGCTTTATTAGGCATTCCTACGTCAAAACTTTCAAGTTTTGGCTCAATGATTTTGAAATGTTCCCACGCAATGGCTTCTACAATTGGTTGCTGTTTACTGGCCTTTAATTGAATTATCGGTAATAAAACAACAATGGCATAAATGAATAAAATTAAGCCCAAAAAGCACACAAATGCCTTTAAATAGACGATAAATGAAGCTTTTGATACATTGTCTAGCCAAAGGTGAATGGTAGTCTCTCCGCCCAAACAAACTAAAAACAGACCTATCGTCAAGGCTAAACTTCCTTGGTAAAACTGTTCCTTTTCTTCATGTTTCCATTCTTTCATTTTGACTGATTTTGAGCAGAAGCTGGCACAAACATAAAAACTTATATTTTCATATACAAGATATTTTTATATATATTGAAAATATATTTAATACTTTTGGGTTTTCATTTTCAAACATTATCTATTTTTATGGAAAACAATCTTAGTACATTCAGACACGAAATCAATATCGCAACTTATGCAGAATCAAAGGGTTGGCGAATCAATCAACGTAAAAGCGGACGAGATTGTACCGTAGTTCAACGCATGGAATATGTCGGTGCAGCCGAGCGAAGCGTTGAAACAATTTTGGTTCGAAAAGACGAACAAAAGGGTTATCGTTATATCACCGACGGCGACCCATCTGACAGAGGAACAATCGTAGATTTTTTAGTTAAGAAAGAAAACTTTGCTATTACTGAAAAGGAAGATTGGGGCAAAATATTCACTCATTTAAACAACTACATGGGTAATGCTACTAATGTGCAATTACCGCCCACTCCACCCAAACCAGAAAAAGATTTGCAAAAACAGGTGGATTCTTTCCATCTAAATATGAATCCTCTGACTGATACTCGATATTTAGAAAGCCGTGGATTGACCGCACAATCATTTCATTCCCCCGAATTTCAAGGGCAAATATTTAATAGTAAGGTTTTTGGCTGGAAAAATACCAGTTTTCCCTTACGAACCGATGAAGCTTTTGTCTGTGCCATTAATCGAAGTGATGAACAAAATGGCTATCGAAAAGAACAATGGAATAGATTGACCAATGAAAGAGAAGGTGCCATTCATATTTCAAATCTGCCCCAAAACACGCAAAAAATTAATAGGATTATCATTTCTGAAAGTCCAATTGACAGCCTTTCCTATCTTGAATTACACCACCAAGGTATCAGAGAAAAACAAGAACGTAATATTTATATGGCCACGGCGGGTACACCTGCAAATGCTGCTTACGCAACGATTCAAAAAGTCATTCAACAAACTTTGCCCGAAAAAATTGTCATGGCCTTTGATAATGACAATGGCGGTTATCGCCATAGTTTGAATATGATTGGACAACTTTCACACCCAAATGCCCCCACTTCAGAACTGATAAAGGTAGATTTTTCGTGCATTCACAAAAAAGAAGGCGTTTTGAAATTATACATTCCAATAAATGCTAATGATAAAGAAGGGCAATTAAAGATGCTAAATGAAAAGCTCATAAAACCGCTGGAAAACAAAATCTATCAACACAGCGAAGACAGTATCAAGCAAAGTATTTTGTCTGAATCGCCACAACATGTGCAAGTTGAAATCCGATTTCCTTACCATAAAAATTATTTAGTTGAAGCCGAAAAAGGATTAGTTGCCATCAAAGGCATGGAAAACATCATTGCCTTAGAACACCCCAAACAAAAAGATTATAACATGGAGATTTATAGAAACAAACCTTTTGTGGTAACGCAGGAGATTAACAATAAAGATTCAAAAACTATCGAATTGGCTTATAATCGTTTCGCTCAACCTATTGAAGCACATAGCTTTGCTCAAAGTTTGGAAGCAAGAAATAACCGAGTAACTAATATTTATCTCGAAAAATATACTGCTTACCAAGAATATGAAGCTCCTGAATTGGTGGCTACGCTGAAAAACAAAGAAGTTCTATTTATGAATGAAGTCTTCAAAAAAGACATTGAAACTCATCAAAAGGAATACCAAGCCCAACAAGATTTGAACAAACA
Source organism: Emticicia sp. (assembly GCA_017495105.1). Classification (GTDB taxonomy): domain Bacteria; phylum Bacteroidota; class Bacteroidia; order Cytophagales; family Spirosomataceae; genus Emticicia. The sequence continues at coordinate 1,800 of JAFEIL010000102.1, read as the reverse complement.
AAAACTCGTGGCGATTGCACTGGCCGAAACAATTTTCCGAGAAAATAACATCGTTTTAGTGGCAACTCATCGCCGAACGGATAATTCTTTGGCCTGTGAGTTTCAGACTCTCGACCAGAAGCCACTGCAAGCAATGGTAAGTAATGATGCGGTTTTTATGGAAAAAATTAATGCTACCCCGACCGATAAGTTTGCTATCGTTTTCAAAAATCAGCAAAGTACTTTACTTTTTGTTCCAGCCTTGCAGGAAAGTTTACTTTTGGGTGAAAAAGTAGTAGAAAGGCAACAACAAAATGTTGAAAAAATGGATGCTCAATCAAAAGTAGAATCTCTAAGAAAAGACCTAAATCTGGGCGAAATAAAAATTGCTGACCGACAGGGCGATACGTTGGCAATCAATGATTACTCGGTGGATGTTCAGACTGATGGTAGCTTTTTGGTGAAAAAATCCGCCAGTTACGATTTGGAAAAAATTGAAAAAGATGGCTTTGATAACACAATGATTCAAGGAACAATTGACACTCCAGCTATGAATCAAACGAGTAAAGACACCCACACGCACCAAGTTTTGGATGAGCAAAATTTGGATTTATAAAAGTATAAATGTTTAGTAAAAATCCCATCAGACAGCCATTGTCGATAGGATTTTTTTATGATAAAAGTATTCTTGTTTAGGGGAAAAAAGGACGACTCTTCTTGGTCGATTCTATCTCATTTACTTCAAAAAATACCGTTTCTGCCGTATCTTTATATTATCAAACAGGGAGATAATGAGCTAATAATCAGCACATTAACTCAATATATAATTATGTTTTAATCTTAAATATTTACAGTAATGAACAAGACAATTTTAATCGGAAATGTAGGCGGTATGCCTGAAGTTCGCACACTAGACAGCGGTACAAAAGTAGCCAATTTTTCTTTGGCAACGAATGAAAATTACACCAAGAAAGACGGTACAAAAGTAGAACAAACGGAATGGCATCGATTGGAAGTTTGGGGAAATTTAGCAAATGTAGCCGAAACGATTATCAAAAAAGGTGAACGTATTTGTGTAGAAGGAAAAATCAGAACCGAAAAATGGGAGGATAAAGAAGGAAGCCCCAAAACATCGGTAAAAATCAGAGTTGAACGCATAGAATTATTGGGCAAACGCAGGGAAGAAGTCGAAACACAGGCGGAAGAAGAAGCCAAACAAGCCCCAAAAGGAAACAAGAAAAAGCCTTTACTCGGTGAAACTAAAGAAAGCAATGTTGCTTTTGAAGCAAGTAAAAACGAAGGCGATTTACCATTCTAATTTAATTATATAAGGGAAAAAGCCACCTTTTTAATGGGCTTATCAAAACAAGTAATTTCTAAAAACAATGACAAATCCAGTAAACACCCCAGCAAAAAACAACAGTACAGCAGTAGCACCAGTAAAAGCAGAAACAGCGACCGAAAAAGGCAAAACCAACGGTACAGAGCCGATTGTTACCGAAGAACAAAAGCGGAGTGCCGCCCAGCCAATTGAAGTTTCAATGCAACTTCAAGTAATTGAATTAAAATCAGCTAATGCAGTTTTTGACCGTTTGGATGAAGGTTTGAAAATGAAAGAGCAATTTAACAAAGCCAAAGAACGAGTAGGCGAATTTGAGGATTTTTCAAAAGATTATGGCGATGAAGGTTTGATTATGTCTATTTCAAATGTGGGAACAAACAAAAACATTCAAATTCAAAATGTTGCAATGATTTTGGAGTTTGTCAATAATTTGGTAAAAACAGGCAAAACCCACCTCAAAGCCTTAGAAACTGAAATTG
>JAFEIL010000325.1 GCA_017495105.1 Emticicia sp. | reverse complement strand
GGAATTTCGAGCCTTTGAACGCTCTTCTTTCCAAGTGTCGCCAAGCACCAACAAACACAAAGATATAAAAAACGTAGTATAATCAGAGAGGTTTTTGCGAAAAAAAACGATGCAAACCGCTCTAATCAAACGTCGCTGAAAATGATAAGTGCAGAAGCCCCAAAAGCGTAGAAGCTATCGAGAGTAAACACTTAAAAACTTCGCCAATTTGCTGTCGGACGAGCCTAAATATAGAAAAAGTTATAATCATTTTTTTACATTGATTTTAACCTTAGTGCCATTAGGTAAATCTTTTATTTGTTCATGAATTTGCCCAGCGAAAGTAAAATGGACGCTCATGTCAATCGGTTCAAAATTTGAAATATCGTAATCACCACCCATTATTGGAAGTTTTATATAGCCAAAAACTTCATTTTCTTTCAATTGAAGTCCAGATTCATATAAATCTTCTACAATAGATTCCAAAAACCAATTTTCAATATTTTCATCGTCTTGAAGTTTTATTTTAAAATCTTCAATATTCTGAGCAATCAACTGCAATTCACCTGAACCAACGTCTAACCAATTTATTTCACTATTGTTGCCAATGAAAAACATATCGCCAATTACAGAAACAAGAAGTAATTGGTCTTGGTCTTGTAATTTCCAAAGCCAAGATTCCATAATATCTTGGGAGTCGATTTTATGAATATCCTTGATTAATTGGTCAAATTGTAAACTCATTATAAAGGTGTTATTTTTTTGCGTGAACCTCGTTCCAACGACCAGCATTATGATGGTTTTGGAGTAATTTTAGAGTTAATTTGTTAATTATCAAGCCTTTACATAATGCTTCGTGTTGGAGACAAACCAAAGCTGAACGCCACGCATTAAAAATGTCCCCAAGATAAATGGATACTAAGGACAAAAAAGATGCGTAGAATTTGCTCATTCATCCTGTCGCTGACCAAATCTGAAAACTAAGGTCTGAAAAAAGAAATAAAAATGCAAGTAAATTTATTTGTCGGAACGAAGTTGAGTTAATACCACGCATTGGAAATGTCGAAGGTAATTATGCGTTTTAAAAAAAATGGAAAAACGGAAACTTAGTATTTTAAGTGCTATGTTATTTATATTGATTATAAATTGTAAATTAGTATGTAGTTTTATATGTATATATTATTAATTGTATATAAATTGAATGATATTTGCACCCCGAAATACATAATAAATTTATTTCATGCAAGGTTTTAACTATAAAAAAGCTACCCAAGCACTTAATTACTTCCTTCAAGCTAATGATGGCTCATTGAATAAAATGAAAGCTATCAAGTTTGTTTGGCTTGCAGATAGGCTTCATCTTAGGAAATACGGCAGGACAATTACAAGTGATGTATATTTCGCTCTGCCATTTGGCCCAGTTCCATCTACTACAAGAAATATTATAGAGTTAAATGAAGATTTTTTAACAAACGTTGAAATTGAATATAGTAGTGAATTTATAGAAAACTCTGGCAAATATGTATTTTCTTCAAAAAAAGAACCTAACCTAAAGGTTTTTTCTAAAACAGACATATCAGTTTTAGATATTATAATTGAAAAATATAATAATTTTACAGAATTTCAATTATCAGATTTATCTCACAATTTCCCTGAATGGAAAAAATATGAATTACCATTAAAAGCTAAATTAGAATCACGATTTGAAATTGATATTGATGATTTTTTCATTAATTTCAATGATGGTAGTGGTCTTTTTGTTGATAATATAGAGAGAATGTCAATTTCAAGAGAGATTTTTAACGATAATATGAAAGCGTCTATTTATTAATGAACTTAAAGTTTCCTGTAAACCTTTTCTTGCAAGGAATACAAGAGAAGAAAGTATATTACTTTTCAAATAAAAATATAAATACAGACACTCCACACTATTATATTTGCTTAAAAAGAACAGATGATGATTTACTTATTCTTTCATGTTGTACCTCCCAATTTGAAACAGTAAAAAGGTTTATAGAATTGAGCGATTTGCCATTTGAAACCCTTGTTTGGATAAAACCTAAAGATGGCGAGAACCCATTTATAAAAGACACATACGTAAATTGTAATCAATACTTTTCATATTCGATAGACCAATTCAAACAAATGTATGAGCAAGATAATATTTCATTTAGTGGAGAAATTTCAGATGTTCACTTTGAACAAATAATAATTGGAATTAAAATAAGTCCACTTATTGATGAAGATATAAAAGACTTACTGCCACAATTGGATTGATTTTTTTGAGTAAGATTTGGGCAAACACCACGCTTTAAAAATGTCAACGATAACTTTACGTTTGACATTTTGCTGAGAACTAAAACTTGAAAACTTCGTTTTTACTCAATAGGTTCTTTTTTCCAATTTTTGCCACCATATTCTTTATATTTAAAGTCTTGATAAGGATACCAGTCTTTTACTTCTGTTGCATCAAAAGTAGACATTGAAATGAAGTGGTCAGCAAGTTTTAAATAATCTGCTTTTGGTAAAGGGTAAATTTCTACCAATGGCAAAATTGCTTTGCTATCATAAACATATATATTACAGTTTATATTACAATTTTCTTTTCTGAACTGTTTCGTAAACTGATAAACATATTCTTTATCGAAATTTTTAATCTTTAAATAAACATGAAAATTATCAACGGTTTCATTATGTTTAGTTTTAATAATTTCATAATCACTCGGATTAAGTTTCCCAATTGATTGTTTTTCCTTAGCATCGGAGCTTAGTAAATATTTTGATGGTATCCAGCCTATATGTGAATCTGAAAGCCAATCAGGGTCAACTACTTTAATTTTTGACCAATTGTTTTTTTCTTCCAAAACTTCAACTTTGACAGAATAGTCTACTACACAATATTCAGTTTTATGCAAGGCTTCAGTCGCCTTTTGATTTACAATTTTTTTTGACTTTTCACTCGGTTCTTTTCTAATTGGAATGTCTTCTCCTTCGATACCAAATATTTTTGATACTTCTTTTCCCTCATCAATGGCATTATTATTCTCACTCAGTGAATCGTTGTTTGAGGGTGCAGAACATGAAAGATTTAAAAGTAAACCTAATATGAAGTAAATTATGATTTTATTCATTTTTTGAAAAATTTCCAACGACCAGCATTATGATGGTTTTTGGAGTAATTTTTGGTTTAACTAATTAATTATCAAGCCTTTACATAATGCTTCGTGTTGGAACTTTTGAACTTTGCGACCGCTCTGATATGGTGTCGCAAGACACCAACCCCGCCAGTCAACCCACCCAACAAACTTGATTGCTGAAAGTAAATTTGCATGGAAAAATCTAAAAAAGCAATTGTGTACCAAAATATTTTGACTTTTGGAGAAAAAGTTGCGAAACTACCACGCAGAGAATTTGTCGCAGACCAACTTTGCGAGTAGAAAAAAAAGATTACAAAAGGCTGTACTGTCCACCCAAAATTATGCGTTTAAAAAACTGAAAAACCAGCGTTTTCTGCTCGTCGCAAACCAAATTTAAAGATTTATAAAAAACTTTAAAAAGTTAAGAAAAAGCGGAATGTTCCTTCAATTTCATTAACTTTTTTAGTGTTTTTATTTTCAATATTGTTTTTGAATTCGCCTTCAACTTGGTAAAATTCTGTAACCAAATTTTGTTTGAAGAATTGACTTAATTTATCCGATTTGATGCTTTTAACTTTTGTGATTTTAAAACCAACATTTCCATCTTTTGGAATACTAAAAATAAAATCAGATTGAATAATTGGGTAAATATGTCCGTTATTGTTAAAAAAAGTACAATTTTTTGAATATCCATTGCAATAATCAAAATTGTTGTTTTCTAAGTATTTGATAAATTCTTGGAC
>JAFEIL010000012.1 GCA_017495105.1 Emticicia sp. | reverse complement strand
CACATGACTATCAAGAAAAAATTAGACTACCTACGTAGCCTTAAACCATCTTCACTACCAGAAAAATTTGCTGATGCCTTGAAGGATTATTTAGAAATTGCAGATGCAGTTGAAGATGATTCTGAAATGCTCAAAGAAGTAGGTATTTATGACGATATAGAAAAGCTATACGACAAAGCTCAAACTTTCGGGCAATCATCAAGCCCAGCAAAAAAGAGAGGTTCATCAAGAGCAAAAGCCACAAAACAACGTGCATCAAAAGCCAAAGCAGCAAGAGCAAGCCGTAGTTCAGACACTAAGAAAAAGGCTGAAAAAAGAGCATCAAGCAAGCCAAAAGCAACTCCAAAGGAAAGTCAAGAGAAATTTCCTGTTGGAAGTTACGTAAAAGTAAAATCTACTGGATTTGTACTGAAAGTTGTAAAAAACCGTGGCGTTGAAGGGGGTGATTACATAGTTGAAGATTTGGATGGTGACCAATTACGTGCCAACCAAGGCGATTTAGTATTGACTTCAAAACCAAAAGCTAAGAGAAAAGCTTCTAAAAAGAAAACAGACTCCGATCCGAAAACAAAGGATGGAAAATTCAAAGTTGGAACTTTCGTGAAAATAAAATCTACTGGCTATGTAATGAAAGTAGTGAAAAATAGTGGCGTTGAAGGTGGTGATTACATTGTGCAAGATTTGGATGGTGATAATTTGCTTGCCAACAAAGGCGATTTAGAATTGTCTTCAAAGCCAAAAGCAGCAGCAAAGCCAAAAGCAGCATCAAAGCCAAGAGCAGCATCAAAGCCAAGGGAAAAAGCAAAACCAAGGGCAGCAGCAAAGCCGAGAGCAGCATCGAAATCTCAGGATAAGCAAGAAGAAAAGTTAAGAGCTGTAAAATCAGAATTTAACGCATGGGTTGCTAAGGTTGATAAGGAAGAAACCAAACTTAGAAAGGTAATTGAGTTAGTAAGCCCGACCGTAAAAGCAGAAGGTTTAGGACTAACAAAAATACAGGCTGAAATCAAGCAATATGAGGCATATATCACAATCTTGAAAAGGATTTACGCTCGTGACGCAAGAATGATGAAAACCATCATGGATAGGGCTAATAAGGCACTTAAACCATCAGAGGTAGAATCATTGAAAAGAGCAATCGTAAAGGCTCAGGATATTGTTAAACCATCCGTAGAACCCAAAAAAGGTTTATTGGCTCGTATTTTTAGCTAATTAATTTCATCAAGCGAAGCGGTTAAATATCGCTTCGCTAATTATATTTTTACACAAATCCAACAATTTTATCATGGAAACAACAGCACCAAAAAAACCAGCATCTAAAAACAAAATATACCTTATAATTGGCGGAGTAGTTGCAGTTGCAGCAGCAATCTACTTTTGGATCAATAGAAAGAAAAATCCATCAGGTACAGCCAACAATGCTACAACAGCCAATTCAGGTGTTTCAGATAAAGGTGATACAGGTACAGGTGGCACAGGTACAGGTGGTACAGGAACAAGTACATCAGTCACAACAATTAACATTGCTCCTTTTACAATTATGGAGGCAAATAAAGACCCGAATAGTTATTTCTATAATAAGTACTCTTTATCCACAACAATTTCATTATTAAATCCTCCAAAATCAGGTACATTAACTGTGAGTATTGATAATATAGTCACTGGAACATTCCCCTTACCTTTAAAGGGTTTAACAGATATAGCCGAAAATAGCGTTATTTATTTAACATTTGAAAAAGCTGATGGATTAGAGCATACTATGACTGCGGCTATTAGCGGCACAAAAGCTACTAAAAGTGTTAAATTCACAGCACCAACAGGAGTATAAGCCATGAAAAATAAAGCCCTATATCTCGTGATTATACTTTCGATAATTGCCATCATTCGTTGGATAGTTTTGCTATTGAAAAAAGGAAATACAGTTGCCGATAAAACAACTGCTTTTAGCCCAGTTATTTATCCAGCAACTTTGCGTAACGATATACGAGGTTCGGGTTCTTATAATGCCATTCGTTTCAATCGTTTACATGATGGCATTGATTTGTTATGCACCGAAGGCCAGAATGTTTACGCTCCATTTGATGGTACAATTACGAGAGTTACCTATCCTTATGGTGGAAATACTCGCTGGACAGGTTTAGAGCTTGTAGGTGACAATGGCTACACGATGAAAATGTTTTATGTTGTGCCAGCAAAAATAGGTCAAGAAGTGAAAGCAGGTGAAGTAATAGCCACGGCTCAGGCAATATCAAAAAAATATGGTGCAGGCATGAAAGACCATATACACGTAGAACTACGTAAAGACAATACAGAAATTGACCCAAGTTCTTATTTCTTGGCAGAGATAGCATAATTGATGGTGTGGTTTTGTTTTTGTTAGTTTAGGTTTGTAATGTTTAAAAAGTGCCAAGTTTTTTGGTACTTTTTTTTGTTTCACAGAAAATGTTTCTGAAAAATCGTTTAAACAAAGAAAAAAATATTGAAAATTATTGATTATTTGGCAAATATTTCTTAAATTAAGTAACATTTAAGACCTAAGTACAATTTGAAGGGGGTTGTACTTTTGCTTTTTTTGAAATAAACCAAAAACTACAAAAAAAACATGAACGCACCAGTTAGAATTACTAAAGCACTTCTAAAAGCCGTAACCACTGCGGCAGCACACAATGCTAAAAATTTCAAATTAAGTTCAAAAACAACAATGGCTGATTATGCCTACCGTGGTTTGATTAACACAAATTTTTCGTATGCTGATTTTATGACACATAAAACAGATATACCTCCTGTTGCATTTAATATATTACCCGAAGATCAGTTAAATTATATTACTGAGGGGCATGATTTTGACAAAGAATTTATTTCGGCCATGTACAAAATTGGTTTAGAACTTACTGGTGCTACTGTTTTGGTTTTAGTCACAGATTATGATTGGTCAGATCCTGATGCAAGTGAACCAACCGAAACAAAAGAAATTTATGCTGGCACTGAAATTGAAGAAACCGTTGAAAAATTAGAGCAAATACATATACCAAGCGATGCCACGGAAGAAACTGAGGAAATAAATACAAGTGGTAGCCCATCCATTGCCGATTTGCCAAAAATGCCTAAAAATATAGTAGCAGGTTTGGAGGAAATAAATATTAAAACCTACGCTGATTTGGCAAAGTTAAATCTGGAAGAACTCATAGGAATTGTTAGAAGCATTGGCGGTGGTATCTTTCACATAAATAAATGTACAAGATGGCTAAATATAGCTAAAGAATTTGAAGTAGCTTAGGCGAAACTAAAGATAAAACCGAGAGATCGATTTTTTTTGTAAGACCATAGTGAAAATAAAAAAGGACTGATTTTGTCAGTCCATTTTTTTTTTACTTGATAAATTCAATAATTTCTTCTGCTGTTTTTAATCCGTTATTCATCACCCTTACGGATGGGATACCGTGGTAGTACAAACTAATATGCAAGTCGGCATAAGCCTCATTTAGTAATGATAGCAGTTTTTTATTTTGTTTGGCTGTTCTGGTGCGATATTCTTCAATGCTTTTAGGTTTTACAAACTTATTTCCTTCTTTCCTTGATAAGTATTCATCAATCGCAAGTAAAACACCTACATAGGCAGTTCCTGCTGCTGTTTGAACATACTTTACGTCAGCATATTCACCGTCTTTTTTTCCAGCCTTATCTTTTAATGTTTGCTTTGCATTATTGATATATCGGTAGGCTTCGTCATAAGGATTTGGGAGCTTTCCAAGTGATGTCTTATTCATTTAAACTACTGTATGATTAATTTGCTGTTAAAAACTCTATTTTTAGTAACTAAATTTACGAAATAAATGCCAGTATTCCAATTGCTTAGGTTAA
>JAFEIL010000502.1 GCA_017495105.1 Emticicia sp. | reverse complement strand
ATATTGACCTCATTAAATCGTGTAGTTATGATAATATAGTAAAAAAAATCATCAAAGAAGATTTTATACCATTAATAGATTCAGTGGCTGAAACACCAAGTATAGATGTAGATAAGTCTCATTTAGATGATAGAGAGTGGAAAAGAATTTATTTTTTTAATGACAAAATTCGTGAACTTGAACTACAATTATGCTTTGAATTTAGAAACGACAAGCGATATCGATATATTGAATTTGGATATGGGTTTCGTTCTGATGATATAAAAGTTAATGAAAATCTGAAATTTAAGGAGTCTTACAACTTGATTAAGGGTAGTTTCAAGGATAATGTACAGAAAGAAACACCTCATTATATCACTTGGCAACTTTTCGATAACTACTCCAATTGGGAAGACCTTGAAACTTTAAAAAATATTAAATTCGGCAGTTTTAAATCTGATTTTGAAGAAAAAGTAAAAGAAATGTTAGCAATAATTGATTCAATATAAGCAAAATAGCTTTTTTTGATTCAAGCCTCCATCAACTGAACCAAATAAGGAGCAAATTTTGAATCGTCAGAAATCAAGCACAAATTATTATTGATTGCTTGCGAAATTATTAGACGGTCGAAAGGGTCGGTATGATGAAAGGGAAGTACTTTTAAAACAGATAAGTCAGCGAAGTCAAAGTCTAAAATAATGAAGTTTTTATCGGCTAAAAAATAGGATAAATTTTCAAAAGGAACACTCAATGTGAGTTTTCCAATAGACATTTTAAGAGATATTTCCCACAAACTCACTTTGCTGACATATATAATATTTTTGGGGTCATTGATAAGCGTAATAGTTTTTGCAGAAAGTCGCACATTTCCTTGAATATACCACAAAAGCACATGGGTATCAACTAAAAATTCATTCATGGTTGATACTCATTAAAATGGTCGAGAGATTCGTTAAAATCCTCAGCTATTTCTAAAACAATATCTTTTCCACAACCGAAGAAACGTTTTGGCTCTGTATTTTGAGAATTAGTTCGATTACGAATTTCAGCAATTTCTTTTAATAATCGAGCATTATCTAAATTACTAATCCACTGAATCAACTCTAATTTTTGAGATGTAAGTGTCATATTCTTAATGTTTTTCAATCTTAACCTTATTTCAAATTTAAAAGAAATATATTTCCAAACCAATAAAAAATGAAAAAAGCCCTCGTTCTCCTAACCTTTTTCCTTTACCAGTTTGCCAACGCCCAAACTGGCCGAAGGCTCGAAATCCTTTTCCTCGGCGATAATGGGCATCACAAACCCATTGAACGAGTTCCGACAATCATGGCGGCATTGGGAAGCCGAGGTATCAACTTTACCTATACCGATAAATTGGAGGATATTAACGCCCAAAATTTATCGAAGTACGATGCCTTGATGATTTTTGCTAACTGGGACGACATATCGCCCGCCGCCGAAAAAGCTTTACTCGACTACGTAGCTTCGGGAAAAGGCATTTTGCCGATTCATTGTGCTTCATATTGTTTCCGTAATTCGCCCGAATATGTCAAAATGGTTGGTGGTCAGTTTTGGAGACACCGCATGGACACGATTCAAGTGAATACTGTTCAGCCAAATCATATCATAATGAAAGATTTAGGCGTAATTAAAGCTTTTGACGAAACTTATTTACACAGTCAATTACAAGCTGATAATAATGTTTTACAAACTCGTGAAATAAAAGCCGACCAAACAAAAGACCGTCCAGAAGCTAAAACTGAGCCTTATACTTGGACTCGTAGCTACGGTAAAGGTAGAGTATTCTATACGGCTTACGGCCACGATGATAGAACTTGGAGCAACGTAAACTTCCAAAAATTACTCGAAAATGGTATTATTTGGGCGGTAAACGAGGAGGCTCGTGCAGCTCATGCAGCACTAAATCCGAAGCCATTTGAGTATAAAGGAGCAAAATTACCCAATTACGAAAAACGCCCAGGGGAGCAACTACAACAATTGGCTCTTACACCCGAAGAATCAATGAAGCATATTCAAGTGCCTGCTGATTTTGATTTGAGTTTGTTTGCTGCCGAACCAAACGTAATGCACCCGATTGCGATGAGTTGGGACGAAAAAGGACGTTTGTATGTACTAATTACGAAAGATTACCCAAACGAACGCAAGGAATCGGGCGGTAGCGATTATATTTTGATTTGTGAAGACACCAATAAAGATGGTAAAGCCGATAAATTTACACGTTTTGCTGAAGGATTGAGCATTCCAACAGGAATGGTTTTTGCCAATGGCGGTTTGCTTGTTTCGCAAGCACCACACATGTTGTTTTTGAAAGATACCGATGGCGATGATAAAGCCGATGAAAAGAAAGTATTATTCACAGGTTTCGGAACAGGCGACACTCACGCTGGGCCATCAAACTTGCATTATGGTTTCGATAACTGGATTTGGGGTTGTGTAGGTTATTCAGGTTTTAGTGGAAAACTGGCCGAAGGCGATTCATTGAAGTTTGGACAAGCGTTTTTCCGCTTCAAACCAGATGGCTCGAAAATGGAATGGACAACCAGCACTTCAAACAATACTTGGGGAATGGGCTTCAACGAAGCGGGTGATGTATTCGGCTCAACAGCCAACAATTCACACGGTTGGTACATGGCTATTCCGCACCAAAACTTCTTGAATCCAGGTTTTAATGGCGATAACGGAAGTCGTGGAACAGATACGCACAAAGACATGAAACCTATTACTGAAAAGGTTCGTCAAGTAGATGTTTTTGGTGGTTTTACTGCGGCGGCTGGACATAATTTTTACACAGCTCGTGCATTCCCGAAAAATTATTGGAATCAGATTGCATTTGTTGCAGAGCCAACAGGACATATTTTACACCAAAACATGATGGTGAAGAAAGGTACTAACTACGAAGACAAAGAATCATTCAACCTTATGGCGGGTGCTGATGAGTGGTTTTCGCCAGTTTTTGCCGAAGTTGGCCCCGATGGAGCTGTTTGGGTAGCCGATTGGTATAGTTATATTATTCAGCACAATCCAACACCACAAGGCTTTGGCAATGGTAGAGGAAATGCCTACGATACAGATTTGAGAGATTTCACACACGGACGTATCTACCGAGTTGGCTACAAAAACGCTCCTGCTTATCAGCCAATTACACTCAACAAAAACGATAAAGATGGCTTGTTAAAAGCCCTCAAAAACGATAATATGTTTTGGAGAAATCACGCTCAACGTCTTTTGGTAGAACGTGGAAACACCGACGTTGTGCCTGCTTTGATTGCTCTCGTAAACGACCAATCAGTTGATGAACTTGGACTAAATCCAGCTGCTATTCATGCACTTTGGACTTTGAAAGGCTTAGGTGCTATTGATAAAAATCCTGCGGCATTGCAAGCGGCCGTTGGAGCATTGAAGCACCAATCTTGGGCTGTTCGCAAGAATGCTGTACAAGTTTTACCAACCAACGCCAAGTCGGTTGATGTTATCTTGAAAAATAATTTATTGAACGATAAAGAGCCTTTGGTTATTCTGAATAGTGTTTTGGCACTCAACCAAATGCCATTAACGGCAGCAGCCGAAAAAGCAATTTTAACACGCATCGAACAAGCAACGGAGGCCACCGACCGCTGGCTCCCAGATGCGTTTGCTACTGCTTTGACAAGTCACAAATCGGTTTTATTGAAAAAATACTTGCGTAATCTCACGATGAGCAAAACAGCACCAGCATCGCACGACCATTCGATGATGAAACATGCCATGCCAGAAAAAGCAGAGAGTACCCCAACTTCAAATGCATCAGCTCCAACTCAGAACTCAACACTCAACACTCAGAACTCTATTGATTTAGTTATCACAAATGTGCGTACCGAGCCAACTTCTCCGTTTGTTCGTGAAGGAATGAGATATTTTGTGGAAGTAAAAAACAACGGAACTGATTCTTTGAAAAGAGGTCAAGTTGCTTCTCTAAAAATTGAAATTATGGGCGTGGGACAGAAATCAACGGTTTGGAGTAAGGTGCATACAACTGGAATTGCACCAAACGAAACCGTGACTATAAGTAAAAATACCAACGGACCATGGTCTGGAGATTTTGGTTACTCAACCGATTTGGCAGGTGAATATACCTTTACAGTTATGGTTGATGAGGAAAACAAAATTGCAGAAGGGAACGAAAGAAACAACACTTTCGTGAAAAAAGTAACCTACCAACAAGCACAAAAACTCAGCACGTTTGCTCTCGAAAGAGCGGCTCGTAGTTATGCTTCGGTTTCAGCTCCTGACTCGATTGTTAGTCTCTTGAAATTGTATGATAAACTACCAAATACCGAAAACGCCGCATTATTAAAGGGCTTATCAAATGGCTGGAATCCTCGTAAAAAAGGAACACTAAATGCTGCTAATCAAGAATTTATGGTAAGTTTAAGCAATAAATTGAGCGATGATAATTTAACAAGAATCAACAAATTAATGCAAGCTTGGAACTTGAAAAATTCGGCCAGCGATGCAGAAAAAGATGCCATTATCATCAATATCAAAACTGTGGTAGAAGCAATGAAATTTGACAAAAAGGAATTTTCGGTTCCAGCAGGAAAAACAATAATTTTGGTTCTTGAAAATCCCGATGCCATGCAACACAACTTGGTAATTGGTAAGCCAAAAAGCCTTGAAATCATCGGAAATGCGGCCAATAAAATGATTACGCAGAAAGATGCGGTTGAGAAAAACTACGTTCCTGCTATTCCGCAGATATTGTTTTCGACACCTTTGGTAAATGCAGGTGAAACTTATCGTTTGAAATTTACTGCTCCAGCCCAAGTTGGTGATTATCCATTTGTGTGTACATTCCCAGGTCACTGGAGTATCATGAATGGTATAATGAAAGTTGTTAAGTAAAAAAACAAGCATTGATTAAAGCCTTTCAAGATTTTACTTCGTAAGCATTTTGAAGGGCTTTTTTTATTAAATATTTTTTAAAAAAAAGAACAAAATTCAAGGTGTCTAGAAGTGGTTTTAAGTACTGTGACTTGATACGGTTCGCCGCATCAATTCGAGACTGTTGGCCACAGCGATAAAATGCTTACTATCAATATTTACATCATTTCAATTTATCGATTATTATTGACTCCTTTCTTAATTTTATAAATAGCAATTTTTAAACCATTTACTTGGGAAGAAATCTAAATAGATCAAACTTAGACTCATGGCAAAACTTTTGATTATTTTTATCTTAATAGGTGGCTTTTTTGCAGCAGCATTTTCAATAAAAAAGCCTAAGACTAATATCATATTTATTTTGGCAGATGACCTCGGCTATGGCGAAGTTGGGTTTAATGGTCAAAAAATAATAGAAACGCCTAATATAGATGCACTCGCTAAAAGCGGAATGATATTCAGAGAACATTATAGTGCAGCCCCAGTTTGTGCCCCAGCCAGATGTATGCTGCTCACGGGTCAGCATTCGGGACATGCGTACATTCGAGGCAACGACGAATGGACAAGTCGTGGCGATGTTTGGAATTTGAAAGCTATGAATGAAAACCCCAAATTGGAAGGGCAGTTTCCAATGCCCGATAGTATTTTTACAGTGGCAGAGATTTTTAAATCGTCAGGATATGTTACTGCATTAATCGGAAAATGGGGCTTGGGTGCTCCCGAAACCGAAAGTACCCCAAACAAACAGGGTTTCGATTTTTTTTATGGTTACAACTGCCAACGTCAAGCACACACGCTTTACCCTACACATTTGTGGAAAAACGAAGAAAGAGTTTTGCTCAATAATAAATTTGTAGATACTCACCAAAAATTAGACCCTAAGCTTAATGCTCAAGACCCTGAAAACTATAAAGATTTTGAGCTAAACGATTACGCTCCAGAATTAATGCATAAAGAAGCATTAAAATTTTTGAGCGAACAAAAAAACAAACCTTTTTTCTTGTTATATGCAAGTCCATTGCCGCACGTGCCGTTGCAAGCTCCCAAAAAATGGGTTGAATATTATCAAAAAAAACTGGGAAAAGAAGAACCCTATTTAGGTGGAAATAGTAATGTTTATTATCCAAACCGTACGCCAAAAGCCACTTATGCCGCCATGATTTCCTATCTTGACGAACAAGTTGGAGACCTTGTGAAAAAATTAAAAGAGACAAATCAATATGACAATACATTGATAATTTTTACCAGCGATAATGGTCCATCATACGCAGGGGGTGCACAGCCACAATATTTTAAATCTGGCGGGCCTTATCAAGAGCAATTTGGCAGAGGAAAAGGATTTGTTTATGAAGGTGGAATTCACGTTCCGATGATAGCAGCATGGCCAAATGTAATAAAACAAGGTACTGAAAATAATCATATCAGTTCATTTTATGATTTTATGGCTACAATTTCCGACCTTTTAGGTATTAAATCAAGAAAAAACGATGGTATCAGCTTTTTGCCAACGATGCTAGGTAAAAAACAAAAACCTCACGAATATTTATATTGGGAATTTCCAGAAACGGGTGGGCAGCAAGCCCTCAGAATGGGCAAATGGAAAGCCGTTAGAAGTAATTTGAACAAAGGCGTAATAACAACTCAATTATTTAATCTCGAAACGGATAAGCAAGAATCAATAGATTTAAGCAAACAATATCCCGAAATAATAAGTAAAGTTGAAGCTATTTTCAAAAAAGAGCATACAAAACCGCTCAATCAAAACTTTGGTATCAAGGTTTTAGGTGATTTATAATTTTTCATCATAGTTTTGATCAACAACAAATTCCCAGTAGATTAATTCTATTGGGAATTTTCCTTTCACTAAATATTCCTTTTTTTATCCATAGTCTATTTCGATAAACTTGTATATTTGCTTGATGAAAACTTCCATAAAAACCTCTCTCCTCAAATTTTCCATACTCTGTTTTTCTTGCTTGCAAAGCCATGCCCAAACCGTTAAAGTGCAGCACGATTTGGTAGTAGCCAAAGATGGTAGTGGCGATTTTCGTTATATCCAAGATGCTATTAATGCGGTTCGGGTTTATTTGCCCAAACCGATTACGATTAAAATTAAAAAAGGCATTTATAAAGAAAAAATTGAAATTTATAGTACACTTACAAACATCACTTTTGTGGGCGAAAACCTGGATAGCACCATCATTAGCTACGATGATTTTTCAGGAAAAGGCAAAATGGAAACCTTCGACTCGTACACCTTAAAAGTGTCGGGAAATGATATTAAATTCAAGAATTTAACCATAGAAAATACCGCAGGAAGAGTCGGACAAGCAGTAGCTCTGCACGTTGAAGGCGATAGATGTGTGTTTGATAACTGTAAATTTCTTGGAAATCAAGATACCATATTTGCTTCTGGCGAAAACTCAAGACAATATTTCTCGAAATGCTATATCGAAGGCACGGTCGATTTTATTTTCGGGTCGTCAACCGCTTTGTTTGAAAACTGCCAAATTCATAGCAAAACTGATGGTTACGTTACGGCCGCTTCTACCCCAAAATGGGTGGCTTATGGATACGTTTTCAAAGATTGTAAACTAACGGCTGATAAAACAGCGACAAAAGTTTATTTGGGCAGACCGTGGCGAGATTTTGCTAAAACTGTTTTCATTAACTGCGAGATGGACAGCCACATTTTACCCGAAGGATGGAATAACTGGGGCCGACCAGAAACCGAAAAAAGCACTTTCTTTGCCGAGTTTGGCTCAAAAGGAGTTGGTGCCAATCTACAAAATAGAGTAAAATGGTCATACCAATTGAGTGAAAAAGAAGCACAAAACTACACCAAAGAGGAGATTTTCTCAGGAAAACAGTTGACTCAAAACCAAGATTTTTGGAGTAAAACACCTACCTTGAAAGGCATAACAAATGTTCGAGATACTTCTTACAGCAATTATAGTGCATTGAAAAATTCGCTAAAAACAAACCCAGAAGCAAAGCTTATTTATGAAAACACGCCTGCTAATATTCTTGAACAACGAAATATCGTTTTCGCCAACACTGGTACGAGAGATTTGCAACTTGATGCTTTTTATCCAAAAAACAAATCTAAAAAACTTCGTCCAGCTATATTGATTATTCATGGTGGTGGCTGGCGGACGGGCAGTCGTTCGCAACATATTCCGCTTGCTCAACGCTTGGCGACTTTAGGTTATGCTACTTTTACAGCCGAATATCGCCTTTCGACTGAAGCCCTTTACCCTGCTGCCGTACACGATTTGAAAGCCGCCATAAGATGGATTCGAGCAAATGCCAAGAAATACGAGATTGATACCAACAAAATTGCCAGCATGGGTTTTTCGGCGGGCGGACAGCTTTCGGCACTTTTGGGAAATACAAATAATTTACCAAAATATGAAGGAAACATTGGCAATTTGAAACATTCGAGCAAAATCAATGCTATCATAGATATTGATGGAATCTTGGCTTATATTCACCCAGAATCAGGCGAGGGAGATGACCGCAAAAGCACATCAGCTGCTACCTATTGGTTCGGATTTAGCAAAAATGAGAATCCCGAACTTTGGCACGAAGCATCGGCACTTACACATACTGGCAAAAACACGCCCCCAACGCTTTTCTTGAATAGCTCAGTTGATAGAATGCACGCTGGCCGTGACGATTATCGCAAGAAATTAGATACTTTTGATATTTATTCAGAAGTTCATACTTTCGAAAATTCACCGCACTCATTTTGTTTACTTTCACCGTGGTTTGAGCCTACGGTTGAGTTTATCGATAAGTTTTTAATGAAAGTATTTAAATAGCACAATTCACCGAATTGTCCATTTATCAAACATATTTAATGTAAAATATAAGCACGATTTTGAAAATTGTGATACAAAACATGATACAGTTCAATAAAACCTTAGTGACCGACGACGAACTTCCGTGGGAAGTGGTTGACCCAAAAATCAAACGTAAAATAATGTCTTATAACAAAGACATCATGCTCGTAAAAGTAGCCTTCAAGAAAGGCGGAATCGGTACTATGCACAAGCATCCGCATTTACAAATCAGTTATGTAGCTAGTGGTGCTTTTGAAATTACGGTCAATGACGAAAGCAAAATTCTAAAAGAAGGTGATGTTTACTTTATTCCCTCTGATTTACTTCACGGAGCAGTTTGTTTGGAAGACGGCATTTTGATTGATGTGTTCAACCCGATGCGTGAAGATTTTGTGAAAGTTTGACAACCTCCAATTATTCAACCTTATAAAAAACTATGAAAACCTCTTTCTTAACACTTTCTTTACTGTTCATAGGGCAATTAAGTTTTGCTCAATACAATCCAGAAAAGCCAGACCTTTGCCAAGGCAAATTCTTTACTGAAGAAGATGCAAAGAACCTGCACGCTGATTTTGCAAAGCGATATTCTGATAAAAAATCTTGGCAAAAACACGCTCAAGAAATCAGACAGGGAATTTTGGATGGTGCCGAATTAAGTAATTATGAGTTCAAAAAACCGACTAATATTAGCATTCACAGCAAAAAAACTTTGAATGGTTATTCAGTAGAAAATGTATCTTTTCAGAGCGTTGAAGGCATTTATGTAACAGGAAATTTGTATCGTCCTAACGATTCTAATGGTCTGACGTCCAAAGGTAAAACTGCAGGAATTTTATGTCCGCATGGGCATGGTCCCGACCCACGTTTTGCGGCCTATACCCAACAACGTTGTGCGACGCTCGCTCGCATGGGAGCTGTTGTTTTCGCTTATGATATGATTGGCGTCGGTGACTCGAAACAATCTATACATAAAATAGAAAAAGCACTCAAACTACAAATTATCAATAGCAAATCAGCTCTTGATTTCTTGATTGATTTACCTAATATCGATAAAAACCGAATTGGTATTACGGGCGAATCTGGTGGCGGAACACAAACGTTTTTATTAGCTGCCATCGACGACCGCATTAAAGTTTCCGTACCTGTTGTGATGGTTTCGGGTTATTTCTTTGGAGGTTGCACTTGTGAAAGCGGAATGCCAATTCATAAACGACCAACTCATCAAACAAGCAATGTAGAAATTGCCGCTACATTCGCTCCAAAACCACTCCTCTTGATTTCAGACGGTGGCGATTGGACGGTAAATACGCCTACGATGGAGTATCCTTACATCAAAAATGTTTATTCGTATTTTGGTGCTGAAAACAAAGTGGAAAATATTCATCTCGCCAATGAAAAGCACGATTACGGGCCTTCAAAACGCCAAGCTGCTTATTCGTTTTTAGCAAAAAATTTGAAACTCGACATACAAAAAGTAATGGTTGATGAAAAAATCGACGAAAGTGCTAATAAAGTTTTGACCCAAACAGAACTACAAGTTTTTGATGAAAAACATCCACGTCCAGCTAATGCCGTTATGGGCGATGCAGAAGTTATGGCACTTTTGGAGAAAAAATAAAATGGCAAAAAAAACATTACTTTTATATCATTCTTTCGATAGAAAATTTGATGATGTTTATGAACATATTCTCGACTTCAAAAAATTTGGCGAGATTCATCCGTTGATGAAAAAAGTTATTGAACTTTCCAAAATTGAGCCAAATAGTATCAATTATGAAGTAAATGAGGAAGTACTTCTGTTAGGTTTCTTGAAAATCAAACCTATTTATGAAGTTGAAGTAATCGAACTTGAAGCCCAGAAACATATTCGATATTTCAGCCATATCAAAAGTGCGATTTTGCTAAATATTGACTTTGTTTTTCCTGAAAATGGCTCAAATACTGCTTTTAATTTAACCGAACGAGTCGAAATAAAAGGAAATCCTTTACTAATTGCTTATTTTTCATCAATTCTAAAAAAAACTCATTTGCAGACATTTGAGAATTTAAGAAAGCAACTAAAAACGAGCTAATGAAAGAAAATAACCCACTAAATACTTCTTGGCGAAAGACTGCCTTAACGATATACAAAAAACCTGTTGATTCAAAAATCTTTGGCTCGGTCGAGATTGATATTACAGATTTAGAAAAATACATTGCTGAAAAACGTAAATCAGGCATAAAAATCACACTTACACACTTTTTTTTGGTGGCTACGGCTCGGGCAATCAAAGAACACGTTCCAGAACTCAATACCTATGTAAAAAGAGGCAATATTTATTCACACGAACAGATTGATGCTACCGTAAGCGTGCTTTTGCACAGCGGAGAAATGGGTTCGGTAAAAATGCAAAACGTTGATAAACTGACACTTACGGAATCTGCTAAAAAACTACGAGAAGAAATCCAGAAAACTCATTATGGCAATGAAAACGCTACCATGCAAATGAAGGAAAAACTGGCAGCTATTCCGTGGCCTTTACGTGGGTGGGTTTATCAGTCAATTAAATATATTACTACCACGCTTGGTATTTCTATTCCTCCGCTTGGGCTTTCGGCAAATAATTTTGGTTCTTTTATTTTATCAAATATTGGCAGTCTTGGTCTGGACATTGGCTACCCAGCATTAATGCCTTCAGCCAATATTGCCTTTGTCTTGATTTTGGGTGGAGTTACGAAAAAACCTTGGGTCGTCAATGATGAAATTGTGCCTCGTAGTATTTTGATGCTCGGAGCAGCCCTCGACCATCGAGTAATTGATGCCTCGCACGGCGGAAAATTATTTAAACAACTGAAACGATTTGTTAATAATCCGGAGTTGTTGGAAGAAGTTTGATTTTTTGCATACTTTACAAGCAAAAAAGAGAAAATTTTCTATTTTTATAAAAAAATCATAGCAATGAAAATAGCAACACAAATAATTCTTCTCTTCTATTTTTGCGAATGTTTTGGTCAGGGTGTATCTAATGCTTATTCGGCAAGAGCCTTAATCAATGATAACCGTTATGCTGAAGCAATACAAGTTATTGGCGATTGTGTAGAAGTTCCGTGCCTCACTGAGCTCGGACTTTGTTACCAAAAATTGGGAGATTTCAAAAAATCGACCAATTATTACCTAAAAGTACTTGAAACCTATCCCAATAACCAAACTACTCTTTTTCCGCTTAGTCAAAATTTCGAGCGACTGGGCAATTATACCAAAGCAAAAAATTACTACGAAAAACTCATTTCGCTCGATTCGTCCAACGTACTTTATTATAAGCTTTATGGAAATTTATTGGTCAAGTTGGGAATGGATTCTTTAGCCATAAAATCTTACAAAAGAACAATTTATTTCAATCCAGCCGACTTAGAAAGTGCAACCGAATTGGGCAAGTTATATTTTAAAACTAATTCGTTCCAAGAATGTAAACGACTGATAAACAAAGGTTTAAAATCTGATTCTACCTATATTCCATTACTTCAGCTCAACGCTAAATTATCTTATAGAGAAAATAATTTTAAAGAAGTTGTGACCCAAATCCAGCAAATTATGAGTGCTGGCGATTCCACACTTTTCTATCAACGGCTTTTGGGTTTCTCCTATTTCAGACTTGACAGCACTCAAAAAGCCATCGAAACACTCGAAAGATATACGCTGAAAGGCGAACCCAATGAACTTGTTCATTACTATTTAGGAATCTGCTACCTCAAAACTTCGGACACCAAAAAAGCCAAAGAAAATTTAGAAAAAGCCATAAAAATTGGTGTCTCAGAAAACGTGACCGATTATTATTATATGTTGGGATATTTGGAAGAAACTGGTAAAAACTATAAAGAAGCGTTAGATTTATATCAAAAAGCATATACTTTCGACCCAAGATCTGACTTGATTTTTATGATGGCTCGCACTTATGATTGGAATAATAATAAACCTAAAGCCATCGAACTCTACAAAAAATACTTAGCATCTAAATCCAAAACATTTGCTGAAGATGCAAAAAAACGTTTACAGCAAATTACGAAATAACATAAACTACAATGAAAGGCATTATTCAAAGTTCTATTCTTATCTTAGTTTTGGGTTTTCTGTGCATTCAAGGTTTTGCCCAAAACATCGACCAAAAAGAAATTGCATCTCTACAATCAAATTGCGATGGTGTTTATTTTCCTAATAAAAAATTAATTGCTGACTCTTGGGGAAAATCGCTGAGTTTTTTCGACATTAAAGAAGGTGATAATATCGCAGATATTGGCTCAAAATCAATGACTTTTGCGGGAATCCTCTCTATTTTTACGCCAAAAGCCAATTTCTACTGCGAAGATATTGATTCTGCTTGCACGACTTCAGAACAAGCCCAAAAAGTGCTAAATTATTACTCTAAAATCAAAGGAGAACCTATCAATAGTACCATCACTCCTGTAATTGGCACTGAAACTTCTACAACTTTAGCAACGGCTTTCTTTGATAAAGTTATCATTGATAATTCGCTGCACGAATTTTCGGAGAAAGCTTTGATGATGAAAGACATAAGAAAAATCTTAAAGAAAAATGGCGTTCTATACCTGCGTGAATCTCTCGGACGCACCAACGGTGAACTACACATGGGTTGCGACCAAGCACTTTTCGATGAAGCACATTTGGTCGAATTTATTACTCAACAAGGTTTTAAACTTATAAAATCTGAAGATTCTCAGATTCCTACTGGGGCATTTCTTTCTAAATTATTTCTATTCATAAAAATTTAGAAAGCTATCCTATCCAATTTCAAACGTTTGCGTAAAGTTTATTTTTAAAAATATAAATTTTATTCCTTTATTGCATTAGATTTAATTTAAATGTCTATATCATAGATTAGATATTTTTATAAAATTTCAAAAAGCCGAAAAATTTATTAGAAAATTCAAAAAATAATAGAAATGAACTTCACCGAAAAAGAAATTTCACCTTTGGCAAGTATCGAAGAATGGGAAGATGATTTGCTCGTAAGATATCCAGATCCTAAAAACGCAGAAACAACAAAAACAAAAGAAGAATATCGGAACTACTCTGATTCTGAGCGTGTAAATACTGTTAGAGAATTCTATCGTTTAAACCATACTTACCAAACCTACGATTTTGTTGTTCAGAAAGAAAAAGAATTCTTGAAGTTTGATAAACGAGAAATGTCAATTTGGGGTGCGATTGATTTCTTGAATACTTTGGTTGATGATTCTGACCCCGATACAAATCTCGACCAGTTTCAACACTTACTTCAAACATCAGAAGCTATCAGAGCTGATGGCCACCCAGATTGGTTCGTTCTGATGGGCTTTATGCACGATTTAGGAAAAGTCCTTTGCTTATTCGGCGAGCCACAATGGGCAGTTGTAGGCGATACTTTCCCTGTTGGTTGCAAGCACTCTAACAAAATCGTTTATTCTGAGTTTTTCGAGGCAAATCCTGACTCAAAAGATGAGCGTTACAATACAAAATATGGTGTTTATGCCCCAAATTGTGGACTTGAAAACGTTAAGATGTCTTGGGGACACGACGAGTATCTTTACCAATTGATGAAAAATTATTTACCGGAAGAAGCTCTATACCCTATTCGCTATCACTCATTCTACCCACAACACCGCGATGATGCTTACAGCCATTTGATGTCCGCTCACGATTATAAAATGTTCAAATGGGTAGATAAATTCAATCCTTATGATTTGTATTCTAAAGTGCCAGTACCACCAAATGCAAAAGAACTTCGCCCATATTACGAAGACCTAGTGGCTAAATACTTACCTACTACTTTGAAATTCTAATAAATGTAATAGATACCAAAAAAGGGAAAATCTATCGATTTTCCCTTTTTTAATAGATTCCTAAATGAATCTTAATATTCCCATAAATTGTGTTCAAACTCCATCAATTCATGTTCTAATTGCTCAGATTTCAACAAACCTTCACGTGGAGATTTGTAAATATCATCTAAGAAACTATCTAAAGCATTAGATTTTTTGATAATTTTTCCGTGAAACAAACGCAATTCAAAAGCATCAGCCAAGTTTTTGTGTGCTGCTCCATTAGCAGCATTATACCAAATACATTTAGGATTGCTACGGAAATAACGCTCCAATTCTTTATATTTGAATACGCAAATGGGACGATCAAAACCTAGAGTTGTTTGCTCAGCTGGAATGATTAATTTCAACGAAAGGATGTCAAAATACTGACGTGAACGTTGCTTGTCAAAAATCCAATCCTCTTTCAATTCTAAAGTTGTCAATTGCGTCGGAAAAATCTCTACACCAGCACCTGGATCAACCGCTGCTGCAGGGGAAGTACCACCAGCCGAAGGTTTTGTAGCACCGCCGCTATCTCCACCCCAACCATCGTCGCCACCTGATGAAAAACCAGCGGCTTTTTCTTCTTCAGATAAACCACCGCCTTCACCTTTCAGCATCAAACGCTCCATAAATTGATCAAGAGTCAGTTTAGTTGTCAAAGAATCATTGTCATAAGCTTCAATCAAGCCTGCTTTTACGGCATCAATTAAATGTCTCGTAATTTCATTTCCTTTCGAGAAAAGCGGTTGATTTTGCTTTTCTTTCAAGTCAATTCTTCGCCACAAAGTTGTTTTATACATAACGTTTTCCTCATGTATAGGGCGAAGCGATAGCGGATTCAAATAATTATTTGACTTTTCTTGAGCTACTGCAAAATGGCTGATAATCAATGAGATACCAAAAGCCAAGCCTTGTAATTTCTTCATAATTCTGACAATTATTTTATTATTAATTGAGAGGAATAGTATAATAGACTTCACCTACATCAACTGATTCTATTTCTCCCTTAAAATTCTTACGTTCTACTCTTTTTACAATAATTACATAACGATCGCCCGCTTGTGCTTGTTGTGCGAAGCCTGAAATATTTGCGGAGCCACCACTAAATGGTTTACCATCAATTTTTCTTGTTCCACGGGCCAAGTTTACCTCAAACTCTGCTACCCTAAATTGAGCATCTTCTGGGTTAGTTGCTTTGAAAGATTCGTCTGCAATAGCAGCAATATTTATCGTTCTTAAACCAGTTGCTGAAGCACCTCTACGTTCATCAATTCCAACCAATTTAATCGTAGGCTTAGGAACACGACGGACTGGAAATGGGAATGTTTGTAAAGTAATGCCATTGTTCACAACATCCATTGTTACTTTTGCTGAATTTGGCACGATGGTAACTTTGCCGCTTCCTCCTGCTATAAACTCAGCACCTGAACCACCAAATGTTGGGCTATACAAACCACCTAAACCTGGAGAATATGTTGCTAAACGGTTAGCACATTTGAAATATAAAGCTGGCATTGAGGCTGTTTCGATTTGCACCGAAGGCTTCAGTACCGTATAAGTTTCTTCTTTTTCAACAGATTTCATTGTTCCGTCTGGTGAAGGATAAGAAACTGTTGCTTTGTATGAACGTTTCAACTGACCATTTTTGTCAAAATCGCCACCTGATGCTGTAATTTCGTATAAACCTTTACCATCTTTTACTGGTAAAGCCGAACCATTGATGCTAATTCTTGGTGTGATTGATTTAGAATACGCTCCAATCGCCACTTCAGCTTTGTATTTCTGACCAGCAACTACTGATCTTGAATCTGGAATAACCACCGCAAAGATTTCATCAAATTTGATTTCTTTGATACCAACTTGGCTCGCAAGATATTCTAAAACTTCTCCTTCAATACGACGAACCTCTGATTGCTTTTGACTTAAAACAGCTAATGCTGCTGGCACTGGTGTTTGAGCAAAATATAATTCAGTAAAGTCTTTACTTTTAGTAATTGCATCCGTTTTGGCCAAAGCAGGGTCTTGAGCAGCATCAACCGCTAATTCAGGAAATTTTGTGTTTGGTGCAGCAAATTTCTGTAATTGAATAGCGAAATCATTCAATTTATTTTTCAATTCGTATCCTTTACCATTTTTTGAATTTCCGACCATCAAAATGGCTACTTTTTCTTCTTCCGAAGGATTTTTTACTCCACCAGTTTCAGCATCCATTCCACCGCCAGCATCGACGATTTCTTGCTTCAACCCACCGATATAATTATCCATTTCGGTTGTAATTTTTCTTACCTCAACAGCTTTTTGAAGAATTTCAGCATATTGAGCACCACCTGGTTTCTCCCTGATTTCTTTTTCAATTGCTTTTAATGATTTTTCGTTATTGCCATTAGCAGAACCGTTTGCTCTTTCCAAACTATTATTCAAAAGCTGAAATTTTTGTAGAAGTGCATTACTTACCTGGAGTGCTAACATTGCCGTCAGAACTAGATACATCATGTTGATCATCTTCTGACGTGGCGACTCTTTTCCACCTGCCATATATTCTATATATTATACAGTTAGTAAATATTTTTTTAAATTAAGAATGTAGAATGTAAAATTAAGAATGAATGTAGAATATAACTCAGCATTCTTAACTAAACACTCTTATTTAGTTTCCTTTCATTGCAGACAACATACTTCCGTAAACGTTGTTCAACGATGTAAGGTTATTTGTCAATTTAGACATTTCAGATTTGAATTGTTGAGCTTCTTTCGAGGCATCTGACATATCCTGCATAGCAGTTGTCAAGTTACCATAGAAAGCGTTCATTGCTTTCAAATGTTTATTAGTATCTTGTAATTCGAGTTCGTAAACGGCATTCAATGCACCCATATTTTGAGTAATCTTGCTGAATTGTGAACGATATTCTTGAGCGTCTTTGGTTGCATCGGCCATGCTGTTCATCGCATTCATTGCTGAACCATATGCTGTATTCATAGCTGTTACCTGACCCGAGGCTGTTTTTACATTTTTAGCATAATCGCTTGTTGCTACCGTTGCGTCTGTCAAATCTGACATTTTGGCAACTTGTCCTGTTAAGCTTTGGATTCCAGTCTTCAAACCATCAAAAATATCTGGCGAAATCTTAGCGTTCGCAAGCATATCATCCATTTTTGCTGTTAAACCTGCTCCTTGAGTCGGAGAAACACTTCTTTTGGGAAGTTCACCTTGAAAATCATCGGCTAATTCTGGATATACTTTTTCCCACTGATATTCACTATCTGGACGAAGAAATGACTGGAAAGCATAGATTAAGAAGATAGCAGCTTCAGTACCTAATCCAATAGGTAACATAAAATTTGCCCAATCATAGTGCATGATTTTACCTAATGCACCCAAGATTACAACCGATGCTCCAGCTCCGTAAAAAAACGGAATAATTTTATCCCAAAATAAACTTGTACTATTACTATTTGCTGCCATGAGTTTAAAAAAGTTAAGAATTAATCTTTAATTTAAAAGGGAATTTATTTTTTGAATCTAATTTCAAATAAACATAATAAATGCGAAGTATAAATCGAAATATTCGTGTCGAATAAATCAGAATATACTTCGCAATTATTTTTGATATTATTCTCTTCCTGGAACACTACCCAAACGATCCATTACACAACGGAAACCGATATAGGAACGGCGTTCGTTACGGAATTCATAAGTTCGAGTACCTGTTTCAAGGAAATATGCAACATCTTTCCAAGAACCACCTTTAATAATTTTACGAGGCTCGTTTTCGTCATTATACACGGGGTTCAAATCCCATGTAACTGGCATATACGATTCAGCATAAGCATCTTGACACCATTCTGCCACATTTCCTGCCATATTATACAAACCATAATCATTCGGGTTGAAAGCATTATTTGGGGCTGTATATACATATCCATCTGCACGATAATTTCCTCTCAATGGTTTGAAGTTTGCTAAGAAACATCCTTTGCCATTTGCTACGTAAGGATTTCCCCAAGGATATTTTGCTCCTTCTTTACCACCACGTGCTGCCCACTCCCATTCTGCTTCAGAAGGCAAACGAAATCGAGGTGATTTGAATAAATTTTTCTGAGATCTATTGTCGTTCAATAATTTTGTTCGCCATTTGCTAAAATAGACAGAGGCATCCCAGCTAATACCCACTACTGGATAGGTATCAAAAGCGGGTGACGAATAATAATTCTCGGTCATTACGTCGCCATTGAAATAAGTAAAATCTTTACTCCAAACCGAAGTATCAGGATAAAGGGTTGACATAATAAACTCTTCACCTAAAACAGAAACGGAGTCAGTCATCATTGAATTCATAAACTGACGGTACTCATGGTTAGTAACTTCTGTATCATCCATATAAAACGGAACAATTGTTACACGCTTGTTCATTGAGATACGAGCCGACATTACGTCCTCATCGGCTTGTCCCATCATTAATGACCCCGAAGGAATTAGCACCATTCCACGCGGAGCAGTTTGCTTAAATCCTTTACGAGAGGTTGCCATGATTTCTCCATCTTGGATACCATTCATGCCATTATCATTGCCTCCACTTTTACTGCTCTTCTTTCCTCCAATCCCTAGTTTACTTAAAGGACTTTTGGAACCGCAACTCTGCATCATTACGATTGGAGCAATCACTAACAGACTTTTCAAAAAGGTACTTAAAATTCTCTTGCTCATAGCTGAAAACAAGTTGGTTATCTATTTTTTGTATTGATACTTTCGATAATATAGAAACGTGACTTCTGAAATTAATATTGCATTAGCCCGCAAAGTTATAAAAAAAAATAAGCTTTTCCGATAACTATAAACTGATTAAGCAATTATTAAGCCAAAATATTAATTTGAAGGTTTAGAACAAATATATTAACAATTTTCAACCTATAATTGTTAAAACCACAAGGTTTTGTTGGGCTCGAGAGATGAGTGGAGAAAATAGTAATTTTAATGACAAATGAATCAAATTGCACCAAAATTTAGGTTTTTGGGCGTTTTTTGAAATAAAAACGAGTAGTTATTTCAGTTTTTTTGATATTTTTTTTTAAAATTTAATATCTATACCTTGGTGTACGAACTATTGATTTCTTTCCAGCCCTAAGAGCTGCTAGCGAATAGCTCAAAAGCACTTCGTGTGACATCGGGCTTTTAGCATTTTTACCTCCAATAATCACATCGATGGCATAACCAATTCTCATACTTCCACCTAGCAAATTCGCCCCTACAAGACCCGACACGGCATCTCCAGTACGATAACTAGTACCTATCCAATAACGATTATCATAAGTAGTTATTACCCCAGCTTCAGCAGAAATTGTGCTTAAATCTGATTTTACAATCAACATTGGGCTTACGTCGATTGTGTATGAAACACCAACTAATACGCTTCCCGTCAGATAGGCACTACGTTTGAGAGTATTTGTTGCTTTATCAGTTCCGAGTCCAAATGTTGGTTGATTGATATGATTCATGGATAATCCAATCGTATAAGAGGGATTGTTTAAGTAAAGACCCCCTCCTAAATCAATAGCGGTTTGGCTAAAACGACCAGTAGCTAAAAGTGGGTCATTTTCATCTTTTGCACGTAAACGGCTGTAATCTATCCCTCGTGAAAAATAACCGCCACTTACACCAATCCCTAATTGGCTATTACCAACAGGCATTTGATAAGCATACGATAATTTAAAATCTCTCTGTGTGCTTGCACCAATTTTATCATTAACGAATGTAATTCCGACACCACCTTTAAGCATTTTAAGCGGAACATTGGCCGAAATTACTTGCGTAACTGGAGCTCCACCATCATCGAAAGTACTTTGATAACCTTGATATTGGGTACGGTAAATTGCCTGAAAACGAGTAACATTTTCAGAACCAGCCGTAGCGGGATTCAGAAATAACTGATTGTATATGTAGTGGGTAAACTGTGCATCTTGTTGAGCATGAGCTGTAAAGGATGCTATCAAAAAAACTATATAATAAATCTTTCTCATGGTGGGCGAAAATAGTCGAATAGTCAATAAACGAGAATTGATAAGATTTAGGCTGCAAAAGCAACGTTTTTTTATAATATTTCTCTTTCCAAAGGCAATTTAATTAATTATTTGTATCCTAACACCATAACGAAAAAAAATAGGCTAAACTTGTGGTTTAGCCTATTAACTTATTTTTATTAAATATTGTTTGCCTTTTTTATATAGAGTTCTAAAGCTCCAGTCATTGAAGGTGCGTTGGGTAGCGGAGCTTCAATATCAAGAATAAAGCCTGCATCTCGAATAGCTTTGGCGGTTGTTGGGCCAAAAGCTGCCAAACGCGTATTATTTTGTTTCCAGTCTGGGAAATTAGAAATCAATGATGTAATTCCAGATGGGCTATAAAAACAAATAATATCGTAGAAAACCTCTGTCAAATCTGACAAATCAGACGGAACTGTTTCGTACATGATTGCCTCTGTGAGGTGCAAATCATTACGGTTCATCAAATTTGGAATCTCATTACTGCGAATATTTGAGCAAGGGAACAAGAATTTCTCACTTTTATGCTTCAAAATCAACGCTTCCAAGTCAGCAGCAATTTTCTGACCTACAAAAATCTTACGTTTTCTAATAACGATGTATTTCTGTAAATAATTAGCCGTTTGCTCAGAAATACAGAAGTATTTCATATCTATTGGAATTTCGATACGCATTTCTTTTGCAATACGAAAGAAATTATCTACTGCATTACGGCTTGTAAGAATAATAGCTGAATGAGCCAAAATATCTATTTTTTGACGACGAAAATCACGGTGGTCTAAGCCTTTTACTTCAATAAAAGAACGGAAGTCCACTTTTAAATCAAATTTTTTGGCCATTTCAAAATACGGAGACTTTTCGTCGGCCGGTCTCGCTTGAGTTACCAAAATACTCTCCACTTTGCGGAGGCGGTCTAAAATTATTTTTTCTGCTACTTCACTCATCCAAATTGCGGGTTTTCAAGTACAAAATTTTATTTGGTTTTTTTAAATGATGAAAACTAAAAGAAATCATTATATGGCAAACCTTATGCCGAGAATAACGGGCAATATTTCTACAATACAAAGGTACGAAATTAAATAGAGACTTTGTTTAGGAATACTACGAATAATAGTGAAATATAGAATGAAAATTCTAATAAAATAAAATGCTACTATTGGTGTAAATAGATATACTTGCCAGTTGAAATCGTTCGGTAAGTATTGCATAAAGAGTATCGATAATACTAAAACTAAAGCCGAGTAAAAAAGGCTTGATGCTTGAACAATCTTAAAATAATGCAAATCCACTATTTTTTCGAGGTTGAACAATTGCCCAACTAAGCCAATGAAAAAGTATTTCATAACCATTATAACAAACACTGCTAAACTGATTCGGAAATAGTTTGAAAGCAAAACACCAAGTGTATCACCTTCTTGTAAGATTGTTCTTCCTCCAAAAACATGAATACCTTTGCTTTGCAAAAGCATATAAAACAAACTGATTATTAAGCTCAGTAGAATCAGAAACATGACATTCATTCTATTGAGTGGCTTGTTTATCAGAGACGATTGCTCCCGGACAAAGGTGTTGAATAAATCTTTTAGGTTGAAATATCGTTGAAAAGCTCTAATATATGAGTTAGATAAATATGAAAAGAAAACCAATATAAACATCGACACCAGCACGATATAATTCCTGTAAGGTGTAGGCGTTCGAGGCTTAGCTGTGATACCTGACTCTGCCAATACTATTGGTTTCTGATTAAGTGAGCGTTTGTATCCCAGCATCAATTTTTTATCATCGATATCATTTGAGCCGTAGAGCGTAATGTAGATTATGGGTTGTTCATAAGCACGATAAAGACTATCGACACTCAATACAATCCATTTGCCAACTGGGATTTTCTGACGAAGGGAACCATTGATAAACAAGAAATTATCAGCCTTTTGGGCATAAACCAAAATATTATAACCTCGATTACTCTGTATATCACAGAAAACAGTGTGCGAAGGATACCCCAAGTGCTTTTCTGAAATGTATGGAATGTAGGATTTCATTCGGTCGTCATACACTTGCCAATCATCGTGGTAATCATGCACTAAGAAGTATTGTTCGTTTGGGCCAACGGTTGTGGCAAACGACTTTGACGATATGATTAGTAAAAATATGAAAAGAATCTTCTTCAAAGTTCTGCTTTAATTTTTTTGCAAAATTAAGCAAAAAAGGTCAGACTTATAGAGTCTGACCTTTTGTTTTTATAATTAGACCAAAAAGATTTATAAACTTATTGGGTAAGATTGTTAAAATTTTGGCTAAATATTTACAAATCCTTTACGAACTGTCAATTTTGAATTAAGCCTTTCCGAGAGCTTTCAACATTGTTGCACCGATGTCGGCAGGAGATGCTACTACAAAGATTCCGCATTCTTCCATTATTTTCATTTTAGCTGCGGCTGTATCATCAGCACCACCGATTATTGCACCTGCGTGACCCATACGGCGTCCTTTCGGGGCTGTTTGGCCAGCAATAAAACCAACTACTGGTTTTGTGCCATTTTCTTTAATCCAACGAGCGGCTTCTGCTTCCATTCCACCACCAATCTCACCAATCATAACGATACCTTCAGTCTCTGGGTCGTTCATTAATAATTCAACCGCTTCTTTTGTAGTTGTTCCGATGATTGGGTCACCACCGATACCGATAGCGGTTGTTTGTCCAAGACCTACTTTTGACAATTGGTCAACGGCTTCGTAAGTCAACGTACCAGACTTAGAAACTACACCAATTGTACCTTTTTTGAAGATAAAACCTGGCATGATACCAACTTTACATTCTTCGGCTGTGATGATACCTGGACAATTTGGCCCAATTAAGGTAACATTTTTACCTTGAATATAAGATTTGGCAGTTACCATATCTTTAGTTGGAATACCTTCAGTAATACAAACTATTACTTTAATACCTGCATCGGCTGCTTCCATGATTGCATCGGCCGCAAACGCTGGTGGCACGAAAATAATTGAGACATCAGCTCCTGTGCTAACTACTGCTTGTTCAACAGTATTGAAAACAGGGCGGTCAAGGTGCAATTGTCCACCTTTTCCTGGCGTTACACCACCAACGACATTTGTGCCGTATTCAATCATTTGACCTGCATGGAAAGTTCCTTCCGAGCCAGTAAACCCTTGTACGATTACTTTGGAGTTTTTATTAACAAGAACGCTCATTATTTTCGTGTATTTTGAATTTTACGTAAAAGTAGTTTGAAATGAGAAAAGTACAAAATGAAATTACGAATTACAAATACCTAGCTGCTATTTCATTATGTAAACAACTAATAATCAGCTTATTAAATTTTAATTAATTTTTACTAAAATTTTATAGTTCTTTGAAAACTTTAAAGTGAAGGTCAAATAAACCTCATATTTATACCACTTTTGTACAAAATTTTATTAGGCACGAAATTTAAGTTATTTTATATTCACCACAGTACCATTTTTTATTATTACTTCAATTTATTTGGTAGATTTAAAACTGCATCATAGGCAGGCTTTGGCTGTTTGTTCCTATCCCAAAGTAGTGGATAATTTGTTCGTTTAGGTACTGGATAATTGTTTTTCCAAGACATACCATCATGGATACCCCACATCGTAACTCTATCTATTTTATCGCGTTTTCGGTAAAAAATCTCAAATAACTGGGCATAACGATTAGCCAATTGGATTTGGACTTCTGCTGGTAAACCTTTGCTGTATGGGTCTAGAAACTCTTTAAACTCTTCGTTTTGAAATTGTTTTTCACTCATTCCTTGTCCGATTACTTGTCCCTCTTTAGTCAATGGCAGTACATCAACGTCCAACTCTGTAATCATTACTTTTACGCCCAAAGCGGCATAAGCTTCAATTGCCGATTCGATATATTCAGTTTTTGGATAATTGAGTCCCCAATGCCCTTGAATGCCGATACCGTCGATTTTGATGCCCTCTTTTTGGAGCATTTTTACCATTCTCACGATTCCATCTCGTTTGGTTGGTCGCCACGCATTAAAATCGTTGTAGTATAATTCAGTGTTTGGGGCATATTCTGCAGCATATTTAAAAGCAAGTTTTACCAATTCGTCGCCACTGCCAATTCCTTTTACCCAGGTAGTTTGTCGGTAATTTCCATCATCATCAATTACTTCATTGACCACATCCCACGCATTGACTTTGCCAGCGTATTTTCCTGCAATAGTTTTTATATGCTCACGCAAACGCTCAATCACTTCTTCTTTCGTTTTTGGTTTTCCATCTTCATTCTGAAAAAACCAATCAGGCGTTTGGTTATGCCAAACGAGTGTATGGCCAACGATAAACATATTATTTTTCTTGCCAAACTCCACAAAAGCATCTGCGGGTTCGTAATTAAATACCCCGGGTTTAGGATTGATGCGTTCGGCCTTCATAGAGTTTTCGATTGTAATAGTGTTAAACTGCTTTATGACAATATCATGCGAGTCTTTATCTCGCCCCGAAACGATACCATCGCTTACAGCAACTCCCATCATGAAAGCATCTTTATAGGCCTCCTTGAGAGTTATTTGTGCAAAACAATAGTTTGACGATAGTAATAATAAAGAATAACAAAGGGTTTTTGAAATAGAAATCATTGGTATAGAGTTGAATTTTAGTATAAAAATAAATAAAAAATCCCCAAACTCGTGTGAGAATGGGGATTTCTTTTGCCTTTGGTTCGCTTAGGCAACTTAGCTTCGCTAAAAAGCAAGTTGTCAGAAATTAAGCTGTTTCTTCCACCAACTCAATTGTTTTTTTCTTGCGGAACCATTTGTCACGTACACGCTCATTGATGTAATACAAACATGGCACGATAACCAATGTAAGTACAGTCGAGAAACTCAAACCAAAAATGATTGTCCACGCCAAGATTCCCCAGAAAACGGCACTATCTCCTCCAAAAAATAAGTGTGGATTCAGTTCGGTGAACATCGTCACAAAATCAAGACTCACACCAAAAGCCAAAGGTACAAGTCCTAATATAGCGGCCGATGCAGTCAATAACACAGGCGTTAGACGCACACCACCTGCTTCTATAATCGCTTCTTTGAGGCCATAACCCCTACTGCGTAATTCGTCGGTAAACTCAATAAGCAAAATACCATTTTTCACCACAATACCTGCCAAAGCAATGATACCAACACCCGACATTAGAACTGAGAAGGTCATTCCAAAGGCCATGAAGCCTAAGAAAACTCCAATAAATGAAAGTAGAATTGTTACAAAAATGATAACTGGCTTAATAACCGAGTTAAATTGAGTTGCAAGAATCAAGTAAATCAACAAAACGGCTGCACCCAAAGCACCTGCTAAGAAAATTCCTGTTTCGGCTTGTTCCTCTTGCTCGCCACCCATTTTTACGATATAACCGCTCGGAATTTCCATTCTATCAATAACTTTTTCTTGGATTTCACTAACAATTTCGTTGGCATTAAAACCATTCAAAACTTCCGATCCAAGTGTAATGATACGTTGTTGGTTTTTGCGGTTGATTTGACTAAAAGTTGTTGAATAACTCACTTTTGCGACCGAATTTAACGGAACTTGACGCAAAACTCCGCCCAAGTTCATGTCACGATAAGTAATATTCAAGCTCAATAATTTTTCAATCTGATTACGATCATCGGCTTTTAATCTAAGCTGAATCGGGAATTCATCCTTATCATCTCTAAACTTTGAAATTTCTGCACCAAACAAAGCTGTACGAATCGCCAATGCAATTTGTGAGGTACTAATACCCTCTCGCTGTGCTTTTACTTTATCAACATCAATAATGATTTCTGGTTTATTTGTAATCAAATCTGATTTCAATTCTTCGATACCTTGGATGCCTTCGGCAGTGATTCGCTTACGTACATCTTTCTCTATAGAAATCAATTTATCAAAATCATCGCCCGAAATTTCTACCGAAATTGGCTTTCCAGTTGGTGGTCCATTATTTTCTCTTTGAACTGAAATCTCACTTCCTGGAATTCCTTGAATTTCTTTTCGCATTTCTTCTAAAAGTTTAGCAGAAGAAGTTTCTCCACGGAATTCTTTTTTAACAAAAGCAATCGTCACTTTGGATTTCTGAGGCGTTGCCGAACGGTCAGGATTAAATGGGTCACCTGCATTTTTACCAACATTCGAGATTACTGAATTGATAGCGGTCTCGGCCTTGTTTTTCTTGATTACCTTAAAAACTTTGCTTTCGATAATTCTCGTCACCGAATCAGTCACACGAGCGTCAGTCCCGACTGGCATCACGTTATACACATAAATATAATCTGGCTCGCCACTTGGGAAGAAAATCACTTTTGGTTTCACGATTCCCAACAATACGAATGTCATAATCAAGACTCCGAACATAGCCAAAACCGCAATTACTGGACGATAACCCGTAATTACCCAAGAAATAAGGTTACGATACGCTTGTTTGAAACGAGGTAAAGCTCCATCCTGAAAAGGTATGATAATCTTTGGTGTAAGAACAAAGTGGTTGAAAACATACAACAATGCAAACAAAACTAACAAGTTGCCAATACCAACATTGATTAAATAAGCTGGCAATATTATTATTGCCATAATAATCAAGGGGCGTTTGATTGTTTTGAAACTTGTGTCTTCATGATCACCTTCGTTATGACGTTTCATAAATGAAATCGCAAAAACTGGGTTAATTACATAAGCTACAATCAAAGAAGCTAAAAGTGTATAAATCAAAGTAATTGGCAAATATTTCATAAATTCACCAACGATTCCCGGCCAAAATAACAATGGAAAGAATGGAGCAATAGTAGTGAGTGTTCCTGACAATACAGGCAAGAAAACTTCTGATGCTGCCAATGCTACCGCTTCTTTAATACTTAAATTTTTAAATCTATTAAACAAACGATGAGCGTTTTCGATAACCACGATGGCATCATCC
>JAFEIL010000421.1 GCA_017495105.1 Emticicia sp. | reverse complement strand
ATGCACAACAAATCCATTTTGCATTATTCATCGCACGGGCGACCCCGTTTGCATTACTCCATGAATATTCTTGATAAATATTTAATTAAACGTTTTCTAAAGACATATTTTTTTGCGGTTTTGGTCATTGTGCTTATTATCATGGTGATAGATTTCGTAGAAAAAAATGACGACTTTATTCAGAAAAACGCTCCAATGCGAGCAATTCTGCTTTCGTACTATGCTAATCTTGCTCCTTATTGGGCAAATTATATTAGTCCGTTGATGATTTTTATTTCGACGGTTTTCTTCACGGCTCAAATGGCGGCTCATACCGAAATCGTAGCAATTTTGAGTAGTGGCACAAGTTTTCCCCGACTGATGCTCCCCTATTTTATTGCTGCTTCAATGGTAGCGACTCTGTCGTTTGTGATGGTTGGTTGGATTCTACCTAAAGCTAATAAAATTCGACTAGGTTTTGAGGCTACCTACATCAACGATAAATTTTATTTCTCTGACCGAGATTTTCATACCGCCGTTGCTCCGAATACTTACGCTTATATGTCGAGTTATAATAACGAAACAAAAACTGGCTATGATTTTACACTCGAAAAAATTATTGACAATAAGCTAATTGAGAAAATGTCGGCCAAACGAATAGAATGGAATGACAGCACTAAACGCTGGAAGATTTCAGACTATAAAATACGGACTTTAGGCATCATGAAAGACAAACTTATCTACAATACGGCCTCAAAAGATACAGTGATAAACTTAACTCCCAGTGATTTTGAGAGCGACCACAACGTTTACGAAACCTTCACAATTCCAGAATTACGCAAACGCATTGAGTTAATTCGGAGCCGAGGAGCTGAAGGAATTGAGTCTTTTGAGATTGAACTTTATCAGCGAATAGTTACACCCTTTGCCGTAATTATTCTGTCATTAATGGGCTTGATTGTATCAGCCCGAAAATCTCGTGGAGGTGTTGGTTTTCAGATTGCAATCGGCTTTGTGCTGGCGTTTGTTTATATTTTGTTCTTCATTATGTCAAAAGGTATTGCTGAATCAGGCAATATGCCAGCAATGTTAGCCGTTTGGCTGCCTAATATCGTCTTTTCTTGTATTGGAACCTTTATGTATTTTACAGTACCAAGGTAAAGCCTAATTTTGAGTGGTTGGATGTTGATTTAGATTTCTAAGTAACATTCATTCTATCATTAGCATTTGCACTTTTTAAGTCCTATTTTTGCGTGAAATTTTGTTGAACTCTAAAAAAATACGTTCGTTTTTGGGCGGGTTTTAGCTTATGAAAGTTGTTTTGGCGTACAGTGGAGGTTTAGATACCTCCTTTTGTGTAAAATATTTGACCGAAGATTTGGGTCATGAAGTTCATTCTGTATTGGTTGATACCGGTGGATTTACAGAAGAAGAAATGAAGGATATTGAAACCAAAGCATATGAATTGGGAGTAAAAAATCATTACACGGCTCGTATGGTAGATGAATATTATCAAAAATGTATTCGCTACTTGATTTATGGAAATATCCTTAAAAATAATACTTATCCACTTTCGGTGAGTGCTGAGCGTATGTTTCAGGCTGTTGCAGTAGCTGAATATGCTAAGCAAGTTGGTGCAGAAGCCGTAGCTCATGGAAGCACAGGTGCAGGCAATGACCAAGTTCGTTTTGATATGGTTTTCAGAATCGTATTGCCAAACGCCGAAGTAATTACGCCAATCAGAGATTTAAAATTGTCTCGTGAAGCCGAAATTGAATACTTAAAATCAAAAGGTGTGGTTCGTGAGTGGCACAAAGCGGCTTACTCAATCAATAAAGGTTTATGGGGGACTTCGGTTGGTGGTCGTGAGACTTTAAATTCGTATGAATTTTTGCCAGAAAGTGCGTTTCCGACCCAAGTAAGTAAAACTGGTTCAGAAGAAATTGCCTTACAATTTGTAAACGGTGAGTTGAAAGGTGTTGCGGGAGAAAGTTTTGATAATCCTGTAGATGCTATTCGCAAATTATCAGAATTAGCTTCTCCTTATGGCATCGGTCGCGATATTCACGTGGGCGATACCATCATCGGTATCAAAGGTCGTGTAGGTTTTGAGGCAGCCGCTCCATTGATTATCATCAAAGCTCACCATTTATTAGAAAAACACGTACTGTCGAAATGGCAGCAATATTGGAAACAAAATTTGGCCGAATGGTACGGTATGACCCTCCACGAAGGTCAGTTTTTGGAGCCTTTGATGCGTGATATTGAAAAGTTTTTAGAAAGTATGCAGTCGCACGTAACTGGCGAAGTTCGTGTACATTTAGCACCGTATAATTTCCAATTATTAGGTATTAAATCTGACTACGATTTAATGTCGCCAGTATTTGGTAGCTATGGCGAAATGAACAATGCTTGGAGTGGCGATGATGTGAGAGGTTTCTCAAAAATCATGTCGAACCAAGTGATGATTCACCAAAAAGTAACAGAATTGGCTGAGAAGAAATAGATAGCCCACGGTTGATAGTCAGTGGTCGATAGTAAAAATTCCACAAAAGTTATATAGAATATTTATAAAGTAGGCATACGCTTTTGTTGTATGCCTACTTTTTTAGGATTTCAACCACCGCTTTGCATTTATCAAAATCTGCTTCATAAATCTCGTATTCGTTGGTAAGTGCGGCACTAGCCATACTGACACTTGGTTTACGGAAGACCATTTTGCTTTCTTGAACTCCTTTACCAGTCATGTGTAGAGCATGAATTCCAATATTTAAAAATTGTTGAGCATTTTGTGCTGAAACACCACTTCCTGCCATTATTTCGATACGATTTTGAGATTTTTCGACTAAAATTTTTAATAAATCTATTCCTTCGATGGCAGTATTTTTTTGTCCAGAAGTCAAAATTCGTTCGCAACCGCAGTCAATAATATCTTCTAAGGCTTGAAAGGGGTCGTTAGCAACATCAAAGGCTCGGTGGAAAGTTACTTTGAGCGGAGCAGCCAAATTTACCAGTTCGGTTGTGCGTCTTTTATCAACGCTTCCATCAGGGTTTAAGATTCCAAAAACTACGCCATCAGCACCCAAGTCTTTCGCAACTTGAATATCAGCTTTCATCACCTCAAATTCAGTATCAGAATAGCAAAATTCTCCGCCACGAGGGCGAATCATGACATATAATTTGATAGTTAGATTTTGACGAACCACACTTACCAAGCCCGCCGAAGGGGTTGTGCCTCCTTCAAACATTC
The DNA here is from genome assembly GCA_017495105.1 of Emticicia sp. GTDB lineage: Bacteria > Bacteroidota > Bacteroidia > Cytophagales > Spirosomataceae > Emticicia. Next base: position 24,378 of record JAFEIL010000421.1, on the reverse strand, counting down.
CTCCGCATAATTCAACACGACCAGCACCTGCTTTTTGAGCAATTAAACAAGATTCTAAAGAAAAACTACAAATTTCGAGCATTCGACAGGATTAAAAAGATTTGTAAAATTACAGGATTTAGATTATAATAAAATTTCGTAGGAACATCCAATCTGGGCGTTCCTGTTTTTACGTAGTTAATTCTCTAAAAACGTCCTCGATACCTTTTCCACCTTGTTTGAGTTCGGAAAGCGTACCATTCGCTACGATTTTTCCTCGATTGATAATCACCACACGGTCGCAAATGGCTTCTACTTCCTGCATGATATGCGTACTGAAAATAACAGTTTTATTTTTCCCAACCGATTTAATCAAATCTCTGATTTCAACCAATTGATTAGGGTCAAGGCCTGTAGTTGGTTCGTCCAAAATCAGCACATCGGGGTTATGAATCAAGGCTTGAGCAAGACCTACACGCTGACGGTACCCTTTCGATAGCTGCCCGATTTTCTTATGTTTTTCTAAACCCAACCCCACCATTTCGATGGTTTCTGCTACTTTTATTTGAAGTGTTTTACCTTTTAAGCTATAAAGCGAACCTGTAAATTCGAGAAACTCTCGCACATACATATCCAAATACAATGGATTATGCTCGGGCAAATATCCAATACTGCTTTTGACCTGCATAGGTGAAATTTTCACATCGAACCCATTTACTTCAGCCGAGCCATCGGTGGCTGGCACATAGCCCGTCAAAATTTTCATAGTTGTTGATTTTCCTGCACCATTTGGGCCAAGGAAACCAACAATTTCGCCTTTGGCAACTTCAAAAGATATATCATCAACGGCACGTTGAGTGCCATAAACTTTACTTAAATTTTGTATTTTTATTGACATTTTTTAGTCGATAGCCCACTGACGAAAGTCAATAGGATTAAGATTTTTCTTTTATAACGCAAAAATAGGTTTTCTAATGAAAACTTTTCTTAAAAAATAGTCTAAATGATGGTTTTTGGTTAAATTTGATTGATTCAACCTTATATCTAACATGAAAAAACTCCTTTTTATTGGCTTATTCCTAAGCCTACGGTTTGTATTTGCTCAAGAAAAACCCGTCAGAATGGGCATTGCGGGTATGACACACGACCACGTTAATCAGATTTTAAATAATCCTAAACGTGCCGATGTAGAAATCATCGGTTTTGCCGAGCCAAATAAAGAATTGGCCCTAAGATTATTAAAAAAACATAATCTTCCCGAAAACCTGTGGTACGCAAGTCTCGACGAAATGCTGGAAAAGGCCAAACCTGAGGCTGTTTGTGATTTCAGGAGCATCATTGAGCATCTTGAAACTGTACAAAAATGTGCTGTGAAAGGTGTTCATGTCATGGTTGAAAAGCCTTTGGCTGTAAATTTTTCCCATGCCACACAAATGGCGGCTTTAGCCAAAAAACACAATATTCAACTCTTGACCAATTATGAAACCACGTGGTATGCCAGTAATCATCAAGCCTACGAAATGATTCATGCAGAAAATGCCATTGGCGATATTAGAAAAGTAGTGATTCACGACGGACACCGTGGCCCGAAAGAAATTGGCGTGAGTGAAGAGTTTTTGAGTTGGCTAACCGACCCCGTAAAAAATGGCGGTGGTGCAATCATTGATTTTGGGTGCTACGGAGCCGATATTATGGCGTGGTTAATGAAGGGTGAAAGACCTACTTCGGTAACGGCAATTACTCAAACCATCAAGCCCGAAACCTACCCGAATGTTGATGATGAAGCAACTATCGTAGTAACTTATCCGAAGGCACAAGGTATTTTTCAAGGCTCATGGAATTGGCCTTTTGATAGAAAAGATATAGAAGTTTATGGAAAAACGGGCTATATTTTTGCCGATAAAACTGCCCAAATGATAGTCAGAAAAGGCGATAGAAACGCTTTGCCAGAAGAAAAAATCGCAGCAAAGCCACTAGAAACACCTAGAAATGATGCTTTCACTTATTTTGCGGCAGTAGCACGAGGTAAAGTAAAATCAGAAAATGATTTGGGTTCGCTAAGAATAAATATGATAGCAATGGAAATCTTAGATGCAGCCGTGAAATCTTCCAAAACGGGAAAGACGGTTGTGTTAAAGTAGATTAAAAAAGGTGACAAAGAAAGCCCAAAGTTTCCGATGGGCTTTCTAAAAATACTTTATTTCAAAATTATGCTTTAGCTACTTCAGCAGAAGGTTCTTCAACTGTGGTTGTTTCTTCAACGGCGGTGTCTAATACAGCAGGAACAAAAAGCTCTGGCATTGCAGCTGAAAGAATATTATACCAACTAACGATTTTCTTGATGTCGGAAGCATAAACACGCTCACGATCAAAATCAGGCATAACAGTAGCAAATAAATCAAAGATTTGATTGTTTGATGCTGTTTTGAATTCAAACTCTACTTTTTCACCGTGAAGTTCGCGTGTTTTCAAGAAAATATCTCCTAGTGGAGTTGATTTGTTTGGATCTTCTGTATAAATCGAAATATCTTTTAAAACAGATACACGGGCATTCGAACTAACCATTTCTTTTTGTTTTTTCTCGTCAAGTGTTTCAACGATTACGCCACCACGCCCTGGCTTCAAAATTCTATACAAACCACTTTTTCCAGAAATGTGGGCAATATCTCTTAATAATTCCATTTGAAAAATATATTGTTTTTGTTTAGTCAACTGTCAATTGCCGACAGTTAACGATGTTTTTCTTAATTTCTTTTTGAGTTTTTTATAACGCTACAAAAGTACAAATTATTTCGTAAAAGATAGATTCAAGTCTTCGATTGCCTGTAATAATTCATCACGACCAGTTCGTCGCTCGGCTGAAGTGATAAAATATTGTGGAATTTTCGTCCAACTTAAAAGCATCGTTTTCTTAAAAGATTCTACATTTTGTTCGGCTTTTACACTTCCAACTTTATCAGCTTTCGTAAAAATCAGATAAAAAGGCACGTCTTTTTCCCCCAAAAAGTCCAGAAATTCTAAATCGACTCTTTGTGGTTCGTGGCGTACGTCAATCAGTACAAAAACGCACATTAGGTTTTCACGATTCACCAAATATTCACCAATCATTTCGCCCCATTTGTCACGCTCACCTTTGGGAGCTTTAGCAAATCCATATCCCGGCAAATCGACGATGTACCATTGTTTATTTACCTCAAAATGATTGATTAACTGCGTTTTCCCAGGAGTTTGTGAGGTTTTTGCTAAATTTTTAGTCGCCAATAGCATATTTATCAACGAAGATTTACCTACGTTTGAGCGACCAATAAAGGCATATTCTGGTTTTTCGGGTGGCGGACATTTACGGTAATCTGCCGCACTCGTGACAAATTTAGCCTCGATTAATTTTGTATTTTTCATATTTCTAAAATATCATCTTTTATTTCTTGTTCTCGCTCTATGACAAGTTGTCCGCAACTCCGATAAAAAGTTGTCCTACGAAAACCAAAAAGGAGAAAGAATTTCGTACAAAGGTACTAATTTCTTTCTCCTTTTGGTGATAAAGTTTGATTTAGACTTAGCTAAACGCCTATTCAGCATTATTTTATCTCCAATTCAAAAGGCATTCTTGCCTGAACTTTATCCATACTTTGGAGATTTTTTAATTGTTTGGCATACGGTGCGAAATCGCCTAAATATGCTTTCAGTTTGGCATCTTCTTGGTCATTACCGAGTTTTTCGATGATTGATTCAAAGCTTGACTTTTTGATTGGCAAATATTTTACTCGGTAGTCACCATCTTTTAGTTTAGCTTTTTTTGCAGCAATTCTGATGGCATCATCTACACCACCAATTACATCAACCAAACCATTAGCTTTTGCTTGGCTCCCAGTCCAAACACGACCGCTAGCGAGGGTTTTCAATTTCTCAACACTCATGTGGCGACCTTTGGCAGCTTTGGCTGTAAAATTTTCATAACCTTTATTAACGCCGTTTTGAATCATGTTTTTCTCAGCATCGGTCATTGTGCGAGTTGCCGAAGGGAAATTGGCATATTTATGAGAATTTACGCCATCAAACGTAACGCCAAGTTTCTCATTCATCAATTTCTCAACATTAAACATCACACCAAAAATACCGATTGAGCCTGTCAAAGTTGTTGATTGAGCAACAATCGTATCGCAAGCCATTGCCATATAATAACCACCAGAAGCAGCGTAGTCACCCATTGATGCGATGATAGGCTTTACTTTTTTAGTTAATTCAACTTCTCTCCACATCACATCCGATGCCATAGCACTTCCTCCACCAGAGTTAATACGCAAAACTATTGCTTTAATTTTTGAATCTTTACGTGCCTTTTGGAGTTCTTTGACGATAGTTTCCGAACCAATAGTTCCATCTTGACTTTCTCCCGAAAGAATATCTCCTTCACCCACAATTACCGCAATTCGGTTAGAATTATCTCCTTCTTTTACCAATTTATCGGCTTTCAAATATTTATTTAAACCAATATACTCTATTTTCTTATCTTCTTTGTAGCCTAACTCGTGACGAAGAGCAGTTTCGAACTCATCCCAATAACCTGTGTTCGTAATGATTTTATATTTTACAGCATCGGATGGCTCTTGAATCAAAGCATTGTTCAAGATATTATTTACCTCGTCGATAGTAATTTTGCGAGAAGCAGCAATATCTCCGTAGAAATTATTGGCCATATCAGAAATAAACGACTGTGTTTGTAGTCGGTTTGCATCACTCATTTTTGTTAAGAAGAAAGGTTCAACTGCACTTTTATAATCTCCTACTCTAAAAATTTCAGGTTTTACTCCAATTTTCTCAAATAAGCCTTTCATAAAAGAATAATTGGCACTTAAACCGTTGAAATCTAAGCCACCAGCTGTATTTAAGTAACTCTTATCGGCCACCGAACAAAGGTAAATTGAGCCTTCGGTCATAGTTTCGCCATAAGAATAGATAAATTTCTTTGATTTCTTGAAATCTAAAAGATATTCTCTTACCTCTTTCAATGTTGCCATACCAGCCATCGGGTTTTCGGCTTTTAGGTAAATTCCTTTAATATTGGGGTCGATTTTAGCATTCGCCAATGCTTCTTGAATCTGTGGTAAACTTACTTGACCTGGGCCATTTCCTCCTGACAAAATCTCGGTGAATGGGTCATCTTCGGGAGCATTTTCTCTGATAACTTGATTGAGGTCAAGTTTAAGAACTGAATTGGGTTCAACTTGGGTTTTCGTATCTGAGCTTGACATCAGGCTTCCGATTCCAATCAAAATAATAAAACTCAAAATCGTGAATAGAAAAATCCCGATGATGTTTGCGAAAACATATTTCAAAAATTGTAACATAATACGGTTTATAATTTAGTTTTTTATTTCTGCCTACAAAAATAAATGTATATACAGAAAATTATCTTAGTTTTTGATAGATGGAGGAAATTAGTTATAGGCGATCGTCGCTCGGTATTTCCTGTCTTTACAACCACAGATTATTAAACCTTTTTCAAGGCATCTGCAATCTTACGGTCGTTTGATAAACGAGGAACTTTATTTTGTCCGCCGAGTTTACCTTGCGAACGCATATAGTCAATAAAGGCATTTTTTTGAAGCGGTGTAATGACCAATTTCTTAAGAATGCTACCCACAATCAAATCTTCATAATAGGTATTTAGTTTGGCCATTTTATGGTCTAAATCATTATTAAATTGCTCCATATTTTGTGGTGGAACGGCAAACTCAATGAGCCATTCGTGGTAAGGGGGCCCTTCATTTGGTGTAACCATCGGAGCCACCGTAAATTCTACAATCTCAACTTCTGGCTGACGTTGACAAGCATATTTCATAGCTTTTTCAACCTCTTCTCCAATGACGTGTTCGCCGAATGCAGAAATAAAATGCTTGATTCTTCCCGAAACAATTACACGATAGGGGTCAAGCGAAACAAATTTCACAGTATCGCCAATCGAATAACCCCAAAGCCCAGCATTATTATTAATGATAAGTGCGTAGTTTTTACCCAATTCTACTTGTTCGATGCTCAAGCGAGTTGGATTTTCGTTGAAAAACTCTTCGGTTGGAATAAATTCGTAGAAAATACCAGTATCGAGCAACAACAACATTCCTTCGTTATTTTGCTTATCTTGGTAAGCAAAAAAGCCTTCGGACGCAGGAAAGAGTTCGATGGAATCGATTTTTTTTCCTATTGACTCAAAAAGCTTTGCTCTATATGGTTCGAAGTTTACGCCACCATAGACAAATAAATCAAATTCAGGAAAAACATCTTTTATCTTCTTGCCCGTTCGAGCTTGAATTTTATCAAAATACATTTGCACCCACGGCGGAATCCCCGAAATCAAACTCATTGGTTGATTGATAGTTTCATCAATGATTTTTTCGAGTTTGGCTTCCCAATCTTCAATGCAATTTGTTTCATACGAAGGTAAACGATTAGCTTGCAAATAAGCAGGAACGTGATGTGTAGAAATGCCCGAAAGGCGACCAGTTTTTATGCCCGCTTTTTCGGTCATTTCAGGGCTTCCCGACAAAAAGATGAGTTTATTATCTAAAAACTTTGATTTGCCTGTCTCGTCGATGTAATTCAATAAGGCATTCCGAGCAGAATCTATGTGATTATGAATCGAATCTTTCGAGATAGGAATATATTTTGTTCCCGAGGTTGTACCAGAAGTTTTGGCAAAATAGAGTGGTTTTCCTGCCCAAAGAATATTTTCCTCTCCCTCAACTACTCGGTTTACATAAGGCTTTAAGTCTTCGTAATCACGCACAGGAACAGCCTGTTTAAAGTCATCATAAGAGCGAATATTGTAAAAATGATGGTCACGCCCGAAAACTGTTTGAGCAGCTTGGTTTACCAGCTTTTCTCGCCATTCGGCTTGTACTTCAGCGGAGCGAGCTATCCACTTTTTCTGCTGTGCAACCACATAAGCTGCTATGGGTTTACTGAGTATCGAACGGACTCCCATTTTCTATAATTTATATTTCAGTTCTTTGGTTAGATAAATTCCTTTAGGACAAAGATAATATATTTTTTTGTATAGCTATTTATTGAAGGTTTTGGTGATTAAAAAAGTGATAATATTACGATAACAAGTATTTATTAGAGAATATTAAGAATGTAGTTTTTCGAGTTGAAGGTTTAAATTTATTAGTATTTATGCTTAAAACACAAGTTTTTTATTGAAAAAGCGACATACCGCCTATGAACGCTATCTTCTTGTTGTTATACTTTTCACTTTTTCAATACTTTTTCAACTTTTTAGAAATATTTTGTCAATAATAGTTGTAAATTTGCGGACTATTTAAAAAAATTAACCCATAAAGCTCAAAATGGCTGGACTGTTTAACTTTCTCACGAGTGACATCGCGATCGACTTGGGTACGGCAAATACCCTCATTATCTATAAGGACGAAATCGTTGTAGATGAACCCTCTATTATTGCTTTAGACAAAATTACTGGAAAAGTGTTGGCGATAGGTCATAAAGCAATGCAAATGCATGAAAAAACCAATGAAAATATAAAGACTATTCGTCCACTCAAGGATGGCGTAATTGCCGACTTTACTGCTGCTGAATTAATGATTCGTGGTATGATTAAGATGATTGAGACAAGTCGTAGTTGGTTTTTTTCTCCTTCTCACCGCATGGTAATCTGTATTCCATCAGGTATTACCGAGGTCGAGAAACGTGCTGTTAAAGATTCAGCCGAACACGCTGGAGCCAAAGAAGTTTACATGGTACACGAACCAATCGCTGCGGCTATAGGTATAGGTATCGACATTGAGCAACCAAACGGCTCGATGATTGCCGACATCGGTGGTGGTACAACTGAGATTGCGGTTATTGCACTTTCAGGTATTGTTTGCGAGGCATCTGTACGTATTGCGGGTGATTTGTTTACGAGAGATATTGTTGATTATATGCGTCGTGAGCACAACTTACTTATCGGCGAACGTTCGGCCGAGTTTATCAAGATTCAAGTAGGTGCGGCTTTACCGGATTTGGATAATCCACCAGCTGACATCGAAATCCGTGGTCGTGACTTAATGACTGGTATTCCAAAAGAAATCAAAGTTACCTATAGTGAGATTGCTTATGCCCTTGATAAATCAATTTCAAAAATTGAGGAGGCCATCATGCGTGCATTGGAGATGTCTCCACCAGAACTTTCGGCAGACATTTACGAAAACGGTATTTATTTGACAGGTGGTGGAGCATTGCTTCATGGCCTAGACAAACGTTTGGCTATTAAAACAAAACTTCCGATTCACGTAGCTGATGACCCACTTCGTGCGGTTGTGCGTGGAACAGGTGAGATTTTGAAAAATATTGAAAAATATAGAGCAGTTATAATCCAATAAATTTTTGAGTTCTGAGTTCTGAATTCTGAGTTTATCAGAAAAGAATAAGTTCAAAAAATTAGTTTGAATTTTTAAACTAACTTTTTGAACTTATTCCTATTAAATATTTTCTGTTTAAAACTCTGCATTGGTAACTCAGAATTCTGAACCGAGCGTCGGTCGCTCAGAACTAGAACTCTCATAAGATGTCGCAACTCTTCCGACTTATATTTCGCATACGAAATTTTCTTTTGTTTGCTATCCTCGAACTCGTCAGTTTTTGGTTGCTCGTCAAGAACAATCATTATTGGGATGTTTCGTTTTTTAATACTTCCAACTATTACGCAGCCAAGACGCTCGAAAGTTCGAATTATGTAAAAAATTACATGAATCTTGGCAATGTAAATGATCAATTGATTGCTGAAAATGCTCAACTCAAAAAAGCAGTGTCGGCCATACAATCGTTTAAGCAAAGAGACGGAGATTATTATAAAGTAGATTCTGCTTTTGCTCGACGCTTCGAGTTTAAGGTCGCAAAGGTTGTCAATAATACAGTTGGGTTATCGAAAAACTATTTGACAATTGATAAAGGTACACTCGACGGCATTGAGCCTGGAATGGGTGTAATTTGTCCACAAGGAGTTGTCGGAACAGTGATGCAATGCTCTGAGCATTTCTCTCGTGTTTATTCGATTTTACATTCAGAATCGAAGGTTTCATCAGAAATTAAAAACTTGAGTCTTAGAACTAAAAACGATAAAGCCTTAGGTATTGCCGAATGGGGTGGTATGAATCCGAAAATCATTAATTTGAATACGATTGACCGATTTAAGCCAATCTCTCAAGGCGACTCGGTAGTTACTTCTGAGCAAAACGTAATTTATCCTTCAGGAACAATGATTGGTAGAATTCGTAAACTAAGTGCCAAACAAGACCAGGCATTTTTTGAGATTGAAGTGGAGTTAGCAACTGACTTCCGCAGTTTATCTTATGTTTACATTGTAAACAATAAGTTGAAAAAAGAACAAGATTTATTAGAGCAATCAACCACCGAAGAAAAGAAATGAATTCTCAAACGGTCATAAAATTAGTCCTTACATTCGTCATTTATTTAGTGCTACAAATTGTGGTACTCCGCAATTTTGTATTCTTCGATGTGGCGTTTTGCTTTGTTTACATTGCGTGTATTTTACTTATACCAGACGAAATTGACCCAATTTGGGTAATTTTGATAAGTTTTCTGATAGGCTTGTTGGTTGACATTTTCTATAATACAGCAGGTGTACATGCCTCAGCCAGTGTAATGATTGGCTATTTAAGAGGTTATATCATCAAGTTTCTATTCCCTACAAGGGGCGTTGAAAATGATATTACGATTTCGTTAAAAGAAATGGGTAGCGAGCGTTTTGTCAGATACGTGGCTATTCTTACAATAATTCACCACTCAATGTTGTTTTTTGTAGAAGCTGGCGGTTTTCAGTTTTTTTTGATTACGGTTCTGAAAATCATTTGTAGTGTTATTTTTACTATGTTTTTGATTATTATTTTGCAATATGTGCGTGGAAATTAAGTTTCCATGCATAATTTTCCGATACTACTTCTTCTAAAACATCACCTATTATTTTTTCGACACAATTTGACAGATTTCGGTTTCTGTCCTACCTAAATTATACCCTTTTACTTCGTCTGTTTGATTCGGATTTGTGAGAAATTATTATGAAATTTACTAAAAACTTTCCCTTCCATAGTTACTACTATATTGTTGTTTGTTTGCTCGCTACAAGTATTTTTGCATGTCAGAATGTGAGCTCAAGTAAGAGCGAGAAAAAAGTCGATAGTGTTGCCCTAAAAAAAGAGGAAGCCCGAATCAGAAAAGAAATAAATGCTGATAAAAAAGCGGTTTTGATTGAGCAAGTAATTCAGCGAAAATTAGCAGAAGGCTTCAATGGCAATGTTTTGATTGCACAAAAAGGTGTAATTATCTATCAAAATGCCTTTGGGTTTGCCAATGACTCAGTCAAAAATAACCTACAATCAAAGTTTCAGCTTGCTTCACTTTCTAAGACTTTCACGGCGGTAGCCGTCATGAAATTGGCCGAACAAGGCAAACTCGGCCTTGATTATACAGTAAAAGATTATTACCCAAATTTCCCGTACGATGGTATCACGATTCGAAGTTTGCTTTGCCACCGCTCGGGTTTACCGTTTTATCAATATACTTTTGATAAGATGGTTCGAGAATCTAAGATTTACCCTACCAATCAACAAATTATGGAATGGTTTGCAACTGTACAGCCAACGCCAAAAATATTTAATCAAGCCGACCATTATTTTGGCTATAATAACACCAATTTTGCCATCTTAGCAGCTTTGGTTGAGAAAGTTACAGGTAAAGATTTTGAAAAGTATATGCATGAAAACATCTTTGGCCCAGCCGGCATGAAAGATTCATATATCGTAACAACCAAAAACGATTCTATCAATATCAACCGCACAGTTGGCTATCAATTTGGGCGTAAATTACAAAAAGATTATTATGATGATATTTCAGGCGATAAAGGCGTATACTCTACTTTGAGCGATCTTTTGAAATGGCACACCGCTCTAAAAAACAATACGCTTATCAGCAAAGAATCTTTCCGTGAAATGATTATGCCTCGCAGCTTTGAATTTCCAGGTTTGCGTAATTATGGCTACGGTTTTAGACTTTGGGTAAATGCCAAGCAACAGACCGATTATGTGTATCATACAGGTTGGTGGAAAGGCTATAATACGATTATGTTTTTCGACCCTCGCGAAGATTTTGTGATAATTTTACTCAGCAATAAATATAACCGAACGGTTTATAATATAAAGCAAATCATCGAAATCATGCACGGCGGAAACTCTACCATGGAAGAGAGTATTTTGGATGAGTAATATTAGGCAAATGTGCCATACCTCTTATCAGCGATAACAAGGTGTGGCTCATTTTTAACGAAAATCTACTTCATAAAATACCGTTTCTTAAAAGCCAAAGGGTTTTCGCCTGTTAGTTTCTTGAAAGTTCGATTAAAATATGACATACTTTCAAAGCCACAATCAAAGCAAGTTTCGGTTACGTTTTTATCGAGTAAAAGCAAATTTTTAGCTTGATTGACTCGGTAATGATTCAGAAATTCTGTAAACGTTACTCTTGTCATTTTCTTGAAATACCTACAAAAAGCAGCTTCGCTCAAATTACTCATATCGGCTACTTCCTGTAAATCAATTTTTCGCTGATAATTTTCATTAATAAACTGATACAATCGCTTGATGCGTTGTTGGTCTTTTTTATTGTATTGATTTTCAACGGGTTTATCATGCAGCAACACATAATCTTGTGTAGTTGCCAAAAACTGAAAAACACTCAAAATCTCCAAAAACTGTCCAAAATAATTTAGTCCATCGAGCAGTTTCATTCGTTCACCAATCATCTTTTTTGTTTTTTCCCCGAAAGCAATTCCATATTGCGAGCGTTGAAAAAGTCGCTGAATAACAGCTAATTCGGGTGTTTCGAGCATAGCATTTTGCAGGAAATCTTGCCGAACTTGCAGCACTACCTTTTCGTAATCGGTCTTTACCATATAATCAAAATTGAGGTGCGGAATATTTGAACCAATCAAAACCAAATCGCTGCCCTCGAATCGAGAAATATGCTCGCCAACGTGCCGAGTTCCGTCAGTTCCTTCGATAAAAACCAACTCGAATTCGGGGTGAAAATGCCAATAAAAAATCTGACTCAATCGTGGCCTAAAAACCCGAAACGAACTTTCAGAATCAATCGTAAATTCTTCTAAAATAATTTTCATTTTTACCGTATTTCAAAAACAAGTTCGGTACCATATTTCAACAAATTTGCACAAATTATGTGATTCATCCACATATTTATCCACATAAAATCAATATTGTTCAAAAAATAGCAATTATAGGTAAAGCCTTTCATTATTTTAGTCTCTAAATTTGTATCATTATTTCAATCTTAAATATCATTAAATACATATAAACTATGAAAATGACAATGGCAGCCCCAACCATGATGCCCAATAAAAATCACACTGATAAGCCTGGCAATCCTTCGACCGCTACAAGCAGCCAAGTTAAATTACGTACAAGCCTTGAAGAAGGTGGTCAACTCAAAGTTTTGAGCGAAGACGATTGGAAATTTTGGATACAAAATGGCTATGTAGTTATCAAGAATGCCGTACCGAAAGAACAAGCCCTTCAAACTGCTGATTTTATTTGGGAATTTGAAGAAAAATCGCCTAATGACCCAAGTACTTGGTACACCGCACCACGTGCCGAGATGCAGATGAAAGAACTCACTGGCACAGGTATGGTTGAAGTGTATAACAACCAACACCTTTGGAATAACCGCCAAATGCAGCGAGTTCATGATGCCTTTGCGGATATTTGGGGAACCGAAAAACTTTGGGTAACGATTGACCGTGCAAACCTTAATTTTCCCCTTCGGCCTGGGTTTGAATACAAAGGATTTATCCACTGGGACTATGACCCCGAAACAAAACCACAAAACGTGCAAGGCGTGTTGGCTTTGGCCGACCAAACCGACGAAAATATGGGTGGTTTTCAGTGTATTCCAGAGTTGTTTCGCACTTTTGATACTTGGAAACTGACGCAGCCTGAAGACCGAAATCGTTTCAAACCCGATATATCAGGTTTTGAGGAACACCTCGTAAAAGTTAAACTCGAAGCTGGTGATTTATTGATATTTAATAGTAGTCAACCGCACGGAATTCGCCCAAATAATTCAATAGATAAGGTTAGAATAGCTCAATATATCTCAATGATGCCAGCCGAAGAAGACAACGACGACCTGCGAGATTGGCGAGTAAATTCATGGAAAAATCGTATTGCTCCCGAAGGCTACGCTTTTCCTGGAGACCCTCGTGATTGGGAAAAAACTAAATACAGCACAGCAGAGTTAAATGATTTAGGTAAAAAGCTTTTGGGTTTAGAAAAATGGTGATTTAAGAAAGAATTGAAAAACTATGCTATTAATAATGAGGTGATTTAAAACCCCGAAGGGGGTGAGAAAAATAACGTTTTATGTTTCGTCAGTAAGCAAAACTCCCATAGAGTGATATTAGTATGTGGTATGATGTCACTACTCCTTCGGAGTTTTAATTTAGTCCGTTATTTGCCTTTTTCTCTATAAAAATATCATCCTTTCAGGATTTTTAGTCCATTATTGAAATATTACAACACAAACATTTCCTCAAAAATTATAGTATTTTTGGTAAAACCAAACCCTTTATGTCAAATCAACTCTATACCATTCTCAACAATGGACATCAAATGCCTCTGCTCGGCTTGGGCGTTTATGATATGTATAACAGTGAAGCCGAGCAAGCCGTATTGTGGGCTTTAGAAACTGGATATCGGCTCATTGATACTGCCGAAATGTATAAAAACGAAACCGAAATTGGCAATGCTGTACGTAAAAGTGGCATTGACCGAACAGAAATTTTCGTAACGACCAAAGTCAACAACGGTGACCAAGGTTTTGACAAAACACTAAGAGCTTTTGATGAAAGTCTAAAAAAACTCAACATCGACTACATCGACCTTTATTTGGTTCATTGGCCAATCAAAGCAACTAGAAAAGACACTTGGCTTGCTCTCGAAAAACTCTATACCGAAGGGCGAGTAAAAGCTATTGGCGTGGCAAATTACCTCATACCATTTCTTACCGAACTCGAATCTTACTCAAGCATTGTGCCTGCGGTTAATCAAGTTGAGTTTAGTCCGTATTTATATTTAAAAGATTTAGCGAAAGTTTGTAAACAAAAGAAAATCCAACTACAAGCCTATACCCCTCTTGTGCGTGGTATGCGTATGAACGACCCAAGACTAAAAAGTATTGCTCAAAAATATGAAAAAACTCCCGCCCAAATTATTTTGCGTTGGGCTTTGCAGCACGGTGTTTCGAGTATCCCCAAATCGGCCAATTTTCAGCGAATTAAGGAGAATTTCGATATTTTTGACTTTGAAATCAATCAAATAGACATGGATTTTATTGACACATTCAACGAAAATTTAAGAGTGGTAGAAGACCCAATAGATCTATTTTGAAAATAATTCACCTCTTCTGCAACGCTTCTCTCATCTTGTGCATCTTATTTTAAATTATGAAATATTAACAAATGCAATTTATGAAAAAGCTACTATCATTTTTTATTTTAGGACTATCCATTTCAACTGTTTCTTTGGCTCAAGATAAAGAAACGCCTTACTTGGTAAAAACCTACAAATCATCAGAAATTAAAAACCTTAATGTACACACATCGGGCGGTGGAATTTCGGTTACAGGTGGTGCAGGAGACGAAACTCGTGTTGAGGTTTATGTAAAAGTAAACAATGGAGGAAGCAAGCTAAGCAAAGATGAAATCGAAAATCGCTTGAAAGAATACCAATTAAGCGTAAAAAAAGAAGGTGAAACCATTTTGTGCATAGCCAAACGCAAAAGTGAAAGTAGCTGGAAAAATTGGAAAAATGGCCTTAGTATCTCTTTCAAAATCTACACGCCCGAAAAAATATCCACTGATTTAGTAACCAGCGGTGGTGGAATCTCTCTCAAAAATCTTAATGGAAATTTAGGATTCTCAACCAGCGGCGGCGGCTTGAAACTCCAAAACTTAGGTGGAATTATAAAAGGTCGTACTTCGGGCGGTGGAATCAATATCAGCGGTTGTCGTGATAATATTGACGTCGCAACTAGTGGTGGCGGAATTGATGCCGAAAATTGCAATGGCGATATTAAACTCACTACGTCGGGCGGCGGCTTAACACTCAAAAAACTTAATGGAACCATCAAAGCAACCACAAGTGGAGGTGGAATTAGAGCCGAAGAAATCAGTGGCGATTTCGTGACTTCAACTTCGGGTGGTTCAATTAAATTAGATAATATTACTGCCAGCGTAAAAGCCTCAACTTCGGGCGGTGGCATTGACGCTGACATTAAGTCGCTTGGCAAATACCTTTATCTTTCTACCAGTGCAGGAAGCATTCACGTAAGAATGCCAATGGATAAAGGCATGGATTTAGACCTTGACGGACAAAGAGTAAAAATGCCAACTTTATCCAAATTTAACGGAACTATTGAAAAAGACCGTGTGAAAGGCTCGCTCAACGGTGGCGGAATTGTCGTTAGAATGGACGCAAATTCTGGCGGTGTATATATCAACGAATAAATTTCATTTCACCACATTTGACAACTTTTTTCAGCACAACGACTCACAAAGTTGTCAAATGTTTTAACCATTCCATAATTATGAAAAAAATATTCATATTACTACTCTTTACTCTCGTCGGCACAACGGTTTCAGCCCAAAAAGAAGTTTCAGCAAAAACTATTTTTGAAACAATCAATAAGCAACAATCCGTTGATTATCAAGATGCTACAATCGTTGGAAATTTAGATTTAACCGAACTTTCTAACCGTAAACGCATCAAAAACAAAGGCAATTACGAAGAATACAAAAGTTTCGTAGCAGTACCTATTTCTTTTAAAAACTGTACATTCAAAGGTGATGTGATTGCCTACAAAAACTTAGAAGAAGAGAAAAGTCGTAAAATAGGAAATGGTATTATAGAATGGAGTAACGGCGATGGCACAACTTACACAACTGATTTTGAAAAAGCTGTGGTTTTTGAAAACTGTTCTTTTGCAGGAAAAACTGAATTTAAATTTTCTCATTTTGCCGAAAAAGCATCGTTTGGTGGAGCGAAATTTGCCCAAAGTGCCAATTTCAAGTATGCAGATTTTAAACAAGAAGTGATTTTTGCTAAGTCAGATTTTGACGAATACGCCAATTTTAAATACTCATCATTTAAGCAAGACGCTGACTTCTTTGATGTACGATTCAAAAAGTACGCTGACTTTAAATATGCCAATTTCGGCGAACGTGTAACTTTTAAAAGTACGGCTTTCAGCAATGCAGCAGATTTCAAATATGCCGAATTCAGTAATGATGCCAATTTCGATAATACCAAATTCAAAGCTGGTTTCGATATGAAATATTCAAATGGCAAGAAATATATGAATAAATAGTCCTTGTAGGAACGTCCGAATTGGACGTTCCTAAAAAAATCATCGCAATCATAGCAAAGTGGCAATTAAAGAAATTTCAGCATTTAATTAGCGTGAATCGGACATTTTGCTTTAGCAGCCAAAGCTGTTTCTTGAAATTTTTCTTCGTTAATTTCTGGAATTGTAGCAGTTAACTTTAAATTGATATTTGTTATTGTACCATCTTCAAATACCACATTTGCATTGGTATCGATATTTTCAGCAGTAAAAACAGCTTCCTTCAATAAAAAACTAAACTGCATCGAAAAACAACCTGCGTGAGCCGCTCCGATAAGTTCTTCAGGGTTGGTACCTACTCCGTCGGCAAAACGAGTTTTGTCTGATAATTGTGCTTTATGGAGTGACTGTCGATAAAGCGACATCAGATTATCGAAGTGAATATAAATTATTATCGATGCTACCATCGATTATGTATAAAAATAACACTGAACTTGATTGATAAAACTGGCATATGAAACCAACAGTTGCTTATCGGTATAAAAGAAAATATTTTTTTCGTTAGCAGTTTTTTCATCAAGATAATACATTCTAAAAACACCTTCCATCACGAAACCTAAATGCTAACAAACTTGATGAAAATCATTGTAAAAATCGCCTTTTTTAAGGCTTTCACTTGCCAATACTTCGTCGAAAGCTAAAAAGCCTGGCTACTTCATTCCCGAAAATACGTTTAAATTCCTTTCTAAGATTTCGATTTCAGTCATCAGATTTTGGATGTTTTCAACAAAAAAGAATTACGAAATTTGATAAACCAAAGGAGCGAGAAAATAAGGATAAAATACTTACAAGATTATGATAATTATTTACATGATTCACACATTTTTGGTGTTGTTGACTACTTAACAAGTACCTTTAAATTTGAAAAATTTTTAACAGACATAACTCCATGAACAAAAAACAACAAGCCTCTATTGAAAAAAGCAGCGAAGTATTAGAAGAAAAAAATCTAAACTATAAAAAGTTTTGGGGTTGGGGCGTTGGGCTAATATTAGTTCTGATGGCTATCGCCTATTTAGCTGGTTTAATTACTTTTGGTGTTCCTAAAAAAGCAACAGAAGCCAAAAGAAAAGCCTATTTCCATAAAGATTCGACTATCAAAGCTGCCATTGCAGCAATAGACAGTACAAATAAATAAAAAAGAGGTCAATTAATGGCCCCTTTTTCGTTGTGTAGACTGCGTTTTCCGTAAATCTTGAAATGGCTTTTCAATAATATTGTATTGTTTTTGATTAACAATACGAAGAAACTACGCCTCATTGATAAGCCTATTCTCGATATTCATTCCGTTTGTGGCACGACGCAATCAAATGCTAGCCAAAACTAATTTCGACCGAGCAAAGTCAAATTTCTTTTTAGTAAAGTACGAATTTTTATCATTGAAAAAATCTTAGATTTTCAGAAAATCTAAGTGATAAATCAAATAAGAATTCAAAGCATAATTTAGCACTCCAAATGTCTTAGGAGAGCTAAATAATTCGCCGTGTTTTGAAATTCTACATAAAAATTTCATCAACAAACATCTACACCACCATAATTGGGCATTTAAGGTTAATAAACTGCATTTTTAGGAATAAATCCATTCAAACGTCTATCTTTTTAGAGTTTAAGTCTCCAAAATATGCATTGATAAGTTTTAATCGTTAATTTCACTTCCTTAAATCATTATTCATCAATTTTACTAACTAACACTTACAATGAATAAAAAAATCACCTTTTTATTGATAGGCTTTACAGTGTGTTTTGGGACTTTTGCTCAAGATGCCGTAAACTACCAACTTCCGCCCAAAGAAATAGCCGATTTGCTTTTGGCAAAACCTACACCTGATGTTAGCATAGATAGTCAAGGCGAATGGATGCTTCAAAGCGAACGTAACTCTTACCCGACCGTTGAGGAATTAGGTCAACCCGAAATCAGAATTGCAGGTTTGAGATTAAATCCAAATAATTTCTCGCCAAGCCGACAAACTTTCATCAATAATTTTTCGTTGAAAAACATCAAAACTGGTAAAGAGTTTAAAATCAGTGGTTTACCAGTAAATATGTTGGCAGGAAATGTAAGATGGAGTCCAAGCGAAAAGAAGATTGCTTTCACAAATACTACTAATAGCAGAGTTGATTTATATATTATTGATATAGCGACAAAAGTAGCAACCAAAGTTAATAAAAAGGCTTTAAACGTAGTTTTAGGTGCTGATTTAACTTGGTTTGACGATAACGCCATTGTTTATAAAACAGCCGTTAGCTTGCCAAGTGCTGCTCCTGGGAAGCCAATAACGCCCAAAGGCCCAACCGTACAGCAGAACATCGGAAAAGCTGCTCCTGGCCGTACTTACCAAGATTTAATAAAAACTCCTTATGATGAACAACTTTTTGAGTTTATGGCAACCGCTCAGATGGTCATTAATCGTGGAGGAGTAGAAACGCCGTTGGGCAAACCAGCCATTTACGAATCTTATGCTTTATCGCCCGATAAAAAATACTATTTGTTGGAAATTTTAAAGAAACCGTTTTCTTACTTAGTTACATCAAGTGGCTTTCCGACATCAGTTATGGTAGTTGATGTTGCTGGAAAGTTGGTAAAAGAAATGGCAGATTTGCCAAGTGCCGAAACACGACCTTCTGGCAATGATAATGTACAGAATATTCCGAGAGGTTTTGAATGGAGAGCCGATGAGGCAGCTACCTTGGTTTGGGCAATGCCACTTGATAGTGGTTTGATAAAAAAGAACGTGGAATTCCATGATGTGGTTTATGCACAAGCCGCACCTTTTAAAGCCGAAAAACAAGAGTTATTCAAAACAAAGACACGTTTCCGTGGCATAACTTGGGGAAATGAAAATTTTGCGTGGGTTTCGGAAGCACTTACTGGTAAGCAAAGCCTCAAAGTAAGTAGATTCAATAGTAGCACAAAAACGATTTCAACACTTTTTGAAAGAAATATTACGGATGCTTATGGCAATCCGGGTACGCCTTTGATGGAGAAAAATAGCTTTGGTAAACAAGTGATTTTGGTAGAAGGAAATAAGATTTTTTTAAATAACACAGTTGGTTCTTCACCAAAAGGAGATTTGCCATTTTTGAGTGTATTTGATATTGACACTAAGAAAACCGAACAACTTTGGAGATGCAATGAAGGTACGTTTGAGTTTGTGGTTGATGTTTTAGATTCAAAAAATCTAAAGTTCATTACTCGTAAAGAATCAAAAACCGAAGTACCTAATTTTTATATCAAAAATCTGAAATTACGCATCGCTGATATGCCAATAACGGCATTTACGAATCCGTATCCCGGAATGGTTGGTGTGAGTAAGCAAAAAGTGAAATACACTCGCAAAGATGGCATTGAGTTAACGGGAGATCTGTACTTGCCTAAAGGCTATAATAAAGAAAAAGACGGAGCTTTGCCTGTTTATTTGTGGGCGTATCCAAGAGAATTTAATAATGCGGCCGATGCTGCACAGGTGCGTGGAAGCGAGAATAAATTTATTACGATTTCTTGGGGGAGTCCAATTTACTACGTAACTCAAGGTTTTGCAGTGCTTGATAATGCCGAAATGCCGATTGTGAGTAAAGGTGGTGACACAAAACCGAATGATAGTTTTATTGAGCAACTTACGCTAAATGCCGAAGCAGCAATTAATCATTTGGCAGAAATTGGCGTTGGTGATAGAAATAGAGTTGCTGCTGGCGGACACAGTTACGGTGCATTTATGACAGCCCATTTATTGAGCCATACTAAACTTTTCAAGGCAGGAATTGCAAGAAGCGGTGCTTATAATAGAACACTGACGCCATTCGGTTTTCAGGCAGAAGATAGAACTTATTGGGAAGCTCCAGATTTGTATTATAAAATGAGTCCGTTTAGTTATGCCGATAAAATCAAAACACCACTTTTACTGATTCATGGTGATACTGATGATAATCCTGGTACTTTCCCTATCAATAGTGAGCGTATGTTTGCGGCCATTAAAGGACATGGAGGAACTGTACGTTTTGTATTTTTACCTTATGAAGCTCACGGCTACCGAGGTAAAGAAAACCTACTTCACATGCTTTGGGAACAAAACGAATGGTTGAAAAAATATGTAAAAGAGGCTAAGTAGTCAAGAATTTCAAGTAAAACGCCCAGTTATTGAGAAATAGCTGGGCGTTTTTATTGTTTTCTATAATCTTGTAAGGTTTTATAAAGACCTTATTATTTTATTTTTTCGGCGGAACCGTCCCCATTTTCACTAAAACTGCATCTGTAAGGTCGTCTTTGCCATTATCGGCCGAATAAAGCATTACGGTATTTGATTCGTTGTTTCCAGCATCAGCATTTCTTCTGAACACAATTTTGTAACCTTTTTCAGCAGCTACTGTCTTGATTGTAGCGTTTACCTTTTCACGAATTGCTAAAAATTTCTCTTGAATCATTTTCTGAAGTTCGGCTTCCGAATTTGTTTGAAACTCATCGGCATCTTTCTTGACATTCTGCACTCGCTTCAATTTTGCATTCAAAGAATCGGTTGTCAAGCCAGTAATATCTTGCATCATTGCTTGATATTCGGCATATTCTTCTTGATATTTTTTGGCTTTTAGTCCTAGTTTTGTTTCAAAACCCACTTTTTTAGAAGCGATTTCGGCTTGAAGACTCGTCATTTCTTTTACATTCTGAAGAATATAATCTTCATAAACATAAGCAAGTTTCAGTCCTTGCGTGGCTGGCTTGGCTGTTTTTGGTGCTTGTGAAAAACCTAATTGACTGATTAATAATATAATAGCGATAAAAAATGATTTTTTCATTAGTTTAGTTTTGGTGATTTTTTAATCAAAATTACGGAATATTTTTTACCGAAAACAAAAAAGACGAGTAAAAACCCGTCTTTTTATCGAACCGATATCTATGAACTACTTATATTCTTGACAAGATTTGCTCTCCCATTGCATCTGTTCCCAAAATCATGTCTTTTGGAGTATTGGCATCTGCAATATCACCTGTGCGGAAACCTGCTTTTAAAGTTGCATCTACGGCTGCGATAATAGCCTCCGATTCAGCTTTTAAACCAAATGAAATATCCAACATCAAAGCTGCCGATAAAATAGAAGCCAACGGATTTGCCACTCCTTTTCCTGTAATATCATGTGCCGAACCGTGAATTGGCTCATAAACACCGGTGCTATCACCGATTGAAGCCGAAGCCAACATTCCCATCGAACCTGCAATTTGAGATGCTTCGTCAGTCAAAATATCTCCGAAAAGATTTCCAGTCACAACTACGTCAAATTTACGTGGGTCTTTAATCAAAAGCATTGCAGCTGCATCAACAAATTGGTGCGAAAGCTCAACTTCTGGATAGTCTTTGGCTACTTCAAGCACCACTTCACGCCATAAACGGCTACTTTCAAGAACGTTTGCTTTATCAACGGACATTAATTTTTTGCCACGAGTCATAGCCGCATCAAATGCCTTGCGGGCGATACGCTCAACTTCGTATTTTGAATAAATCATTGTGTCGTACGCGGTGTTTCCTTCGTCGATACGCTCACGTTTTCCGAAATAAACATCACCAGTCAATTCACGGAAGAAAAGAATATCAGCACCTTTCAAAAGCTCTGGTTTGATGCTTGATGCTTCTAAAAGTTCATCAAAAAGTTTGATTGGTCGAAGATTTGCATAAAGCCCTAATTCTTTACGCATTCTCAACAAACCTTGCTCTGGACGAACTTTTGCCGAAGGGTCGTTATCGTATTTTGGATGGCCAACTGCACCGAATAATACAGCATCGGAGGCCTTCATTTTTACGAGCGTTTCTTCTGGAAGTGGGTCGCCAGTTGCTTCGATAGCAGCGTGACCGATTAATGCTTCGTCATAAGTAAATTCATGACCAAATTTTGCAGCGATTTTCTCTACAACTTTTTTACCAACGGCAGTTACTTCCTGCCCAATTCCGTCACCTGGGACGATTAAGATATGTTTTTTCATATGTTTGTTTGAGGACACTGAGTTCCACAGAGTTAATGCACAGAGTTTCACAAAGTTTATAAAATGAGTCTTTTTATACCATCTTTTAAACTTTTTACATTAAAATTTAAGAGTAATCCTAACTTGTATTTACCCAACTTCATATAAGTTAATGTCTGTGCAATGTGTAAATCGTTTATAAATTCAACCGATTTTAATTCTACAACTATTTTATTTTCAACTAATAAATCTAAACGATAGCCTTGGTCTAATTTGATTTCCTCAAATATTAAAGGCATTGGTTTTTCTTTTTCAACTCGTAAACCGTTTTTTTCTAAACGATAAGCTAAACATTCTTTATAGGCACTTTCCAAAAGCCCAGGCCCCAAAGCCGAGTGAACATCAAATGCTTGCTTCAAAATAATTTGAGATAGCTGATTTAACTCTGTGATACTCTGTGTCATAAACTTTGTATTACTCTGTGTCCTAAAAAAACTATATCAAATTTAACATCTTCTGAGTAGCTTTCAATGCTGAAACTGTTTGGTCGCAATCTAATCCACGAGTTTTGAAACTTTTTGTTGAACACTCCCAACTAATAATCGTTTCACAAAGAGCATCGGTTTTTCCTCCTGGCGGAATCCTCACTGCATAATCTGTCAGCGTTGGAAGAGCAATATTCTTTTTCAAATAAATTTTCTTCAAAGCATTCATAAAAGCATCGTATTGACCGTCGCCTTGAGCATTTTCTTCAAAAAGTTCCTCATCAATTTTCACCATTAAAGTAACTGATGGGCGAAGGTTTTTTGAGTGGGTCATTACATAGTTAATCACCTGCACACGCTCTACAATTGCCTCACTATCAAGTATATCGGCAATAATATATGGCAAATCTTCTTTCGTAATGACTTCCTTTTTATCGCCAAGTTCGATGATTCTTTGTGTTACTTTCTTAATTTCTTCATGCGTAAGCGTGATACCCATTTCTTGCAGGTTCTTCTCAATATTGGCTTTCCCAGAAGTTTTTCCGAGAGCATATTTTCGAGTTCTGCCGAAACGTTCGGGCATCAAATCATTGAAATATAGATTATTTTTGTTATCTCCATCAGCATGAATACCTGCTGTTTGAGTGAAAACGTTTTCACCAATAACAGGTTTATTAACAGGAATACCAAAGCCAGAAAATGACTCAACAATCTTACTTACCGTATAAAGTGATTGCTCGACGACCGAAGTCGTTACGTCTGGCATGAAATCATTGATAACAGCAATTGTACTAGAAAGTGGAGCATTTCCAGTACGTTCTCCCATGCCATTTACTGTCAAATGCAAGCCTTGTACGCCCGCACGAATGGCTTCCATGACGTTGGCTACGCTTAAATCGTAATCATTGTGTGCATGAAAATCAAAGTGCTGATTTGGGTATCGCTCCACAATCGAATGAAGAAAGCCATAAGTTTCCTGCGGAGTAAGCACACCCAATGTATCGGGCAATAAAACTCGTTGGATGGGTTGCGTTTTAAGAAAATCAAGAAAATGAAATACATAATCCTGCGAATTTCGCATTCCGTTGCTCCAATCTTCGAGATAAACATTGGTTTTTATACCTTTCGACTGAGCCAAAGCAATCACATTCGAGATTTCGCTAAAATGTTGTTCGGGCGTTTTTTTCAACTGGTGCTTAAGATGATTCAGCGAACCTTTTGTCAATAAATTCATCACTTTTGCACCTGCTTCAAGCATCCATTTTATGGAAGAATCACCATCAACAAATGTCAAAACCTCTACTTTATCAAGCAAATCATGTTCTTTTGCCCAATTGGTTATTTTCTGAACAGCCAGCAACTCTCCATCCGAAACCCTTGCCGAAGCAACTTCGATTCTATCGACTTTTACTTCAGTCAGCAACATTTGGGCAATTGCCAATTTCTCAGTAGCCGAAAAAGATACTCCGCTGGTTTGTTCAC
>JAFEIL010000020.1 GCA_017495105.1 Emticicia sp. | reverse complement strand
TAATTAAATCTTCAAGTTGAGTTAATCTACTATTATTAAATGTTGTGATTAATTCTTTTAAAATTGGTTGCATAAAGTTGTTATATTTTGTTCACGTTTCCAACGCTCGCAAGCAAGATGATTTTGGAGCGAACGTTGAGTTAATTAGTTGATTATCAAACTTTTACTTGCTTGCCCGAGTTGGAACTTATGAACTTTGCGACCGCTCCGATATGCTGTCCAACGGACAGCAGCACGCCAAAGAACCCATCTCACCAACTTGATTGCTGAAAGTAAATTTGCATGAAAAAATCTAAAAAAGCAATTGCGAACCAAAATATTTTGGGTTTCGGAGAAAAGTTGCGAAACTACCAAGCAGAGAAATTGTTGCAAACCCACTTTGAGAGCAGAAAAACCAAAATAAACTGCCAAACTGCTGTCCTGTCTGCCTAAGCCAATGCGTTTGAAAAATTGAAACCAGCAGTTTCAGCGTGTTGGCAATGACTTTGGGGGTAAATAAAACTATCAAACTGTTATTATTCAGAATCATTTACAATGAATGTAGCTCGGTCGAGTAGTTCATTATATGTAAGTATTTCTATATCTTTAGAGTTTCTTCTATAAAGCTCGAAGGTCTTTGCTTTTATTCTGCTATTTTGGTCTGTTCCAGAAAACTGTTCAGAATGCCCAATAACTAATATTGTTTTAGGGTCAAAAGTTTTTTGTGTAATTAATTGGCCAGAACTATCATACTGAGAACTTTCACTTTTGAGAATCCAGGAAGCTTTTTGTTCCAAAATTTGAGATACGGCAAAAGTTAAGTCTTTAGATAATTGCCAACTGCCTGCTCTATTTATATCTTTTTCAAATAGTGGAGTGTCGGGTCTTTTAAGTTCAACGATTGCCGTGAAATTATTATCACCGACTAAAAAATCAGTTGTACTATCATTATTGCTTGTCAAATTAGTATTTGAAACATGAGCTTCTCTTTGTAGAACTTTAAAAAAGCGATAGTTCAAACCATATCCAAAAATCCAATTGTTATGCTCAAAAAACACTTGCCAATCGGTTTCTTTCCACTGAGAAGATTCATTTAACTCACGCTGAAAGGTAATTAGATTTTCTTTTCGCCCTGAGATGATATTAATGTCATTTTTATTCAAGTTTAAATCCTTAATCAAGGAAAGAAGTTCTAATTTATCCTCCTCAGAATTACCTTTTAAAGTGGAGAATAGTTCTGAAATAAGTAGTAGTGAATCTTTTGTAGATGCCACTTTTGACCAATATCTTACGAGTTCTTCTCCTCCTTTTTCAAATAAACTGTTTAAAATATTATCGTCTTCAAGGACTGCTTCAATTATTTCATCTGTGTTATGACTAATTATTGGTAACGTATTTAATGAAGATTTATTGACAACCACATATTCACCTTCTAAGGCTGGCTTATTGTCTTTAATAAAAACGTCTAATAATTTGTATAAATTATCAATTTCACCACTCTCATTTGATAAAGTAAATTTATTTTCAATGTTAAAAAACCAACCTTTGTTTTTTCTACTTTGAACATCATAAATATCTAAAACATAGTGTTTGAACTCTCCATCATTTCTGCTTTTTATTTCAAAAATTATGGCAAGTTTATATGCTCTTAATCCTTTTTTTATGTATGCTGAATGAATTAAGTTAAAATCAGGATTTTTAGTTGCTTGCTGAGTTTTAATCTCAATGATTACATCATCTATAGTTGCTTTTGTGTCTAAAGTTGGTAACCCAGTCGTGTCAACAGAAAAGGTGTCAAGAGAAGCATTTGCCATAAGTTATTGTGAATAGATTTAATGATTCATTGAGAAAATTTCCAACGACCAGCATTATGATGGGTTTTGTGGTGATTTTAGAGTTAATTTATTAATTATCAAGCCTTTACATAATGCTTCGTGTTGGAACTTTTGAACTTTGCGACCGCTCTGATTTGGTGTCCGCAGGACAGGAGCACGCCAAGAACTCATCCCACCAACTTGATTGCTGAAAGTAAATTTGCACGAAAAAATCTAAAAAAGCAATTGCAAACTAAAATATTTTGAGTTTCGGAGAAAAACTTGCGAAACTACCACACAGATTTCCTGTCACAAACCCACTTTGAGTGCAGAAAATTCAATAAAACTGCCAAAAAGCTGTCCTGTCCAAAGAGAACTATGCGTTTAATATTTTACAGAGAATCTAAGCCTTAAAACTTTTGTTTGAACTTGTCTTACGAAACCTTGAGCTAAAAACTGATTACGATGATTTAAAGTAAATTTTTAGTATTCCTTTTGCTCGTTTAAATTTGTCTTTGTACATATAATCTTCTAACATAACATCAATTTTTACGTTCAGCCAAATTTTGGATTCTGTAGAACTTATAATTTCCTTTTCAACATTTGTCAATTGTACATCATAGTAATAATATGAAGATTCATGAAAAAATGTTCTAACAGTTAAACCTGGAGCATACATGCCAAAGTATATTGAAGAGTCCCCTTTTGAAAGTTTTTGTACAAGAGCTGATTGAAAATTTGTTTTTGACTCTTCTTTTGTAAATGAATCTCTTAATCCAATTACAAATCCTACTTTTGTATTGCCTAAGGTAGTTCGGTGTGTATATTTCTCCCCTCCATAATATGAAGATTCGCTAAAAATACTATAATTATCTATTTTTTCTTCAATTTTTACTTTTATCCCATCTATTTCGCCTTCAAATGTTGCGGTTTTATAAGGAGTAATATTATCATTTGATTTAGTACATGATATTATAAATAAAAAAATACACACAAAGTTAAATAGTAGAGTTTTCATAGTTGTGCCATTTTTCCAACGGCTCGCAAGCAAGATGATTTTGGAGCGAACGTTGAGTTAATTAATTGATTATCAAACTTTTACTTGCTTGCCCGAGTTGGAGTTTAAGAACTTTGAATGCTCTTCTTTCCGTGTGTCGCCCGACAAATAAGCGACCCAAAGATATAAAAAACGTAGTATAAACCGCAAAGTTTTCGAGAAAAAAAACTATCAAACTTCTTCTAATCGCACGTCGCCGAAAACGATGAGTGCAGTAGCCCCAAAAACGTAGAAGCTATCGAGAGTAAACACTTTAAAGTTTCGCTAATTAACTGTCTGCGGTAACTATGGGCTTGACAAAAACTGTCAAACTATTTTAGCAGCATACGAATTTTATATTTGGCTATCTGCCCAATAAGGGTAAGCAGATTTATAATTATTATTTGAATCAATGAAATTGAAATTTTCAAAATTTTTGTTTATAATATAATCTGTGAAACACATGATGAACTTGTCAAATGATGAAAACCAGTATTTAGGAGAAATTGCGATTTCGGGCGAATCCCAAATACTTAATTCAAAAAGTGATATTGGAGGATTATTGGGATTTGATTTATCATTTGTATTCAAACAAATTAACCATTCATCTTGATAAAGTCCAAAAGGAATTAGCCCTAAATCAATTAAATTCTTATTAACTTCCATAAAAGATTTAAGTGTTAATTGGTTGCTAATATTTGGTGTTGCTAAATGAATTGATGAATGAGGAATTTGTAATGACTCAAAAGTTGTATAACAGCTATAAAATCTTTTAAAATGTTCTGGGATGTTAATCTCGGTAAATAATCTTATTTCTTGAAGTTCAGGTAAAATATTTGTAGGTTGACAAACTGTTTCATAAAAATTAGACTCATTAATGCCTAATTCATCGCTATAATTGCTTAGAAAATATTCTTTAAGTTCATTATAATATGCAATATAAAAATTGTGATATAGGCTCATGATAAAAATTTTGCATTACCATTTTTCCAACGACCAGCATTATGATGGTTTTTGGAGTGATTTTAGAGTTAATTTATT
>JAFEIL010000441.1 GCA_017495105.1 Emticicia sp. | reverse complement strand
CACATGGTGGTGGCTTCACCAATGAACGAAGAAGAGTTACGTAATTTGATGTACACTTTTCAACTGGAAGAAACCCAAAAACTAAAAACGGCCTTCACGATTCGTTATCCAAGAGGTGAAGGTGTAATGCCAGATTGGAAACGTCCATTCCAAAAACTTGACATAGGAAAAGGTCGCAAAATAAAAGATGGTGAAGAAGTAGCTATTTTGACAATCGGACATATTGGTAATTTTGCAGTAAAAGCCTGCGAAATGCTTGAAAAAGAAGGTCTAAATCCTGCTCATTATGATTTAAGATTTGTAAAACCACTCGATGAAGCGATGCTTCATGAAGTTTTCCAAAAATTCGACAAAGTGATAACAGTAGAAGATGGTTGCCTACAAGGTGGTATGGGAAGTGCAGTCTTGGAATTTATGATTGACAATGGTTATAATGCTAAAGTGAAACGCTTGGGTATTCCAGATCGCATCGTAGAACACGGTGAGCAAATTGAGCTTCAACATGAATGTGGATTCGACCCTGCTGGTATTGCCAATTCTGTGCGTGAATTGGCAGTTGCTTCTGTTTTAGTTTAATGATAAGTTAGCTTACTTTAGAATGTAAAATTGAAGCGGGGTCGCCCGTGCGATTAAGGATTAAATATTGAAGATTATAGATTTTTTGCAAAATTATTCTATGTCCTCTAATCAACACTCCTTCATCTTCAATCTCAAAATTAAAAAGTACAAATCCTAAAAGGCTATCTTTATATACACTCTCAATCTTCATTGTTTTTCTCTCATTCGCTTCAAGGCTTTTTATTTTTCTGAACCACCACCGTAGTTTTTTAGTTATATTTGTAGGAAAAACTGAGCAAAAAAATAGTGAGCAATAAAAAACTGAATGACATTGACCTAACTGGCTACGAGCAAATCGAAGTCTTTGGTGCAAGAGAACACAACCTCAAAAACATTGATGTGAGTATTCCACGAAACAAACTGGTGGTTATCACTGGTATTTCGGGTAGTGGAAAATCATCTTTGGCTTTTGATACAATTTATGCCGAAGGTCAACGCCGCTATATGGAGAGTTTTTCGGCATATGCTCGTAGTTTTATCGGTAATATGGAGCGTCCTGATGTTGATAAAATTAACGGTCTTTCGCCCGTAATTTCTATCGAACAGAAAACTACCTCTAAAAATCCTCGCTCAACGGTTGGTACAACCACCGAAATCTATGACTTCCTACGTTTATTTTTTGCACGTGCGGGTGAGGCTTTTAGCTATATAACTGGCAATAAAATGGTTAAGCAAACGCAAGACCAAATCATTGACCAGATTTTGCAACAGTTTAATAATCAAAAAGTTACGCTACTTGCTCCAATAGTAAAAGGCCGTAAAGGACATTACCGTGAACTTTTTGTACAAATTGCCAAATTGGGCTACAACAAGGTGCGTGTCGATGGCGATGTTTTGGAGATAAACCCTAAAATGCAACTCGACCGCTACAAAATACACGACATAGAGATTGTTATTGATAGGGTTATTCCGAAAACAGAAGACCGTTATCGTTTGAGTCAATCAGTCGGCACAGCTTTGAAGCAAGGCAAAGGCTCAATGATGCTTTTAGATAGTGAAAATCAAACACAGTATTTTTCACAAAATCTTACTGACCCCGAATCAGGAATTTCTTACGAAGACCCTTCGCCTAATAGTTTTTCGTTCAACTCACCTTACGGTGCATGTCCAACCTGTAATGGACTGGGTACAATCGAACAAATTACCGAAGAGTCAATCATTCCTGACCGTAGCCTAAGCATTACTCGTGGAGGAATTGCTCCGCTGGGAGAATACCGTGATTTATGGATTTTCAAACAAATTGAAGTAATTCTGAAAGCTTATAAATCGAACATTGCGACTCCCATCGAAAAGATTCCAGAAGATGCCCTAAAAACAATTCTGTATGGAAGCGATACTCCGCTGCCTGTTCCGTCAAAGAAATATCCAGGTACAGAGTGGAATACAACTTTTGAGGGTGTAATCACTTTTTTGAAACGTCAGCAAGACTCCGACAATGATAAAATCCAAGATTGGGTACGTGATTATTTAGTCATAAAAACTTGTCCCGATTGCGAGGGCCAGCGACTAAAAAAAGAATCTCTCAACTTCAAAATCGCCAAAAATAATATTGCCGATTTGGCTGAAATGGACATCAGCGAATTAGAGGAATGGTTTAATGATTTGGAAACTCGTTTATCCGACCGTCAAAATGTTATAGCTAAAGAGATTTTGAAAGAAATCAGAAAAAGAATTGGCTTCCTAATGGGCATTGGCTTAGACTACCTAACGCTCAACCGTCCACTTCGTACACTTTCGGGTGGAGAATCACAGCGTATTCGTTTAGCTACTCAAATTGGCACACAATTGGTAGGCGTTTTGTATATCATGGATGAGCCAAGCATTGGTTTACACCAACGAGACAACGTAAAATTGATTCAAGCACTGAAAGATTTACGAGATTTAGGCAATACCGTTTTGGTCGTAGAACACGACAAAGACATGATGCTAGAATCAGATTATATTTTGGATATAGGCCCGGGAGCAGGCCGACACGGTGGAAATATAGTTGGACGAGGAACTCCACAAGAGTTTATTAAAAATCGGAGTACAACTTCCGATTATTTAAGTGGTCGAATTAGCATTGAGGTGCCGAAAGAGCGACGTAAAGGCAATGGTAAATACCTGATAATCAAAGGGGCAACGGGACATAATTTGAAGAATGTAACGCTGAAACTTCCGTTGGGAAAAATGATTTGTATTACAGGCGTGAGTGGAAGTGGAAAGTCTTCGTTGATTCACGAAACACTTTTCCCTGTGCTAAACAAACATTTCTATAATTCAAAAAGAGAGCCCTTAGCCCACAAATCAATCGAGGGACTCGAGCATCTTGATAAAGTAATTGAGGTTGACCAAAGTCCAATCGGGCGTACACCCCGCAGTAATCCTGCAACTTACACAGGAATGTTTTCGGAGATTCGTACACTTTTTGCCGAATTGCCAGAAGCTAAAATCAGAGGTTATAAACCTGGGCGTTTTTCGTTCAACGTAAAAGGTGGGCGTTGTGAAGATTGTGAAGGTGCAGGCATGAAGAAAATCGAAATGGAGTTTTTGCCCGATGTTCACGTGGCTTGTGAAACTTGTAAAGGAAAACGTTTCAATCGTGAAACATTGGAAGTGCGTTATAAAGGAAAGTCTATTGCCGATGTACTGGATATGACTGTTGAGCAAGCAGTTGAGTTTTTTGAGAATATTCCAAAAATCAACAGAAAAGTTCAGATTCTGAACGAAGTTGGCTTGGGATATATTACACTTGGGCAGCATGCCACCACTCTTTCGGGAGGAGAAGCTCAACGAGTAAAACTATCCGAAGAATTATCAAAGAAAGATACAGGTAAAACCATTTATATCTTGGATGAGCCAACAACTGGGCTTCATTTCAAAGATATTCAGAAATTGCTCGAGGTATTGCAAAAACTAGCTGACAAAGGAAATACTGTTCTAATTATTGAGCATAACCTTGATGTAATAAAAGTTTCCGACCATGTGATTGATGTTGGGCCAGAAGGTGGAAATAAAGGAGGAGCAATCGTAGCAGAAGGCACTCCCGAGCAAGTAGCAAAGGTTAAAGGAAGCTATACTGGTTTCTTCTTGAAAGACGAATTATCTTTAAAGTGATTTTTATAATAAACCGAATAAATTTACCAAACTATCTTTGTTCAATATTAATATTTTTCCAAAATTATTAATATTAGCCTTAGATGGGCTATTCTCTTTTAGCCAAGGCTAATTTAAAATCAAACTTTACATCTATGCCATTATTAAAAGATTTACTT
>JAFEIL010000221.1 GCA_017495105.1 Emticicia sp. | reverse complement strand
GTCTAATAGTAAAGGAATAATAATCATATGATTTTTCAATATTTGGTGCTGGTTCTGAAAATGTCGGCACTCCATTTTCATAAATACCTTTGATTGAAGTAAACAAAATCGTATTTGTTTTTGCGAATCTAACAAAAAACTATATAAAAACAGTTCATAATGGATTTTAAGGGAGTAAATCAATTAAGGACTAAAAAACAAATACCCCAAAAAGTTGGCAGTTTGCTAACTTTTTGGGGTATTTGTTTGATTAAGAAAAATCGTTTGAAAATATTCACACACTCATTCTAACATCACTCATTAAAAATTATTTTTACGCATAAGTATTCAACATCACAGGCATAACTAGCATCAATGTGTCTTCATTCTCAGTTTTCTCGATAGGAATTATCAAACCTGCACGATTTGGCTGCGACATTTCCAACGAAATGTTTTTTACACTCAAATTATTCAACATTTCAATCAAAAACTTAGCATTGAATCCAATTTCCATTTCTTCTCCATCATATTCGCATGAAATTTTTTCAGTTGCTTCGTTTGAATAATCTAAATCTTCGGCCGAAATAACTAATTCATTTTGTGAAACTTTTAAACGAATCTGATGTGTAGTTTTATTTGAATAAATTGAGATACGTTTTAAAGTACTTAATAACTCTGTCCGTTCGATACGTAATTTATTTGGATTGCTCTGTGGAATCACATTTTCATAATCTGGGAAACGTTCATCAATCAAACGGCAAATCATTTTGATATGACCAAAACTAAAGAACGCATTTGAATTACTAAACTCCGCTTTTACTGGTATCATTTCACCAGGAAGCGATGATTTTAATAAATTTAGGGCTTTACGTGGCAAAATCATCGTCGTACTATTCGGTGAAGTCACATCTTCACGGCGGTAGCGAATCAAACGATGTCCGTCAGTAGCCACAAACGTAGTCGAACTTTCAGATACTTGTACAAAAACTCCAGTCATTGCTGGACGCAAATCATCGGTACTTGTTGCAAAAATCGTATTAGCAATGGCAGATGCAAGCATATCAGAATTCATTTCGATACTAAATGTGCGATTTACTTGCGGTACACGTGGAAAATCCATCGAATTTTCACCCGCCAATTTATAGCGACCATTAGCAGTTACTAATTCAGTGCCAAAAGTTTCTTCATCAATATTTATCTGTACAGGTTGCTCAGGCAAGCTGCGTAAGGTATCGAGCAACAAACGTGCTGGTACCGCAAACGAACCACTGTCACGAGATTCAACTTCAAATTCTGTAATCATAACCGTTTGCATATCAGATGCCGTAACGGTCAAATTGCTTTTATCTAATTGAAACAAAAAGTTTTCGAGAATCGGAACAATCGGATTGCTGGCAATTACACCATTGATTGTAGAAAGGTGCTTTAGTAATGTAGATGATGAAATAACAAATTTCATGGTTTTTTCGGGTTTTTCTATTTATGCTTCAATTTTTAACCTATTCACGAAAATTATGCCAATTTTTTCGACACAGAATAAGTCGGTAAAATTAGTGAAAATTATAATTATCCCAAAGAAAAAAGACTATTGGTTTCCCAATAGCCTTATTATGATGATGAAGTTTCTAATTGCGACTTGAATACTTATCTTAAAGTACATTAAGAGTGCTCTGAACTAATGTTTTTGCAAGCAACGCAAATTTTACTCTATCTGGAACTCTAATACGTTCATGCTGAATGCGGTTCGCCGCTGTTTGCTTGATTTTTCCAAAAAGTTTCAGATAATAAACATAAGCCAAATACACGCCTTTTCTTGCACCTTCAGGTAAACCCATGATTCCTCGGTACGCATTATCAAAGTCTTGTTGAATATCAGCTTCAATAATTGCTTTAGCCTCAATATCAAAATTCTCGAAGTCAACCCCGGGAAAATAAACTCGACCACGCTCACTAAAATCACTTTTTAAATCTCGCAAAAAATTTACTTTCTGAAAAGCAGCTCCGAGGCTACGTGCATCAGCTTTTAGTTTGTCATATAGGGCTTCGTTTCCTTCACAAAATACTCGCAAACACATTAAACCAACTACTTCAGCCGAACCATATATATATTCATTGTAGCCGTCGGCATCATAAGCAATATTATACAAGTCCATTTCCATACTATGCAAAAAGGCTGCAATTAATTCATGCTCAATCTTGTATTTTCTAACAATTTTTTGAAACGAATGTAGAACAGGATTTAAACTAATACCTTCCTCAATCGCAAGGTAAGTCTCTGCCTTATAGCGATCAAGCAACATTTTTTTGTCGAAGCCATGAAAGGTATCTACAATTTCGTCAGCATATCTTACAAATCCATAAATGCCGAAAATTGATTCATGGAATTTCTTATCAAGCGTCTTAATACCTAACGTAAAGGAAGTGCTGTAAAGCTCAGTAATGAGTTTACTACAACCAAAAGTTGTTTTTTCATACAAATCCAACATTATATTTCTTCGTTCAAACTGTTAGGGAAAATAGATTTAATAGATTCCAAAAATATCATATTTTTATTCAAAAATACGACAAATATCATTGCAAAATACTTTAAAGAATCAATATACACTAAATAAACTAACAAAGTTAAAAAGTGTTTACAGTTTGTTAATATAATTTTTGTTAATATTTTAAACATTTTCCTTCATTACTTGTTTTGCCACAACCAACCCCGAAATCAATGAAGGTGGAACCCCAGGTCCAGGGACTGTCAATTGACCAGTATAATATATGTTATTTATCTTCTTGTTTTTCAGACTTGGTTTCAAAAATGCCGTTTGCATCAACGTGTTTGCCAATCCATAAGCATTGCCTTTATATGAATTGTATTCATTTTTGAAATCATCAACCGCAAAACTTCGCTTATAAACCACATGGCCTCTGATGTCATGCCCCACATAAGCTTCTAGCCTGTCCATTACTATATTGTAGTATTTTTCTCTGATTGTCTCATTGTCATCTAAGTCGGGAGCAATCGGAATCAAAATAAATAAATTTTCCGATCCTTCGGGAGCAACACTGTCATCCGTCTTTGATGGAGCTGATGCATAAAACAAAGGCTTCGATGGCCATTTCGGATTAGTGTAAATCTCCTCTGCATGGATATTGAAATCTTCATCAAAAAATAAATTATGATGTATCAACTTCTCAATTTTACGATTCACACCTAAATAGAATAAGAGAGACGATGGAGCCATCACTTGTTTGTCCCATTGCTTTTCGTTATAGTTTCGAGTATCATCTGATAATAACTTATCCTCAATATGATGATAATCTGCACCACCAATCACAATATCTACCTCATATTCTCCTTTTGTCGTAATCACCTTTTTAGCTTGCTTTCCTTCTACAACTATTTTAGTCACAGGTTCACTTAACTTAAACTTCACACCTTTCTCTTTTGCTAAAGATACCATTCCTTTAATAATCT
Organism: Emticicia sp.; assembly: GCA_017495105.1. Classification (GTDB taxonomy): domain Bacteria; phylum Bacteroidota; class Bacteroidia; order Cytophagales; family Spirosomataceae; genus Emticicia. Next base: position 431 of record JAFEIL010000221.1, on the reverse strand, counting down.
CATGCATTCCACCCATTGGATACCATGTGCCGAGAGCAATCTCTGCATAATTCATTAAACTATATAGAGCAGGAGTATTCTGTGGAGTAGCTCCCAAAAACAAAATTGGAAACTCCATCAATTGTAGTAGACGCTCATTCTTAAAAAACTTACGAATATGTTTTCCAAAGGAAGCAAACAAATCAAGGCTTATGGCCTTTGATGCTAAACGAATATCAAAAAACTCAGTTATCGAAATACTCGGTTTCCATACAAACTCCCCGATACCTACATCATACTTATATTTTGATTCCTCCATAAAATCGCGTAATCTTGCGGCACTACCAACTTCGATACTTTCAAAGAGTTCTTCAAGCTTCTGCATATTAGCCGGTAATGATATATCTTCTTCCTTATTAAATATAACCTTATATGAAGGATCAAGTCTTACC
>JAFEIL010000184.1 GCA_017495105.1 Emticicia sp. | reverse complement strand
GTATAATATTAAGAAATGAAAAAAACATTTATTGCTTTCGCTACTATTATTTTGTTATCACAATTATCTTTTGCACAAGGCACAAAAGCAACAGCTACAAAGCCTAAAACATCTGCTGCAAAACCTGTAACAACAACAAAAACAGTAGTTGTAGCTCCGTCTTCATCAGAAAGTATGAAAAACGGCATTGACTCAATCAGCTATGCTATCGGGATGAATATCGCTGGTAATTTGAAACAACAAAATTTGAAAGTTAATTCAACGATAATGGCAAAAGCCATTGACCAGGTATTGAATGGACAAACAACTTTGATGGACGGCAATGCTGCTAATGCCTATATTCAAGGGTATTTTCAAAATGAATCAATGAAAAAAGGTGCTGCCAATAAAGCAGTAGGCGATAAATATTTGGCTGAAAATAAAACGAAAGCTGGCGTTGTGACTTTGCCAAGTGGCTTGCAATATTCAATTATGAAAGAGGGTACTGGAGAAAAACCAGCCTCGACTGATAAAGTGAAAGTACATTATCATGGAACATTGATAGATGGAAGTATTTTTGATAGTTCAGTAGAGCGTGGCCAGCCTGCGGAATTTGGCGTAACACAAGTGATTCAAGGTTGGGTAGAAGCCCTGCAATTAATGCCAGTTGGTTCGAAGTGGAAATTATTTATTCCTTCAAACTTAGCTTATGGTCCACAAGGTCCACCGAGTATCGGACCAAATCAAGTTTTGATTTTTGAAGTAGAATTATTAGAAATTGTTAAATAAGCTAATGAACAGATAAATAATGTTTGATAGTTTGCATCATTCGCACATTCATTCATTCAATCATTGTATATGATACAAATTATGAAAAGAATCATCGTTCTATTAACCTTTACTGGTCTATTTGGTTGCTTTGAAAATCAAGCTCAGAATCAGACTGCGGCTTCGCCAACGTATAGCTACAATGATTTGAAGCCTACTCGCACGCAAGAGCAAGTGCAGCAGTTTGCTACCCAGTTTTTGAGTTATCATCACTATCAAAAATTTAAGCTCGACGATGACTTTTCGGCAAAAGTATGGGATAACTTCTTGAAAGATGTAGATGGTGGACATTCATATTTTATTGAAAGCGATATCAAGTCTTTTGAAAAATACCGTGACGGAATAGATGAAGATTTATTAGAAGGAGATTTAACAGCTCCCTTCGAGGTTTTTAACCTTTACCGCAAACGTTACAAAGAACGTCATGAGTTTATCATGGCTTTGCTCAATAAGCCATTTAATTTCACTGCAAATGAAAGCTATGAAACCGACCGTGAGAAAACTCCTTGGGCAAAATCAACAACTGAGTTAGACGATGTTTGGCGTAAAATTGTTAAAAGTCAAGTGCTTGATCTGAAACTAAGCGGAAGTAAAGACAGTTCAACGATAGCAACGCTTAAAGACCGCTATAAGCGTTGGGAAACTCGTATTGCTAAGTGGAGACCTGATGATGTTTTTCAATCGTTTATGAACGCTTTTTCTGAAACAATCGACCCACATACAAACTACATGATTCCGAGTACGGCCGCTCAATTCAATATTGAAATGAGCCAGTCGGTAGAAGGAATTGGGGCTTCTTTAAGAAATGAAGGTGATTATGTAATGATTGCCGAAATTATTCCTGGTGGACCATTGTTTAAAAGTGGACAAGCAACAAAGAACGATAGAATTGTGGCCGTAGCCCAAGGTGAAAATGGTACGTGGCAAGATATTGTGGGTTGGCTGACGGATGATGCCGTAAAGCTAATCAGAGGTACCAAAGGAACGGTTGTACGTGTAAGACTTCTACCAGGTGATGCACCTGCTGGTTCACCAACGAAAGAACTGCGTTTAGTGCGTGAAAAAGTAAAACTGGAGGAAGCAGTTGCCAAAGGTAAAATTGTACCAATGAAAAAAGATGGTAAAGACTATAAGCTTGGCGTAATTGATATTCCGATGTTTTACCGTGACTTTGAAGATGCCCGCAAAGGTGGTGATTTCCAAAGTACAACTAAAGATGTAAAGCGTTTCTTGAATGAATTTAAAGCCAAGGGAGTCGATGGCGTGGTGATTGACCTTCGCAATAATGGCGGTGGCTCATTGACTGAAGCAATAAATCTTACAGGTTTATTTATCACAAAAGGCCCAGTTGTGCAACGCCGAGACAACAATGGAAGTATCGACGTAGAAAGTGATACCGACGCTGAAGTAGTGTATAATGGTTCGTTGGTTATTCTTCAAAATCGTTTTAGTGCGTCGGCATCGGAGATTTTTGCAGGAGCAATTCAAGATTATAAGCGTGGGGTAATTGTTGGCGAGCAATCCTTCGGAAAAGGAACAGTGCAGCAATTAGTTGATTTAGACCAGTTTTTACTTTCACCTCGTACAGCTTCGACCGAAAAAAAATCTAACGTAGGTTTCGACCAAAAAGAAAGATATGGTCAATTGAAACTCACGACCGAAAAGTTTTATCGTATCACAGGAAACAGTACGCAACGTAAAGGAGTTGTGGCTGATATTGACCTTCCGACGCCATTTGACCCCGAAGAAATGGGAGAAAGTTCACAACCAAGTGCTTTGCCTTATGACCAAGTGAATACTTCTGATTACGAAAAAACAACGGTTATTAATGAGAAAACTCTTGCCAAATTACAAGAAAAATACCAAGCTCGTTTGAAATCAGACCAAGAGTTAAAACAATTAACCGATGATTTGGCTGAATATCGTAAGATAAAAGATGTTACAGTTATTTCGCTCAATGAAGCTAAACGCAAGCAAGAGCGTGACGAAAACGAAAAACGCAGAAAAGCAGTAAATAAACTTAGTTCAGGTGAAAAAGATGAGAAAGAAAAAGACATCATATTAACCGAAAGTGAGCGTATATTATGCGATTTGATTTCATCACAAAAATAACATCAGAAATTTGATTTCATTAGCAAAGAAGCTTCAGTTAAGATAATTAACTGAAGCTTTCTTATTTTTTTAAAGTAAAATTGTAATCTTTTATAGGTATTTCATAACTTTGTATACAACCTATGATGAAATCCGATGACAACTGATACTTATACACAAACGTCGATGTTTGACTTGTGGCGTCAGAATCATAATTTATACAAAGATAAATATACTTCGCATCAGACGTCGTATATTGAGAATCTGTTGCCAGAAATTGCCGTTCAGTTAAATGTTTATGATATTATAGATATTCTTCAACGTCGATTAGGTAACGATTTAATCCAAAGAGCCTTAGACCCCAGTCGGGTCGACCTAAGTCGGGCTATTGAAAGCCCAGTAAGCCATCATCAAAATAGCCAATGGCTGAAAAAATCGAATATGGTGGGCATAAATGTTCGTACCATCGGAAATTTGTTCAATGTCGTCAAATACGCACTTACGATTCCAAAATCACAAGATTCTATTCATTTATTGCCAATCTGGGAACCAGGTGTAGTTGGAAGTCTTTATGGCATGACCAGTTTTAATATTAACACTGAGTTTTATAGTCATGAATTGGCTTCGGCAATTCCATTGCTCAATTCGGTCGAAAAACAATTGAAATTTGTGGTTAATATTCTACATGCAATGGGCAAAAGTGTAGGCATGGATGTAATTCCACATACCGACCGTTTTTCAGAAATGGTGATTTCTTACCCTCGTTTTTTTGAGTGGGTGCGTCGAGTTGGGGGAAGAATCACGAGTAATTCAGAGACAATTTATAGAGAAGTCGAAGAAATTATTTGGCATTATTTAGTACGTAACGGAACTGCCAATGGAACACCTATTTCTTACTCTAAAAATACTTTATTTTCGCCCGAAATTCCGATTTTGAGTGATGAACAACGGCTTGAAATTATTTTTGGACATAAAAATGATGCACAAGGCCGACTTCGCCGCCGAATTGAGTTAATGCACGAATTGATTTATCAGGGCTACGAAACACTTCCGATGACTATGGCACCGCCTTACAGAGGGCTGCATATTAATCCAGAAGAATTTGTGATTGATGAAAACGGAAACCGTTGGTACACTTACGAATTTGATAAGCCACAGGCCATGTCGAGGGTTTTTGGTCCTTTGGCTCGATATAAATTTTTTCACTCAAAAGATGATAATGTCAATTGGGAATTAGATTTTGAAAATCCCAATAAGTACGTATGGGAGTATTTCTGTCAAAAAGTATTTGAATGTCAGCAAACGTATAATTTAGATTTCATGCGAGGTGATATGGCTCATGTACAACCACGGCCAGATGGCGTGCCAGCCAAACCCAACGAATTTTATGACCCTTTAATGGCAGTAAAGTATTATGTGCAGAAACAAGGTGTAAAACATTTTGCGTTCTTTGCCGAAACCTTCTTAGTCGAGGCTAATTTTATGGGTTATGGCGATGAAAATGACCATTTAGAGGCAATTGATGCCGATTCTACGCTCGGAGATTTACAGTCTTCAGTGGTTGGTTCTCCCGAATTTATGCAGAAATTTGTGAAGTATAATAAATTGCTTCATGCTCGCAATTTTGCACCGAATTTTACAGTCATGACAGCCGATAAAGATGATCCGAGATTTGATGAGTTTTATCGTACTGCCAATCATCTCCGTTTATTTGTATCACTGTTTTTGACTGATATGCCAAGCTATGTAGGTTTGGGCTTTGAAACACGTAATTTGCATCTTGAAAGAGGGAAAAACGAAGAATATACAAAACTATACGTATATGCTATACGAGATGACAATGACAGAGATAAAGTGACTCATGGGCCATTTATTTGGGGTAAAAACTACAATCAGTTTCAGTTATTTCAGCAAATGCACCAACTAGCCGAAAATATTTGGGAAGAAATTAAAGGTCGCTCAGTAAAATGGCTTTTTGAACTAAGTGAGGAACAAAAATTGATCATTTGGACGCTTCAAGATAATCCGAAGTATGTTTTTGTGGTAAATTTCGACCCACATAATGATATTGACGAAAATCTTTTGCAAGAAAAAACTTTCAATCATCCACTTAACCAAATCTTTACGACTAGACATTACAGTCAACAACACGAGTGTAGGGTTTATCGGTTGGAAGATTGATAGAATATTTGTAATTAATTAATAAATCACACCGAAGTCTTATACTTACCCAATTGGTGTAAAACTTTAATTATGCTAAAACTATGGATTTCGGAAAACTTAAAGATATTTCAGATGTTGATTTTACGCTTCCGCTAGATAATCCATTAACTGCTCAGACTCTTGCGGTAGTATCTCCAAAAGTTTCTCAGCCCGATTTATATTTTGGTACACCGATTTGGGCAAATAAAAGCTGGGTCGGTAAGATTTACCCCTCAAATGCCAAAGATGCGGATTATCTCTATCATTATACTCGTCAATTTAATACTATTGAACTGAATGTTACGCATTACCAAATTCCGACTAAAGAAACGATTGCACGTTGGAAAGAATCAGCCACCGAAGGTTTTAAGTTTTGTCCGAAATTCCCGCAAATAATTAGTCACGACCGTCAATTGATTGAATGTGAATTACTTACTGAACAGTTCTGCCAAGCAGTTTTGGGCTTGGAAGAACATTTAGGAATGACATTTTTGCAACTTTCACCGATGTTCGACCCACGTAGATTAAAAAGTTTAGAAAATTACCTAAAATCATTACCGCCAAACTTCCCTGTTTCGGTTGAGTTTCGTAATTCTGATTGGTTTAAAGATGCAAAAATTTGGGCAGACAGCTGTGCCATGCTTACTGAAATGAAAGTTGGAACGGTGATTTCGGACGTAGCGGGTCGACGAGATGTGCTTCACGCAACACTTACTACACCAAACCTTATGCTTCGTTTTGTAGGAAATGAACTTCACCCGACCGATTACACTCGCATAAATGCGTGGTGTGAGCGTATAAAAACTTGGCTCAATTTGGGATTAAAAAGTGCTTTTATTTTTGTGCATTGTGGCGATAATGAATTTGCTCCCGAACTCACAAAATACTGGATAAATAAGTTTAATGCGAATATAGGTCTAAATCTACAAGAACCTAGAATAATTCCACAGGTTGTGCAAGGTAGCTTGTTTTGAAAAAAATGTTGCTTTTTATTGTTCAAGTCCATAAATTGCAAATAAATCAAACAATAAATCCATTTAGCAACAAAGATTTTTTTTCCTGACAAATTTAGCGAACAAAAATAAGCCCGACGTTTCGTTGGGTTTTATTTTGACCACGATTTTAAAAAAGCTGAATTCAAGTTTGAAATGTAATCTATTAATTTAATAGATTATTTATAATTTTTTTTAGTATCAATAGAATAAGGTCAAAAATTTCAAAACAAAAAAAGAATGCAAGCGATTTTAGTTTACTGTGGAGCAAATCCTGGAACAAAACCTATTTATAAAGAAACTGCCGAGAAACTTGGCAAAGTTTTAGCCGAAAATAATATTCGTCTTATTTATGGCGGAGGAAGCCTTGGGTTAATGGGTATTATTGCTGATGCTGTTTTGGCAAATAATGGTCAAGTGACTGGCATTATTCCGCATTTTTTAGACCGAATGGAAGTAGGGCATAAAAGCCTCCCTGTAATGCACAAAGTAGAAACGATGCACGAGCGAAAAGCTTTGATGGAAAAGCTCTGTGATGGTATTATTACGCTCCCAGGTGGCTATGGTAGCATGGACGAGCTTTTTGAGATTTTATCGTGGTCGCAGTTGGGACTTCACCAAAAACCGATAGGTTTGCTTAATTTGAATGGTTTTTATGACCATCTTTTGAAGCAATTGGATGTAATGGTTGAGGAAGGTTTCTTGAAGGCAGAAAACCGTAATTTGGTTATAGAATCAGATAATATTGAAGATTTGATGGAAAAAATGTCGAACTTCAAGGCATCTTTTCATGAAAAATGGTTGAAAAGAGAGCAGATTTAAAAAAGGCAAATTGCTTTTAGTTTATCTTTGTGAAAAACTTCGAAACTTTTTATAGAAAACCATGTCAATTGCCGAATTATATCAAAAATTTAAAGCCAGCAACGGCATCTCGACCGATACCCGAAAAATCAGCGAAGGAGTAATGTTTTTTGCTCTAAAAGGTGATAAATTTAATGCAAACTCTTTTGCCCAAGAAGCACTCAGCAAAGGTGCAAAATTTGTGGTGATTGATGAGGCAGAATATGCTATCGACGAACGTTGTATTTTGGTCGGTGATGTACTTTACACACTACAAAAATTGGCTAATTACCACCGACAACAGCTCAATATTCCGTTTGTGGGCATGACAGGATCGAACGGAAAAACTACCTCTAAAGAATTGGTTGCAACAGTATTATCAAAAAAATTCAAGACTTATTATACAAAAGGTAATCTCAATAATCATATTGGCGTGCCGCTTACTTTACTCGGAATTGATGAAAGCTATGAAATTGCCGTAGTCGAAATGGGAGCGAATCATCAAGGCGAAATCCGAGATTTATGTACTATTTGTGAACCTACGCATGGTTTTATTACTAATGTCGGAAAAGCTCACTTAGAAGGCTTTGGTGGGGTTGAAGGTGTAAAAAAAGGAAAAGGTGAACTGTATGATTTTTTAGCAAAATCAGGCGGAACGGTTTTCGTAAGTGCCAAGAGCAAAGCATTGATAGAAATGGCAGCTCAGCGGACATTTAAAGAAACACTCTATTACTTGACTGATGATGAGATTGTTATGTTGCAGGATTCTCCAGTGGTTACATTCTCAGCAAATGGATCTCAATATGAAACATATCTGCCAGGTTCATATAATTTTGAAAATATTGTCACAGCTTTGGCCATCGGAAAATATTTTGGTGTATCGCCTGAGTTGGCAAATGAAGCAGTTTCAGAGTATAATCCTGATAATAACCGTTCGCAGATTGTCGAGAAAGGTACAAACAGTATTTTGCTTGATGCCTATAATGCAAATCCATCATCAATGTCGGCTTCGATTCAGAATTTTATTAACCTTAAAACCGATAAACAGAAGGTCGTGATTTTGGGAGATATGTTTGAATTAGGTGAAGAAGGTCCAGTAGAGCACCGACTGATTGGTGAGTTAGTGGCCAAGGGGGATATTGATTTGGTAGTTTTATTCGGCGAACTGATGACAAATGCACTTGAGGTATTACCCAACGCTTTTTATTTTTCAGATAAATTTTCGTTGCATAACTGGCTTATTGACAAGAAACTAACAGATTCTTATGTCTTGATAAAAGGTTCGAGAGGTGTTAGTTTGGAAACTGTTGTACAGTTTTTGTAAGAATCGTGATTTATTGAGAGGGGGATATTTTTAAAACAATATCCTTTTTTTTATACCTCATTATTTTTTCTTAAACGTCATACACAGATGTTTATGCAAGAGCAAAGTCTGATTTAAATTAAGTGCGTGCTGTTCTTCCAAAATCTCTTTTTCGATTGGATTTGAAGCCTTTCGTATCATACGCTTAAATGTGCGAAACGAACGAAGATGAATAAATAATCCTAAAAAAAGATATGAAATCAAAGAACTTACACTTAGCTGATTTGAGTGTACTTTCTGTAATTTAAAGCCTGCTAAACCTGCCAATGTTCGTAGCCTTTGGGCTGTGCAGAGATATACTCGACCATTATAAACGTGCGTATCGTCATATCCAATTATGCTGGCTTCGTTTGATAAAAACATATCGCTTCGCTCGGCTTCTACCCACAAATTTCCAAGTCGACCATTTAAGCTGCTATTGTTTGGCTTTGTTACGATTAAAATTCCGTTGGGTTTGAGTATTCTTGAAAGCTCTTGGAGCAGCGAAGTCTGATTCGGAATATGTTCGATTGTTTCCATCAAAAGCACATAATCGGCGGAATTGTCTTCGATGGGTAGTTTTTGGTTCAAATCAATAGGTAGGCAGGTCAGCGAAGCACTTTTAAAAATATCGGGAAACATATCATAAGCTTTCACTTCCGCACCTGCGTCATGCCACAAATTAGCCACATAACCCGAACCCGCCGAAACATCAATCACCGTTTTTCCTTTTACATCGTTTTCTTCAACAAAGCGATGAATAAACTCTAAAGCAGCTCCTTTTGAGTGTGGTACTTGTTTGATTTGAGATTTGTATTTCGACATTGGGGAGTTCTTTTTGTTGTAGATAATTTCACATTGTTACAAATTGGTAATTTTGTTTTAAAAATAGATTTTCAATATTTTCCTCAACAATCTGCAACGATACAAAGCTTTCAAACAAAATTCAAGCAATATCAACAGGTTTTGATTTTAATTTAACTTTCCATCTATCAATTCGTTTTTTTAGGCGAAGAGTAAAGTTTTCTTCAGGGTCGGGGAGTTTACCCAAAAATTTCGTTCCGATTTTTAAATAATTCTTGAAAAAAGTATTACTGCTCAATCCCCATTTCAAGATAAATTCTGTTCGGCCGTCATTTCGTTTTACTCGGCCTGTACTTCTACTGGCAAAGTGATAAACGCGGCTTTTACCCAATCCTTTATAATATCTTACGCCATAGTGCCACAATTTTATCATAAAATCGGGGTCACTATACATTCCTGGGAAAAATTCAACGCTCAAGCCACCAACTGCTCGATAAACAAAGGTTGGCAAAACCATCGGATACCATTGACTACCATTCCAATCTTCTTTCGGATAGGAGGCATATTCGGCCAAAAACTTTTCTTCATCAAATTCTGATGGGTGTGTGCCGTAGTTTTTGTCGGCTATTACGCAGGCATTTCCTTTATCGAAGCCTTCAATCATTGTTCCGCTGATGCACCATTTGTCATTTTTTTGCTTTTCTACTTCCTCATATAAGTAAAAATCCCAATCGGGGCAGAGATACATGTCGTCATCAATAAAAACCAAATATTCGGCAATAGCAAGGTGCGAAGCGGCATTAAAACCATAACAAACGCCCGAGTTTTGTGAGCTTTTGGTATAACTAATATCGCCTTGAGCAATTACCCAATCTTCTGAGCCATCGTTCCCTTCGTTGACGTGAACAATGATTTGATGCTTATATCGACTGTTTTTCTTGATACTATTGACCGCACATTTCAGGAAATCAATGTTATTCCATGAAGGAATAAGGATAGAAAAAACAGGAGAATAGTCTAAAGCTACTTTTTTATGCGTAAAATCCATGAAGAGAGTTTTGAGTTTAGGGTGTAGAGTTCGGAGTATTGTACACTCTAAATTCTACACTCTGCATTTATAATCACCATCCTTTACGTAAGATGTAAGCAATGTACGATATATCTTCTTCGGTTACTTTGGCGTGGAGCGGTAATACCAAATAACGTTCTTCTATGGCATCCATTTTGGGGAATTTGCCTTCAGTTCGTCCACCAAAAATAGTGTATTTATCATTACGATAATGCACTTGTCCTGACTCGATGCCGTGTTCACGTAGGTGCTTCATTAAATTTTCACGGTCGTCAACTTCGGCAGTAAGTAGCCATGCGGCGTGTTCACGGTCAGTATATTCTCTTCCGATTACTCGGATTCCTTTAATATCTTTCAGTAATTCGCAGTAAAGACGATAGAGTTTTTGGCGGTGAGCTAAGTGGTCATCAAACTCGTCAATTGCTGCAAGGCCGATGCTTGCCGCAATATCGGTCATTTGGTATTTATAGCCAACTTCGGTGATGTCGTTTTCCCAAATACCTTTTTGCTTGCTGCTACGGTCAATGCCGAACCAACGTAATCGTTTGGCTTTTTCTACCAATGAGTGGTCTTTCACAACCAACATTCCACCATCACCAGTTGTAATATGCTTGATTGCTTGAAATGAAAACATCGAAAAATCGCTTTGGCTACCAATAAATTCACCTTTGTATTTTGCACCAACGGCGTGAGCGGCATCTTCGATAATGGCAATATTATGTTTGCGGCCAAGTTCCCAAAGTTCGTCCATATCACATGGCAAGCCTCCGTAGTGAACACAAACAATTGCTTTAGTTTTGGGTGTAATGAGTTCTGCTACGTGCTTCACATCAATATTGAGATTGGCATCAATATCAGCAAAAACAATTTTTACACCCATATACAAAAATGGGATGTTGGTTGCTGTACAAGTAAATACTGGGGCGATTACTTCGTCGCCTTCTTTGAGGCCAGCCAGTAAATACGACAAATGGAGGGCGTCAGTTCCTGAGCCAACCGCAAGGCTTTTGCAAGGAGAGGTAAATTTCTGCTCGAAACGTTGCTCAAACTCATCAACTCTTGGGCCTTGACCAATCCAACGAGTATTTAGAACTTCGCATACGTTAAAAGCAGCTTTGGATGGAATATTGGGATGAAACAGAACGATACCGTCACTTGTATCCATGACAGGAAACTCGTTCATGGGCTTTTCAGCAGTCATAAACAAAAGTAAAGTTTTAGGTTAGATTGACCAGGTTTTTCTGGTATTTTTATTTTACACGTTTAAATACACCTATGATAGTTTTAATGCTATACACAGAGATAAACAAAATTAATATTAGAAAGTTTAATAATCTACAAAAAAAGGATTTTTATCTTAAATTTTTATCTTTTAATCTATTCATTTGATGGGTTAGTGTGTTGTTTTTTTTGCTAAAATGCTTAAATAAAGTATTTATGACTACAATAAAAAGATTGAAACAATCTGTTTTTCAATAAAAATAGTCCAAATTGTTGGCATTCTTAATTAAGATTTTGGTTTGTGAAATAAGGTTGGAAGTCTTCTGAATTATAAGTTTTTGTGAGTTATGTGAGGATAAAAATTTCAATAAAATCCTATTTATTGTCCGTACCTTTGTGTTATGGATATTCATCAACAACATTCGCAAATATTAGCCAATCTTGGCATTGAGAAATTAAATCCGATGCAGGTTTCGGCACAAAAAGCGATTACTGCCAAAAACAGCGATACTCTTTTACTTGCTCCAACTGGTTCGGGGAAAACACTGGGCTTCTTATTGCCAGTTTTAAAATTACTCAAAGCTGACCAAACAAAAGTGCAGTGCTTAATATTGGCACCCTCTCGTGAGCTAGCGATGCAGATTGAGCAGGTTTGGAAGAAAATGTCGACGGGGTTTAAGGTAAATGTTTGTTATGGCGGACATCCGATGGCTACCGAAATACAAAATTTGTCAGTACCACCAGCTTTGTTAATTGGCACTCCTGGCAGAATTGCCGACCATATTACTCGGAAGACTTTTGAGCTTGATGGCATCACGACTTTGGTGCTTGATGAATTTGATAAATCATTGGATTTGGGTTTTCATGAGCAAATGTCTTTTATCATTGGAAATCTACCAAATCTGAATAAAAGGGTTTTGGTATCGGCAACGGCGGGCATCGAAATTCCTGAATTTGCTGGTCTGACGACTCCTCAGGTTTTAGATTTTTTACCAGAAAAAAATACCGAAAATGAGCAACTGACCATGAAGTTGGTAATTTCGAATGAAAAAGATAAATTAGATACGATTTTTGATTTGGTTTGTTCGCTTAATTCGGAAGCAGCCTTAATTTTTTGTAATCACCGAGATGCTGCCGAGCGAACGAGCGAGTTTTTGAACCAAAAAGGGATAGTGGCTACGTTTTATCATGGCGGAATGGAGCAAGATGCCCGTGAACGTGCTTTGATTAGATTCAGAAATGGCAGTGTAAATTATTTGGTTACAACCGATTTGGCTGCACGCGGACTGGATATTCCTGAAATGAAACACGTGATTCATTATCATTTGCCGCTGCAAGCCCATGAATTTGTGCATCGCAATGGCCGAACGGCACGAATGCACGCTTCGGGAACTTCATATTTAATTTTTAGTAGAGATGAAGAACGCCCAGTTTATGTTGATAAAAATTTAGAGGAATTAGTGCTTTCAAAACGTTATCCATTGCCGCAACTTCCTGAATATCAGACACTTTATATCAGCGGAGGAAAGAAAAATAAGCTCAATAAAATTGATATTGTAGGATTTTTATCGCAAAAAGGACAACTCGAAAAAGGCGATTTAGGACTTATTGAAGTGAAAGATTTTACTTCGTTTGCGGCTGTAAAACGTTCAAAAATTAAAACGCTTTTGCAGCTTATTAGAGAAGAAAAAATGAAAGGAAAGAAATATAAAATTGAAATTGCGAGGTGATTTTTTGACAATTTCCAGTTTGTTTTCACACAAAAAGCGGTCAAGACTAAGAATCTTGACCGCTTTTTGTTTTTGGTAAATTATATATATTTCTTTGGACTGCCGCCGACCGTAGACTGCCATCCGTAGACTGTTGACTGCCAACTGCTAACTAATTTCTTCTACCTCTACCACCTTCACTTTTTTGAGTTTCTCCATTTTGGCGGCTTTCGTTTGATGGCGTTGAGCGTTCGCTACGGCTTGGAGTTTGGCTTGCGTCTCCACCACGGCTTCGGCGTTCGTTGCCCGTAGATGCATCTTTACTTGGGCTTGGCGTGTTGCGTTCGCTACGACTGTTATCCATGCCGCTTCCTCTACCATAATTATCCGAACGACTCTCGCCTGTGTTTGTACGGCTTGGTGAGTCATTTCCTCTTGAAGGACGCTCCGATATTGATGGCGTTGGGAAATTATTGCGACTATTGTCGGTTCCACCTTTTGAACTTCTGTCGTTATCATTACGAGGGTCGTTATTTCCTCTTGAACTTCTATCATTATCGTTGCGAGGGTTGTTGTTTCCTCTCGAACCTCTTTCTGTATCGTTGCGACGATTATTGTCGAAGCCACCGCCTATTGCGTTTCTATCATTATCGTTGCGTAAGTTACGGTTGTTATCGTAACGACCATTTGAGCCATTGGTACGATAACGATTACGCTCGCTGTAATACTCACGACCTACACGGTTGCGGTTGTTTCTGTACCAACCATTATAGTTCGGGCGAGGGACATATCCTAAACGAACATTACCAAAGCCACGGCGGTCGAAGCGATAGAAGTCAAATCCACCTTGGTAATACCAACGAGGATAGCCACGAAGGTCATTCCAAGACATATCAAACCCGTAGAATCTTCGGTCATAGTCAAATAGTTCGATACCAACTTGGCGGTTGAGGTATGCTACATCGTCCCAGATTTCTTGTTGTTCCCAACGGTTAAAAATACCATCCGCTAAATAATTATATTCTTTACGCTCTACGTCTTCTAAGCGGCGATACAAACGGTTTGATTCATTTCGAGTGATAAGTCCATTCTGAATACCGTTACTTATACGTACCCGGATGTCCCAATGCCAATCGAATTCGTCATCGTAGTAATATCTATCATCATCATAACTATTGCTTCCATAGTTATCATATCCTTGATTACCATATTGTGCATTTGCCGAAAAAATAGTTGTAAAAACCATGATTGTCGCCATTATGAAATTTCTCATCGTCGTAAACATTATAGTTAATTTATACTTTAGATGCAGAAAGGTATCAAAAGGTTTGCTAGTGATTTGTTAATTGATTGTTAATAGGTTTTGTCTTAGTGTAAATAATTGATTATTAGTTTATTAAATTAATTTATTAATGTTTTTTTGTAGTATTGTAGGACAGGTTTTCGGCCTGTCATTGGTACAAAGTTTTTTAGATATTTTTTTTAACTTAGGCTAACTAACAGGTTAAAAACCTGTCCTACTTCTCAATCTTATTTGCAATTTTGTGTATGTTTGTTAAACCATTTATCATCACTCAAACTCCTAGGCCTTTTATGAAATCATTCAGTTTACTTTTTTTGTTTGTGCTTGTCACTAATTCCTTATCAATTTTCGCTCAAAAAACTGTTTTGAGTAAATTTTCGGCTACCGAAATTGCTCGTTTTCAGCAACAAGCCAAGCGTGTAAATATTATTCGAGATAATTGGGGAATTCCACATATTTATGGGAAATCAGATGCTGATGCAGTTTTTGGATTACTCTATGCTCAGTGCGAAGATGATTTTAAGCGAGTAGAAATGAATTATATCGAAAAATTGGGAAGAATGTCGGAGATTAAAGGAGAAGCAAGCTTATACGATGATTTACAAATAAAATTATTGATTGATACCACGGATGCTATTGCCGACTATAACAAAGCCGAACCGTGGATGAAAAAACTACTCAATGCCTATGCCGATGGTATAAATTTTTATTTACACACGCACCCCAACACAAAACCTGCCATGTTGACTCGCTTCAAGCCTTGGTTTCCGCTTTTGTGGACTGATGGAAGTATCGGAGCAATCAGCACGGCTGACATCACGACGGCCGAATTGAAGAATTTTTATTCAGGCGATAAAGTTACGTACACCGCCGAACCAAAAGACCCAGAAAACCAAACTGGCTCTAATGGCTTTGCTTTTTCGCCTAAAATTACAGCTTCAGGAAATGCAATTTTATATATAAACCCGCACGTGACGTTTTATTTCAGACCCGAAGTACAAGTGACGAGCGAAGAAGGTCTGAATGCCTACGGTGCTGTAACTTGGGGGCAAATGTTTGTTTATCAGGGATTTAACGATTATTGCGGTTGGATGCACACTTCGTGCAATGTCGATGTGGCCGATGTGTATGCTGAGAAAATTACGAAAAAAGGAGAGAAGTATTTTTATGAATATGATAAACAATTAAAGCCAGTTATTGAGAAAAAAATAAGTATCAAATATAAAGATGGCGATGCTCTAAAAACCAAAGTTTTTACAACTTATGCTACACAGCATGGCCCAATTATGGCGAAACGTAACGACCAATGGATTAGTCTAAAATCATATAATCGCTCAATGACGAGTTTGATTCAAAGTTGGAGCCGTACGAAAGCAAAAGGTTTTGATGACTACAAAAAAACAATGGATTTGCGAGCGAATACTTCAAATAGTACCGTTTTTGCCGATAATAAAGGGAATATTGCTTATTGGCACGGAAATTTTGTGCCTGTGCGTGACCGCAAACTCAATTGGGCAAAGGTAATCGATGGAAGTACTTCTGCTACCGAATGGAAAGGTTTGCATACAGTTGATGAAACAGTTCATGTCTATAACCCTACAAATGGTTGGCTGCAAAACTGTAATTCTACGCCATTTTCAGCGGCGGGGACGATGAGTCCGAAAAAAGCAGATTTTCCTCCATACATGGCACCCGATGGTGAGAATTTTAGAGGTGTAAATGCCGTAAAGGTATTGGATAAAGAAAAAAGTTACACGATTGATAAAGTGATTGCGGCAGGTTATGATACAAATTTGGCAGCTTTTGAAGTCTTGATTCCGTCGTTGATTAATGTTTTCGAGAAAAACGTAAAACCTACTGATTCGCTTTATGCAGCTTTGAGTGAGCCAATTGCTGAGTTGAAAAAATGGAATTATCATTCTTCAGAAACTTCGGTGGCTACTACTTTGGCGATTGAATGGGCTGGGAAATTGAGTAATACTTTACAAAAATTATACATCGATGAAGGTGAAGACGACCAAGTGGCCAATGTGAAAAAATTTGCGGCATCGGCAACGGCAGAGCAGGTTTTACCACCATTATTGACTGTAGTAAATGATTTGAAAAAGAAATTTGGTAAATGGCAAATGCCTTGGGGCGAAATCAATCGTTACCAAAGAATTTCGTCAGATATTCAGCAAAAATACGATGATGCCCAGCCGAGTGTGCCAGTTGGTTTTGCTTCGGCACTTTGGGGAATGTTGCCTTCGTACAACAGTCGCTATTATCCAACTACCCAAAAACGCTACGGTGTGAGTGGCAATAGTTTTATTTGTGCTGTTGAGTTTGGGCCAAAAATCAAAGCAAAATCATTATTGGCAGGTGGCGAAAGTGGCGACCCAGGCTCAAAACATTTCAATGATCAGTTGGAAATGTACACGAAAGGTAAATTTAAAGATGTACTTTTTTATAAAGAAGATGTAATGAAAAATGCTCAGCGGACTTATCGCCCTGGAGAGTGATTTTTGCCTTGCTGTGCGAAAATTGGGCGTTTAGTCCCAAACTTCGCACGGGTGTCATACGTTCTCTTGTACGCTTTGACAAAATGACATTTGGCGATTTCTGAACACCTCTGCGAAGTTTGGAAAGGGAACGCCCAGTTTTCGCAGAGGGACTTGGCATTATAAACTGCAATGGATATTGAACGGCTGACACCACGACTAAATTTGCATTTAGTTGAGCTCGTGGAACATTCCGCCCAATGAGGCTTTGAATAATACAAATTGCATCTTTTTAATAATGCATAAGTCCTTTAACCTATATCGTCCCAATTCATTTCTTCATCATTATAAAGTTTACCAATAATATATTTATAATCCCTTCGAATTTTAGATGGAAATGTAGAATAATTACAATGTGAGCTTTGCTTAAAATCTGAAAAAAAGTGAAAATCAATTAGGTCTTTTGTATTAATTTCATTCGATAGTTTATATACAAATAAAATTTCTTTTGTTGTATTAATAATGGACTTTAATCTGTCCTCCATTAATTTATCTGCAATTTTAAAATAAATTCCCTTTTTGGTATTCACTCTAATTTGGTCTCTATCGTCACCTGGGAATAGCTTTTTAGACCATTCAATTGATTCTTCCATTGCTAGTAATGACATAAGTAGAATATCTTTAAATCTATGAAATTTAAAAGCTTTGCCATAAAGTGAATCTGCTGGATTAAAAAGTATATATTTTATGTTGTCGTCCATTATGAATATTATTTAGTTTAAAACCTCTCTGTTTTAGCTTGACCAAAAACATTTTCGGGCTAGGTGAAGATGGTGATTTCGAAGACGAAAACTGTCTAACACCTGAACGCTTTGACAAAATGACATTAGGAGATGTCTGAACACCTCTGCGAAGTTTGGAACGGGAACGCCTAGTTTTCGCAGAGTGAGTGTCGTTGTAACAACGGCTGACACTCCGACTGATAGTTCCACTTCGGTTTTAAAATCAGCCGAACTTATGGAACAGTCTGCCTAACGGGGGTTATTTGATTCTTTATAAACTTTTAAAATTCGGTTTAAAACATCAGGATAAAGTTTTACAACTATTTGGCGAACTTTATTTCGTTTAGGTGGAACTAATTCTTGTTTGCCGTCGGGGTGAATGATTGTTCTGTGTTCAAGGTCGTTTCGCAAATCATACAAATCTTTTAACTTGTAACCAACTGTTGAAATATCTCCCGTTTTTTCGGAAAGTTGAATATATCGTGATTTTTCAACGCCAAAACCTTTGTATTTTTTAGGTATTTCCATCGCAATATCTTGTATATAATGCAAAACCAGGTTATCGATAAATTTTAAAGCATTCTGCAACCAACCGTTTACGCTCCAATTTGACAATCTGTAAAAATCGTTACAAATGGTTAAACAACTTAAAGCATCATCCGAAGCATTTTTATAATAATTATTACCTAATGCCATTTGAAAATTATAGGTAAGTGAATTTGAAATTACATCTTCATAGAAATAGAAAAAAGGGTTTTCTTTTGAAACAGATTTTCTTTTTTCTTTTTCAAGATAATCGGCAATAATTTCTTGGTGAAATCCACTTGTTATGGTTTCATTAGACGAGGCAAGATTCTCAATATTTTCTAACTCTCTAAAATTCATAAGCCAAACCAAAATTTAATTTCATCAAGTTTTTCGTTTCCTGTTTGTCTGGAAATGTAGCTTGATAAACGATTTTTAATATATGATTCTTTGTCGTCTTTTATTGCTTGGCGAAGTGAAGTAAAAAGTTGGTGGTCTGATTTTAAATGCTTCAATAAAATCATAAAATAACCAAGACGAACAAGTCCAGATGTTTCTTCTTTTGCTTTTCTAAAAATCTCTTTTAATTCCGAAGTATTAAAATTTTGAACATTTGCCATGTTGGACAAAATCTGATAACGGACCCATTCAAAACTTTTGAATTTTAGTATTAATTCATTCAATCTATGAGTTATCAAATTATTTGCACCATATTGATTCAAGTTCCAACAAAAGTGATTCGCTTTCCAAAAAAAATGTTCTAAACAAAACAACCAAATTGGTATGAGTTTTTGGTTGAGTATTGGTTTTTCCCATGTTTTTAGAATTGAATTTGCATTACGCCATTTGTAAGCAATGTGAATAATTTTCTTTTTCAATTCCTCGTCATTTGCCAAATCTCTAGTATTGAAATCTGTTTGTTCAATGCCTTTAAATTTCTTCAAAAGAAAGTCTTCCGCTTCTTTGATTTCTTTCTTGCAGAACTTTACAAGTTCGTCCCCTTCAATGATTTTTACAATGTATTTTTTGCCTTGCTCATTGTCAGGATTTTGTTCATTCAGATAAAACTGTTTTTCCTTTTTAGAATCCTTTATGTCGTATTCTTCAAGTAGTTCTTGTCCGTAGCCTGCGAGTAATGGCAGTTTTTCCATTTCTCTGTCTTCACCAATTTCTTCAATAGACGTTTTTTTAGTGTTTAATGAAAGTGCTCTGCCTTTTAGGTAGTTGTCAATCAACACAAGTACTTCAGTTAGTTTTTCTTCTTTTTCTTCATAAATGCGAATGTCGTCCATATAACGGTAGTAAGTGTATCCGTTTTGACTAATTAGATAATCAAGGTCGTTCAAGAAAACGTTTGCAAAAAAGAATGAAGCCGCTGCACCTTGCGGAATACCGACGCCAGGTGTAACCGATTCTCTTGTTCCAGAATAAAGATTTAGACAATTTGCTAATAGGTCAAGTATTTCGGGTTCTACACCAAACTTATGTAGTGTGACTAAAAGTTTTGAATGTGGAATACAATCAAAGAACCCTGTTATATCTGTTTCAAGTTTGAAAAGAATGTTTGTGTTATCAATTTCTGTATTTACTGAATTGATAAACTTATTATAAAGCGGAATGTAGTATTCAAAAAAGTAGAAGTCCGCTTCGGGGTCATTTAATAATTCCAATCCTTTTTCAACTTCAGGATGCAAAACGCTACCATAAATAAAACTGTTATTCTCGGCTAATTTTTTGTAGTTAGCTGTCGCAACTGAATTTGCTATAGCTTGATAAACCAAAGAATCTTCAATATTTAAGACAGATTTCGTTCTATGTGTTTTTGACGCTTTTGGCTCATAATATTTAAAAGGACGTTGTGGTTTAAAATCACCTTTGATGATAACTTCTGAAAGACGGGCTAAATTTTTGTTAAGATTGGAAGCATAAATGTCTATTCCGAAAAAGTCTTTTATATCTTTTCCATTCGAACGCACCATTCTTTCCCAAGCAAGCCTAAGGCTTTCTGGTGAAAAATATTTTGTAAATATAATCTCGTTGTTATTATTCATTAAATTACCGCATTCTGATTGTGATGTTGGGGCAAAAGTAAATGTGATTTATGGTATAAGCTTTGGGCGTTAATATGCAATTCTTTTGATTTTGCAGAAGTGTTGGCATTTTGTTATTCATTCTTCTGTCCTTTTATTGGCATTCGTGTCATCTTTTAAGGTGAAGTATAACGTTATTGAGATTGTTACAAGTCTTATTTCTTGAAATTCACCCATTTCACCCACATCCTACGTAAATAAATGGTTATCAATTACTTACAAAAGTATAAAATATTTCTATCTGTCGAAAAGTAAGGTATAATATTTTCCAAATGTTCAATTACCTGCATCTGTGCCACTTGCTACAAATCTAATTTAAATAGTTTTTTTGACTACTTACTTTCTAATTAAATATATCCTGTTTGTTAACTTTTAGATAGACAATTTCGGGGCTTGTTCCGTTCACATCAAAAACTCTTGCGATTAAATAGTTGTCAGATATTTCATTTTCTATAAATTTCCACTCTGAATTACGCCAATAAATTTCTGTTTTATCTGTTTGATATTTTTTTGAAGTTGTTGATTTTGCATCAACATATAGTAAAATTTTAGCCAAAGACTTATCATATACTTCAAAATCATATTCGTTTGTTCCATTTATATTTTCAGGATTTTCGGCACTTGTCCACTTCACTCTTTCAAGTCCATATTTAGAAATTAAGTCCTTAAAAACAAGTTTTTCACCTTCAACGCCAGTATTTATAAATGCCCCTTCGTTACTAAATGCTTGCATTCCGACCTTTATAACATCATCTAAATTACGACCTCCCAATTTGCTTATGATATCAATTATTTTATCAGAACCAAATTCTTTAATTTTATCCAAAAGTTGCTTATCTTCTGTTGAAATTGACTCTTTTTTTATATTTTCTGTACTTTCAAATAAGTCGTAAAGGTGCTTATATGTAAAATTATCATCTGTAATTGACCGTAAAGCCTTCTCTAAATCTATTTTTTGATTTATATAAATGTTGTTATTTTCATCAATAACGATGTCGCCTTTATTGAAGCGATAGAATACATAACTTTCTATTTCGTCAAGTTTGACAATATTTGGTAGAATACCATCATATAAAAAGATTGAAAATTTATTTTCTAACTTTGATTTCCAATTTATATAGTATGGTACATCCCATTCTTTTGAGTTGCTTTCCAATAACTCAAAATTATAGTCCGTTTGAATAATAAGTTCTCCATTTTTTGCTCTGGAAGAATTAATTACCCTAACAATTTCCTCTAAAACTTCAAATTTCTCTGTTGAATCTATAACTATATTATGAATTTTAAGCCATTCAAATGTATTAAAAAGTATTTTCTCCTCATTAAAACGACTGTCTTGAGCAATTTTTGACTTATTGAAGATACCTATATTAGTGGTGAAATATTTGCGTAAATCAACTAAGACGGAATTTTGAGCATAAATACCTAAATCAGATATAAAATTATTTTTATCACTATTACTACCTACCCAAGTTTGTAAATATTCTGGTAGATTTTCTTCTTCTAATGCGAAATCAGAAGGATAAACAGAATAGTTTGGATTAAATCCTAAAAGTTTTTCAGTTGCATAATCGCCTATTTTTATCCAATTGCTTTGTTTGGTAAAAATTGATTTATTTGATGAATGTATTTCAAATAAAAATTCAATCAAATCTATTTTTTCATTATCAGTAAGGGTTTCTTTTATGTATGGGCAAACAAAACCGTTATTATTGAAATATGGTTTTGTAATAATTTCCGTATTAGATTTTTCATTAACCGTAAGAGGTAACTCTAATATTTTGGAAATTCCACTATATCTGCTTGATAAAATAGCGTTATCATCTATAAAACTATATGAATTCGTGTAATAAGTGTAATCTAAATGATGCTTACCATCTAGTGTTTCTACTTCAAACTTTTCAAAATCTACTGGAAATAAATTGTTAGAAAGGAATAAAAAAGCTAACTGCTGCTCATTTTCTAAAAGTGTTTCGCTTTCTAAAAGTAAAGTGAAAATTGTTTCTAAATTAGTTTCTTGACTTATTCCTAAAACTAAGTTCAGTTTATCTTTTTGTAAACCAGATGAAGAAAAAAGATTAACTAAATCACTCAGATAATCACTATTATTATAGGATTTGGGCAAAATTTTAGCAAGGCTGAGTTCGTAACCTTCTATATTTATTTTATCTATAAATGGGGGTATTTCCGAAAGTTTAAGTTTCTGCTCTTTTGTTGAAATGATAATTTTAGTTCTGAATTTTTGATAGTCCGCTTCTTTCAAATAACAACAAGCCCAATCTAAAACTTTATAATCAAAGCTTTCTTTTTGATATTGTTCTCCTACTTCAAAAACTATTTCCGAAAGTTGAAGTAAGAATTTGCGTTTAGGTTCGTCATAAGAAATAATGTCAATTAACTCAGTTTTAAAATTTTCAATATCAACACTTTCTATGAGTTGATTATAAAATGGTTCTCTATATAATACGCCTATCTCATCTTTGTATTCATCAAGTTCATATGGTAAAATTTTGAATTCATCAGAAAGATACTTTTCAATAAATGTTCTTGCTTCTTTTGTTGGAAAGACCTGAAAAACATTGTTTGATTTTCGAGAAATGAAGTATGTTTTCTCTTTTTTTTCAATCGTGGCAATTTGGAAAAAGTTTTCATCATTACTTTTGCAAAAAGCTAAAACAATTTTAATTTCATCAATACTTAATTCGGTATTATCCTTGATATTGAAATCTAATAAATTTAAATTTTCTACTTTATAAGGTGAATCTTTAAGGAAATGCAAAATCTTCTTATTGGGAGTTTGAGTATCAAAAAGATTATAAATTGCGTTTTGAAAGTCCTGGTATTTCGTAACTTGAATAAAACGAGAATTATAAAAAACTTCACTTGCTGGTACATAATTCTCGTTATCTTTTATAAAAACAAAGTTTTGTTTTTTAAATGGTGTGTTTTTGTCGTTAAAATCGTAATATTCTTTGGTTTTTTGGTAAAGTTCAACCGCATTAGTAACATCGAAAATTATAGTTTCCCAATTCGGTAAAATAATTTCTTGATAAAGTTTTTCTTGTGAAATAAGATATTTTTTTAGACCTGCAAAATTTTCTTCCGCTTTTATTTTATAGGGATTTATCCAAACGGGTGTATTTAATGTACTATCAACTAATTCACAAATTGGCTTTATTTCATTGTTATTGGTGCAAAACAATGCTAGGTTTCTTAGAGTACCTTCGGCGATGTTGTCAAATTTCGTTTCATCTTGTACAAAGTTTAAGAATAATTTTTGCTTTCCCTTCGCTGTTAAATTGTTTGCTTCGCATTTAGCGGCAATACTTTCATACAAATGTTTGTCGGTTGGTAGTTTCGAAGAAAGTGCAGTAAAAATATTTTCAATTTGAGAAATATCAATTTGAGTAGTGATAAAACCCAAATTTTCTAATTCGGTCTTAACCTTTATTGTCTTAGAAAAATTAAAAATTAAATCATCTTTACTTGACAAATCGTTTACCGAATAGAAATTATCATCTGAAAACTTAAAAATTTTGATTTGACAAAGTCTGTTTTTTGTTGCTTTACGAAAATCACTTTTTTCTATTTCAGTCAAGAAAATGTTATATTGCTCTATATTTTGGTTTTCAATCCATTCATTCAGACTATCAAGGTCTGCTTTTTCAATTATATCACGAATATCCCAAGTTTCAAGTCCTAATTTGTTAGGTTCGATTGCTTCTGAAGTCAATTCTCTATCATTTTCGCTTTCCCACTCAAACCATTGAATATGTCCTAAGCCAAAATCTGACAAATTAAGTTTAATCCCTAAATTGTTAATTTTAACATTCTCTAAATTTTCTGAATATTTATTGGTTTTTGTCGGAATATTAGCTCTTAAATATTCAAGTAAAGTGTCATAAAAAATAGGTTTTAGCCATTCATTATTTTGTTTGTCAGGAACATCAGACAATAATAAACAAGCATACAAACGCAGAAATTTAACTCGATTATTTTGTTTATATTCATCAAGCCGCTCCATAATAAAACTTGAAATTACTGGAAATAAATTTTTATTTATTTCATCTCTTTGTAGTTTTCTTCGGTTAGCCTCATTGCTAAAACTATCGCAATGGATAATGAAACTGAAACCATTTGTTTCATCGCCCATTGGGAAATATTTGTAAAAACTAGGCGAAGCCTTAATTTTTCCACTTTGCTTATAATTCTGATAATACCCAAATGTTACTTTTATATTACATTCTTTGTATTCTGGATTAATTTTTTTAAAATCGTCTGACTTTTTATCAATCTCAAATTCCTCTAAATCAAGTGGCTTTTTGCCAATTTCTTCACTGTTTATATATACTTTTTGTAAACGTTTTAAAGTATTCATGGAATACTCAACACCTTTTTTTAAATCATCATAATCTCTATCTAACATTTCTTTTTTGCCTTCTCCCAAACGTAAAAAGAATATGCTACCCTGTTTTAACACATTCATTTTAATGTTTTCAGCGTGTTGCTGAAAACTATCATTTAAAAAGCCAATAAGTTCATTTAGTTCTTCTCGACTAAAAACAACCCTGTCTTTATATTTTAAGTCCTTGACTGTTTCATTTGGCTCGGCCGGGAAATTCGTAAGAATTAGTTTTAATAAATATGGAGCATTTAGAAAATCGTTGTAATTCTCTTTATTTGGCAATAATGGTTCAAGAGGCTCATTCGCCATAAGTCCTTGTAAATCTTGCAACTTTGCCCAACTATAAAGAATTGGGCCTTTGTATTGATTTACGAGTTCGCTAACTCCTTCGTTTTTGCCAACTAATCTATGTACTAACTTAAATCCAATTCCAAATCTTCCAATTTTATCGCAACTTTTTTTTGTAGTTTGGGCTATATTTAAAACAGATTGTAAGCCTTGAATGTCAAACGGTTCTCCGTTATTGATAGCCAAAAAGTAATTTTCGTTGTAGAAAATATAAAAATGTGTTGAATTACAATCTACGGCATTTTGCAAAAACTCATAAATTGCTTGTCCGTCTTCGGCTATTTTGAGAATTGAAGGCAAATAGCTCGCAATGTCTGGCTTGTCGCCGTGATACATTTCAAAAAAGCCTTTTATTTTTTTGCCATTTTCTACATGATATGTTCCAACAAAATTTTCGTTGTGGCTTGGGCTATATTTCTCAATTTCTTTAACTTTGGTTTTGTACCAAAAACGAAATGATTTTGCACTTTTTATTTTCATGTAGTAGTCAAAAGTTAGTTTAAAGTTCAGTATTTATGTTGAAAGCCCAATCTGTTAAAATGGTATACAAAGCTTTTGCATCTTGGCGAAGGCACGGCTTTAGGAAACGTCTGCTCAAATTTAGAACAAAAATTGATAGAAGTATCAAAGTTGAATTTAGCACTTCTGCCGAACTTTTGCCGAACTGCTTATTGGCTACTTGGCTTTTTTTAGACTACGAAGTTTGTCTCTGAAATTGTTAGAAAAACTCTCTCTTCTTTTATGATGTCCCTTGTTTTTAAATAAGGATTTATTTTACCTTTTAAAAGCCAATCTAGTAAATTATTTATAAAAACGTGTGTCGGACTCCCTAAAACGTTCTGAATGAAATAGATTTGGTAGTTTTTTGTGTTATTTAAAAACAAATTCCATTCATTTTTTGTGACGTAAAATGTTGTTTTTTTCTTAGCTGTACCTTTACATTCAATATAGTATTCTACAACACCATTTTCTTCTAAAATTTCAAAATCGTGGTTACTACCTGTTTCTCCATTTTCATTTAACCATTTTACTCTGTTAGGATATTTTGATTTTAAGACCTCAAATAAATATTTTTCAGAAATTAATCGTATTCTTTCATTTAATTCAGTGTCTTCAAGAACTTCTGGAATAACATCAGAATCAGTTTTTAGTTTCTTAATCTCATCTCTTATTTCTTTAATTTCTTGTAAAAGAGTTTGGAGAATTAAGTTTGTTGCTTCGTTTATGCTTTCTGAATTTTCTTTATTTATTTCTTGTCTTGTAGGTTTGTCATTATCCTCAATTTCTTTTTCAGTTATGATTGTTAAAGATTTAATTTCCTCAATTTTAGAAATATCTTTTACAACTTCTTCTTGAATTAAAGGATGGTTGGTCTGAACAGGAACAATTGGTTTAATGGGTTGGATAGTCTGTACAGGAATTATTGGTTTTATTAGTTGAATTGGCTGGATAGTTTTACT
Source organism: Emticicia sp. (assembly GCA_017495105.1). Taxonomy (GTDB): domain Bacteria; phylum Bacteroidota; class Bacteroidia; order Cytophagales; family Spirosomataceae; genus Emticicia. The sequence continues at coordinate 1,171 of JAFEIL010000184.1, read as the reverse complement.
ACTATTAACAGCATTACAAAATTTAGTTAAATTATTTTTAATTACATTCTGATTATATTGTGTTCCTTCAGAGAATGGAATATTAGTAAAAGTGCCATTTGTTAAGTTGGAAATTTCTTGTGCTTTTGTTTGTGCTTGTTGATTTAATCCTACACCTATAACGTGAATTTCGCAATTTATTCCTTCACTTTTTGCTTTTTTACATTCTGTGACATAATCTCCACCTTTATCTTCTTGTCCATCAGTAACAAGAATAATTTTTTTATTGTTTGCTGGATATTCTTTTAGAGTCATTACCGATTGTCTAATCGCTTCACTTATAGGTGTGCCGCCATTTTTTACCTGTAAGTCTGAAATCGCTTTTAAAATTGATGGTCTGTCAATAATGTTTAGTGACAACTCTTGAATTACAGGTGGTTGGTCTTTTACTGCTGAAAATGATTTTATTCCAATTCTTGAAGAATAGTCCAAGTTAGGAATAATGTCAGCAAGTAACATTTGCTTTGTCAAAGCAATTTTATCTTTCATACTTGCTGATAGGTCAATAATAAATTCTGTTACTGTTTGCATTTTAAATGTCTTTTGTTTGTGACTTGATAGCCTTTCAGCCTACTCGTATTTATATGAAACCGTTTCGTATATCATAAAATTAAGGAATAACCGCAACTATTTAATTTCAATACATTTATATTTGCAAAACGGTACATTCCAGCCCTTGCGTTTTCCATTTCATCAATTTCCTCAGCACAAAATCCCAAATAGCATTGAATTATTCAAACATCTAAGTAATGTGCTAATACCACGAGTTCAAATACTTCATTCAAATCATAAAACTTTGCTGTTGAATGTTTTCATGTAGATTTTCCTATTTTCATAAACCTATGCCCTTTAGGTTGCAGGAACTAAAGTTTTTTATGTTTAATTGCATTCCTGATCTAATAAGTGTGAACCGTCCACCGAATATTCAATTATATAAACGGGGAAAAAGTCTTTAGCATTTTTAAGTGAAAAAGTTGGTTGGTCTTCGACAAAACTATCCGAACATAAAGTTTTATATCCAGACTCATCATCACCACAACAATCATCAATTGACTTAATGAAAGAAACATTGAGTTCTGGATAATTCTTTTTGTAATAATCAGTTATCAAATTTTCATCTGAAGAATTATAC
>JAFEIL010000487.1 GCA_017495105.1 Emticicia sp. | reverse complement strand
TTCAATATTGAAACGGTATAAATTTATTTTGTGTTACTGTTTTTGTTTTAAGATTAAGAGGATGTACATTTAGCTTTCAATCTTCGATACTGGTATTTTTTATGATTTGTTAGATTTTAGTAACTATTTAATTTCTCTAATCCGAATACTTCTAAAAGAAACATTATCGCCATGATGTTGTAGTAAAATATGTCCTTTTTCTGCCGAACCAAATCCTTTCCAATTAGCATATTTGCTTCTTGCTACTAAGGCATCAAAAATTTGTCCGCCTCTTGGATAACTAACAGCCAGCAAATTATTTACATAGTGTTTTACTTTACAATCTGGATAACATACAATTCTTCCTTGATTCCATTGATTTGGACGTGCAGCTGCCCATGAAAACTTTTTTGAGGGAATTAAATCATATAAAGAACCTAATGTTCGATTTCCGATTGACCCCAGTTTAGCATCGGGATGCCGCTCGTCATCTAAAATTTGGAACTCCAAGCCAATGCCTGATTTTCCACCTGCTTTGTATTGTTCGTCCACGAAATACTTTACACCTGAGTTTGCCCCTTCTTTGTACCAGAAATCAAATTTTAACTTAAAGGTAGGTCCAAATTTTTCTATTGAAACAATTTCATTGCCCGTTTCTGAACCATCCGAAGAAACTGTACTTATTTTGTCTTCCTTAATTTCCCAACCTTTTGAATGGAATATATATTTAAACATCAATTGTTAATTAAGGTTGACTTAAAAATGCTTTGGAATAGTTGATTTTCAAAGTATCCATCGAAGGCATGTGACCCTTCAAACGCTTTTTGAAATCCTCATAATTTTTTGATTCTTTGGGAGACCAAGAAACTTCTGATAAAGCCAAAGCCCTAGGATAGGTCATATACTCCGCATATGGCAAATTGCTCACATATTCGGTCCATAAGTTTGCCTGAATCCCAACCACATGTTTGGCTTCTTCCGCCGTTAACTCTGGCAAATCTGGCTCAAAAGAATAGCATTTACTCAAAGGTAAAAATCCGCCGAAGGCAAGAGGTTCTGTTTTAGGATCCGCTTGGTAATAATCAATATAGAAATATGAGTTAGGCGACATTACCACATCGTGGTTTTGTTTCGCAGCTTCGACACCGCCTTTAGTTCCCCTCCACGACATTACCATCGCGTTTGGAGATATGCCACCTTCTAAAATTTCGTCCCAACCTAATATTTTTTTTCCTTTCGATGAAACAAATTTATCGATTCTGCGAATGAAATAACTTTGTAATTCATGCTCATCCTTCAAACCTAATTTTTTGATTAAATCTTGGCAAAAACGACTTTCCTTCCATTGGGTTTTGGGACATTCATCCCCACCAATGTGGATATATTGACCTGGAAATAAGGCCATCACTTCTGTCAATACATCTTCTAAAAACGTAAAAGTCTCTTCGTGCGGAAATAAAACATCTTCCGAAATTCCCCATTTCGTTTTCACTTGTAATATTTTATCCCCATTGGAACCCAACTGTGGATAAGCTGCCAATACAGCCGTCGAGTGACCTGGCATTTCAATTTCAGGGATTACGTTAATATATTTAGAAGTGGCATAAGCTACTACTTCCTTAATTTGTTCTTGTGTATAAAATCCGCCATGTGGCTTTCCATCATATTTTTGGTCTCGGCGATGGCCCAACATACTTTCCTTCCGCACAGAAGATATAGAGGTCAACAAAGGATATTTTTTTATTTCAATGCGCCAGCCCTGATCTTCAGTCAAATGCCAATGAAACGTATTTAATTTATAAATAGCCATCAAATCGATGTAGCGCTTTATCGCATCCACTGAGAAATAATAACGGCCTACGTCTAGCATCAAACCACGATAGCTAAACCGAGGAGCATCTTCGATCAAACAATTAGGGATTGTTAATTCAACGGCCGATAATTCATTTCCATAAATAGGTGCAGGCATCAATTGGAGCAACGTCTGTAAACCATAAAAAGCACCTTTTCCCGTCTTTGCTTGGATTTCTACTCTTTTAGAACTCACCTGTAAGCGATATGCCTCATCACCTAAAGCATCATTTTTACTGAATATAATGCCTGAAGAGGCGGATTTAGCGATTTTAATCGTTGGCACAAATCCAGAAACGTGTTTGATTTGCGAAACAAGCATATTAGCCGAGGGACTAAATTCATATGAAGTAATATACACTGAAATTCCTTTTTTAATAACAAAAGTGCCTTCCGATGGCATTAAAGATTTAGGCAAAGGAATGATATTGTATGCATTTTGGGCATTAGAAGTCCATGCTATGCACATAAATAAAATAATTAGTTGGATGTTTTTCATAGTTCACTTTGATTTAAATGGTAAAGAAATTGGATCGATTTTAAAATCACTACAATAAATTTTAATAAATTTTAAAAGAAAAGTACAATGGATGCAACCTTTAAATAGCAATAATTCAACATCACTTTTCAGCAGGTACTATTGCCTTTCAAAAAATTAGTATTTTATCACATAAGATTTTCTGTATCAATCAAATACATTTGTCTTCCATCGCCTTCATGTGGTGAGTCAATGACCACTTTTCTGCCATCTGGACTAAAACGAGGATGTAAGTCACAACGCCATTCACCTGTATATTCGATTGGTGAACGAAAATGACCTAAATTGATTCGTTTATCGGTTGGAATATGATATAAATATGGAGTCTGTAATCGATCCTTCCCGGCATAATTATCATTTAAAATCCAATCCATTTTGTTACCTATAGGCAAATAGGTCTGATGTCCATTGACTGGCATTTTTTCTTTCCCAATTCTTTTATATTTCCCTGTTTTATCTTGAATTTCATAAAATCCCCATTCCTGTCCTTCAGGTTTGGTATAAACGCATACTTGTTCATTATCCTTCCACACAAAGTGAGAACTGAAGCCTGAAGGGTCTATGCAATAGAGGTCTTTGCCATTTGAATTACATGTAAACATTCTTGTGATAAAACCTCCTACTGCCATTTTTTGACGTTCATCTTTTTTAGCTCTCCATCTATTGAGGAATAGAAATCTCTTTGAATCGGGACTAACTAATAGATGATTGAACCAATGCCATTGATCTTCAACTGACTGCCCTTTATTTGGAATTTGAGCAATATCGGCAATGGAAAAAAGCAATTTACTTTTGCCCGTTTTAAGGTCCATTTTATATATTCCTATGTCTTTGGGAGTCTTCTCATCTGCATATGGATCAGGAATGCCCGCATATCCATACCCTGGACGAAGACCTTGAATACGTGAAAACTCAGTCCCAATGGCAAATTTCCCATTAGGACTTATTGCATAAATTGCTTTAGGCAACGTCCTTGTAAGTCCTGTTTTTATATTATAAATATGGCTGACAAATTGATTATCAATTCGGTCATTCCAAATGATTTCTGAATTTGATTTCGGAATCCATTGCAACATGCAACCTTGTTGCCATCCCCAAGCATTACTTGTTCCTATTTCAGTCCAACGGTCACCCTCTTGCAAATCGATGATCCCAATTTTAACTTTATTTTCGGCCGTTGGTGAACGATGTTCAAAATCAACCTGCATGCCTAAAACATATCTACTCGTTGGGTCAAACTGCAGTTTATCGTAATACCCAAACCAATGAAATTGAGGACCTCTTGTGATTTTACGAATGGGTGGTAACATGGATTGTATTGACGTACCGCAAATCAAATTTGTTCCAAAAAATAAGGAGGATAAACCCATGAGAGAGGTGGTTTTCAAAAAGTCAAGTCGATTAATTTTTGATTGGTCTGTTTTCATATTATAAATAAAATGATATGATTTACTTTTATTATTATTTTATACTCGTTAGGAATAGGATTGAGAATTTCGGACATGAAAATTTAGAGTA
>JAFEIL010000549.1 GCA_017495105.1 Emticicia sp. | reverse complement strand
GCTAAATAATATGGATATTGGCATTATTACCGCTATTTACCCAACTTTTTGGGGTATTGGACAACTTTTCACTGGAAGAATGTCGGATATTTATTCTAAGAAAAAAATGCTTTTTTTGGGAATGTTTGTGCAAGGAATCGCTATTGTCTTATTGGTTTTTGCAAAGGATTTCTATATTTTAGCTACCTTATCTGCTTTTTTAGGCATTGGCACAGCCTTAGTGTATCCTACGTTTTTATCAACAATTGCCCAAGTTACCCACCCCAATCAACGAGCCGAAAGTATCGGAACGTTTCGGCTTTGGCGAGATTTAGGTTATGCTTTTGGTGCAATTATTTCGGGCATAATTGCTGATATTTTTGGCATTCAATACGCCATCATTTTGATAGGAATTATTACAATTATATCGGCTATTATTATTCAAATCCGAATGCCCAAAATCAGCTAAAAATCTCACTTTTTATCTCAATTATATCACTTTTTATCTATTACGCACCAACTATGAGTAGTATCATTTATTTTTATTGTTATTTGATTAATTGAGATTTAAGACAAAAAAATGAATGTTAATCAAAATAAAGCTAAATTCACAAAAATGGCGTGTGTACTCAAGGCAATTGCACATCCAACTCGATTAGCTATCATCCAACTATTAGAGCAAAAAGAATATTTATTTGTTAATGAAATTTGTGAAATTCTGAGTTGCGAGCAATCAAATGTTTCGCACCATCTGACTAATATGAAATCCAGTGGCATATTACAATCTCATAAAAAAGGACTAAATATCTATTATTCTCTCAAAGTACACGAAGTCTCCAAAGTCATAGGTTTATTATGAACTGATGGTTGTTCCACATTAAAAACTCTGTATTGCGATATTTTATAAATAAATCTACTTAAACCGAAACTATATTTAAACTTATAGCACCTATCCACCATTATGTTTGTTATTGTAGTTTAAGAAAAACTATTCACTCTTTTTAAAAATGAAATTAGACCTTAATTTTTTACACGATAAATTCGGAATAATATTTGAAGTTAGCCTCCTAAAAGAACTTGCCGAATTTGGTACATATATGGACGTAGAAGAAGGTTTTGTCTTGATGCGTCCAGGCGGATATATTCGCACCGTTCCTATTATATTAAGTGGTTCGGTCAAAATTGTACGTTCTGATTCCGAAGGGCGTGAAGCATTATTATATTATTTAGGCGAAAAAGATTCTTGTGCCATGTCATTGACTTGTTGCCTAAATAGCCGTCAAAGTGAAATTACGGCAATAGCAGACTCACAAACACAGTTAATTTCAGTGCCTGTCGGTAAAATTGATGAGTGGATGACCAAATATTCATCTTGGAAAGAATTTGTTTTTATGACTTACCAAAAACGTTTTGATGATTTATTGGCAGCCATTGACCAAATCGCATTTTTCAAACTCGATGATAGATTAATTGCATTATTAAAGAAAAAATCAGCTCAATGCGGATGCACCATTTTTAATGTAACTCACGAAGAATTGGGCAATGAACTGGCTACTTCACGAGAAGTCGTTTCTCGCCTTTTGAAACAACTCGAACGCCTCGGACGAGTAAAACTTTCTCGAAATAAAATTGAATTATTGGATATAGCCTTGAAATAAGATTCAAGGCTTTTTTTATCTAAAAAAAATAATGACAAAAATCATAAATTTTTGGGGCTTTGTAACAATTATCACGGAACAGGCATTTTAAGCAAGGTACTTTTGTAGTGTTAAATCATAAAACACTATTAATTAAAATGAATTCTACTGAAATAATGGGCTTTGCTGCCTCAATCTTAATAGGTGTAAGTTTAGGTCTTATCGGCGGCGGCGGCAGTATTCTTACCTTACCTGTATTAGTTTATTTGCTTCATATTAGTCCTGTTATCTCCACGGCTTATTCACTCTTTATAGTTGGCACAACCTCGTTGGTTGGTTCAGCGAATTTTATGAAAAAGAAATTGGTTAATTATCGTGCAGCACTCGTTTTTGCAATCCCTTCATTTACAACAGTATTTCTCACCAGAAAATATTTAGTTCCTGCCATTCCCGACCCTTTATTTAATATTTCAGGTTTTGAGGTTTCTAAAAATGTCGGTATTATGGTTTTCTTCGCATTAATCATGTTGGCGGCATCTTATTCGATGATAAAAAATAAAAAAGAAGAAAAAGAAGAGAACACAGGCGAATTGAAATTCAACTATCCGATGATTGCCCTCGAAGGCGGTTTAGTAGGAATATTGACAGGCATTGTTGGTGCTGGTGGTGGATTTTTGATTATTCCTGCACTCGTACTTTTTGCTCGTTTACCAATGAAAATGGCGGTCGGAACTTCACTTTTGATTATTGCTGCCAAATCTCTCATAGGATTTTTGGGCGATTTATCGAATATCCAAGTTGATTGGGCTTTCTTATTACCCTTTACAGCTCTTTCGGTGGTTGGAATATTCTTAGGAACGTACTTGTCAAAATTCATTTCTGGCGAAAAACTCAAAAAATCCTTCGGTTGGTTTGTGTTGGTAATGGGAATTTATATCATCACGAAAGAAGTTTTCTTTAAATAATTTCAAAAAAATCGTGGCTTTGTAATAAATGTCACAGTAAAATTTTTTCAATCAATCTAATTTTGAATCAAATCTAAAACTTAATAAAACTATGTTTTTCCAACACGTATATGACAAAAGTTTAGCTCAGGCGAGCTATTTTATAGGATGCCAAAAAGCAGGAATTGCAATCGTAATTGACCCAAAAAGAGATATTGATACTTATCTCGAAATTGCGAAGCAAAACAATATGAAGATTACTCACGTTACCGAAACTCATATTCACGCAGATTTCTTATCGGGTTCGAGAGAATTGGCAGCAGTAACAGGTGCAGAAATGTATCTTTCCGATGAAGGTGGAGAAGGTTGGCAGTATGAATTTAACCACGTTAGTTTGAAAAATGGTAGCGTGATTACAGTTGGAAACCTAACATTAGAAGTGATTCATACACCTGGCCACACCCCCGAAAGCATCAGTTTTTTATTGACAGATAAACCAGCGAGTTTAGAGCCTGTTATGTTATTTACAGGGGATTTTGTTTTCGTTGGAGATATTGGTCGCCCCGATTTATTAGAAAAAGCGGCAGGTATTGTTGGCACAAAAGAAGCAGGAGCAATTCAAATGTTTGGTTCGATTCAAAAGTTTGAAACGTTACCTGATTATTTGCAAGTTTGGCCTGGTCATGGAGCGGGTTCGGCTTGTGGAAAAGCATTGGGAGCAGTTCCAAGCTCAACGGTAGGTTACGAAAAAATCAGAAACTGGGCGTTCCAGTATGATGATAACAAAGAAGGTTTTGTGAAATATCTTTTGGCTGACCAACCAGAACCGCCAAAGTATTTTGCTATGATGAAACACCTCAATAAAGTGGATAGACCTTTATTGACCGAAGTTCCAAAACAAAAGAAACTTTCGGCAGAAGAAGTGAAGACCGCCATGAGCAAGGGAATCAAGTTGATTGATGCCCGTAATAAAGTAGATTTTGCAGCAGGATTTGTGCCTGATAGCATCAATATTCAAGGAAATAACGCTTTTGCTACTTGGATGGGCTGGTTTGTAAACTACCAAGAATCATTTATGTTGGTTGCCAGCGATGCACAAATTGAAGATTTAACTCGTAAATTAATGCGTATCGGTTTGGATAATGTTTTGGGTTATGTTTCGGACGTAAATTCGTTGGGAATCGAACTACAAAAAAGTGATATTATCGAAATTGATGAGTTTAAAAGCTATTTAGGCAATGACGATGTGCAAGTGATTGACATCAGAGGCGTTGCAGAGTACAATACTGGACATATTGCCGAAGCAGAAAATATTTTTGTTGGTACAATCCTCCAAAATTTAGATAAAATCAGCAAAGACAAGCAAGTAATTATTCATTGTCAAAGTGGCGACAGAGCTGCAATTGGTTATTCATTATTACTAAAAAGTGGTTTCAAGAATGTAAAAAATTATTCAGCAAGTATCAATGACTGGGTAAATAAAGGAAATCCAGTTGTAACGAGCGTGATGGAAGAAGCCGTTTGTTAAAATATTCAAAGCCCTAACGTTTTATTGACAATTAAATGTTAGGGCTTTCAGAGTGACCCTTTTGTGAATGTTGTCAAAATAAATTGACCATGATAAACAAAGTAATATTTAGTCTTATCGTATTTATCAGCCTGTCATTTCGGTCTTTGACGGAGCAAACGCCCGAAGAAATCCGTCAAAAAGGCGATAAAATTACAGCGATTACTGGACAAACGCTCAGTAAATCAGTAATGAATGCTATGACAAAAGGAGGGGTTTCTGAAGCTGTCAAGTTTTGTAATTTGGCAGCCTATCCACTCACCGATTCTTTGGCAAAAGCCAATCACGTTTCGATAAAACGAACCGCTATTCGTTGGAGAAATTCAAAAAATAAACCTTCTAAGCAAGAAAAACAGCTTTTTTCAGCTTTTGAACTCGAAAAACAACAAGGTAAAATTTCAGAGGCGAAAATAATTAAGCAAAAAAATGGCGATTGGCTTTATGCCAAACCGATTATTCTGCAAGCACAATGTCAGGTTTGCCACGGTAAACTTGGCGAAACTTTGTTGGCTGATAATTACAAAACCATTCAAAAATATTATCCGAAAGATAAGGCCATCGATTTCTCGACGGGCGATATTCGAGGAATGTGGGTGCTGACTTTCAAGAATTGAACAAAAAATGACTATTTCTGAAATCGTGTTAGAAAATATCAAGTGCGATAATTGCTATGATAGAATAAAAGTACGTCTAAAAAACTTGACTGGCGTATTTTCAGTTGCGGTTGATAAAGAATTTGCTTCTTTAAAAATTGAGCATAATACATCAATCAAAAGAGTTGAGATAGTTTCGTTGCTGATGCACATGGGCTATTCAGAATTAAGACAAAATAACAAATAAGTTGATACAAGAATTTAATAGTTCCATAAATTAGAGGTTTAGTAGGTCGGAAAACACGGGTAATTTTATCCGTGTTTTTTTGTTTTGTGTAACTTTTATCACAGTAGGCATTTTTTAGAATACATACCTTTGTGATATATTCTAAAGATGATTTTTTAGACAAAAACATTAATAGTAATAAGGCTTAGGGTTTAATTGAAAAGTACGAGCAATTTTGTTCGTACTTTTTTGTTTGTGTGACTTATATCACATTTTATCACTGATTTGGGTCTTACTTTTGTTTTAGTAATAAATAACAATAAATATCATGTCAGAACAAATAAATTCAATGCCACGCATCGGTGATATTGCTCCAGATTTTGAAGCAATTACAACCACAGGAAAATTAAGATTTTCAGATTATAATAAAGACAGTTGGGTTATTTTCTTTTCACATCCTGCCGATTTTACGCCAGTTTGTACAACCGAAATGACTGGTTTTGCCAATGAGCAAGAAAGTTTTTTCGACCAACACAATTGCAAATTAATGGGCTTGAGTATTGACAGTATTCACTCGCATATTGCTTGGGTTGATAATGTTCGCAAGAATTCTGGCGTACTTTTCAAATTCCCGATTGTAGCCGATATTGATATGAGTGTTTCTAAATTATGGGGAATGCTACAACCTGGCGAAAGCGAAACAGCCGCTGTAAGAGCAGTATTTTTCGTTGACCCAACAGGCAAAATAAGATTGATTATGTATTATCCGCTCAATGTGGGTCGTAATATGGAAGAAATCAAAAGGTGTCTTTTAGCACTTCAAACTTCTGATGAAAATAAAGTTGCGATGCCGCTTAATTGGGAGCCAGGCGAGAAAGTAATTATTCCACCACCAAAAACGGTTGAAGCACTTTTAGAACGCAACGAAAGTGGTTTAGAAATGATGGATTTCTATTTGGCTAAAAAGTTATTGTAAATTTAGCTGAAAAATATTTTTGCTACTGAAATCTCCCTCAAATGTAATCACAGAGGGAGATTTTTTAGCTTTATTGCTAACTAAAAATGGCGTTGGTATTCGATAATTAAAAACCAAAAAAATAATCGGTTTTTAAGATTTTATAGCATAAATTTATTCATTATTACCAAATCTACTGTTGCATATGGATGTTTCAATACTCTCTCGAATCCAGTTTGCCTTCACTGTGGCTTTTCATTATATATATCCACCTCTTAGCATTGGTTTAGGTGTGGTATTAGTCATAATGGAGGGGCAATATTTACGTACTGGCAATAAAATGTACGAACAAATGACCCGTTTTTGGATAAAAATCTTTGCTCTAATTTTCGGTATTGGTGTGGCAACGGGCATTGTGATGGAGTTTGAGTTTGGAACAAATTGGGCAGTTTATTCACGCTATGTTGGTGATATTTTCGGCAGTGCATTGGCCGCTGAAGGCATTTTTGCCTTTGCCCTCGAATCGGGATTTTTAGGTATTCTTATTTTTGGCTGGAATCGGGTTGGGCCGAAAGTCCATTTTTTATCAACCATTATGGTAGCACTTGGGTCAATGTTTTCTGCGATTTGGATTGTTGTGGCAAACTCTTGGCAACAAACACCATCGGGTTTCAAAATCGAAGGCGAAGGAATGCACGCCCGTGCTGTAATTACTGATTTTTGGGCAATGGTGTTCAATCCATCGAGCATGGATAGGCTTTCTCATGTCCTAATAGGTGCATTATTGGCGGGGTCATTTTTAGTGTTAAGTGTTCATGCTTATTATATTCTGCGTGGAAAATACCTCGAAATTGCCAAAGCTGGATTCAAAATAGCACTTTCAGTAGCCACGGTAGCGGCATTGTTGCAGTTGTTTTCTGGGCATCATTCAGCCAATGGGGTTGCAGTAAATCAACCTGCAAAATTAGCGGCTTTTGAGGGACACTACGATTCTTTGGCAGTTGCTGATATGTATATTTTAGGCTGGTTAGATAATAAAACTGAAAAAACAACAGGTCTAAAAGTACCAGGTGGATTGACTTTTTTACTTCATCAAGATTTTAAAACACCCGTAATAGGATTAAACGCTTTCAAAAAAGAAAACCGACCAAGTGCCGTAAATTTTGTATTTCAGACTTATCATATTATGATTTCAATCGGTTTTATTCTGATTGGACTAACGCTTTTAGCTTCTTTTTTATGGTGGAAAAGCAAACTTTTCGACAATCGTTGGTTACTACAAATTTTTGCTTGGGGAGTAGTTTTGCCACAAATTGCCAATCAAGTAGGTTGGTATTCGGCCGAAGTAGGCCGCCAACCGTGGGTTGTTTATGGTCTATTACGAACTTCGGATGCACTCTCACAATCGCTTAGAGCGGAACAAGTTATATTTTCCTTGATTTTATTTACATTGGTTTATGCACTTTTGTTTGTGTTGTTTTTGTATTTATTAAACAAAAAAATCAAACATGGTCCAACCGACCACTCTTTGAGTACCGAAGAATTGCCATTGTATTCAAAACGAGATAATCCAATTTTATAAAAATCATGAAAAAAAAGATAACCTTCTATGACAAAATTGAAGAAGATTTGATTTTAAGAGACCATTTGGCCATTGAAAGGACTCGCCTTGCCAACGAAACGGCTCTCTTGGCTTATCTGAGAACAGGTCTATTTTTAATTTCAGTTGGATTAACATTTATCAAAATCGAAGAATTTAAAGGCATTGCTGTTATAGGGTGGATATGTATTCCACTCAGTTTTATATTTATAGGTTTTGGCATTTTTAGGTTTATTCGACTAAATACACAAATCAAAAAGGTATATAAAAAACAAGCTTAATATGGAAACGATTTTAGGAATAGACCTATTTACATTGTGGTTTTTTGTTGTAGGGGGCGTATTTAGTGGTTATGCTATTTTAGATGGCTTCGATTTGGGAGCGGGAGCATTACACTTATTTTTCAAGAAAGAAGAAAGTCGAAGAATTGCTTTAAATGCTATTGGCCCTGTTTGGGATGGCAATGAAGTTTGGCTGGTTATCGGCGGCGGTGCTTTATTTGCAGGCTTTCCAATTGTTTATGCAACCGTTTTTTCTTCTTTCTACGAATTATTGATGGTGTTTTTAGTCATGCTTATTTTTCGAGCAATTTCTATCGAATTCCGCTCGAAAGAACCCATGTTATGGTGGCGTAAACTTTGGGATATTGGTTATAGTGTTTCATCCATTCTCATTGCTTTGGCGTTGGGTTTGGTTCTCGGTAATATTATTCAAGGCTTACCAATCGACCAAAACTATATCTATCGAGGCACATTAATGGATTTTTTCAATCCCTATTCAATCCTTATTTCGTTCACAACATTGGCTTTGTTTATGATGCACGGAGCGATTTACTTAGTAATGAAAACCGAAAATCGGCTATTTGCCAAATTGACAATTTTAGTAAAAAACACTACTATTTTCTTTGTTTTGATGTTTTCACTCACCTCGATGGCTACTTTATTGTATTTGCCTCACATGGTTACACGTTACAAAGAAGTACCTTATATGTTTGCGTTTCCATTTTTGGCAATTTTGGCTGTGGCAAATATTACCCGCCAAATATCTAAACGAAAATATCGCAATGCCTTCATTTCATCGGCATTTGTGTCTGCAATGTTGATGGTTTTGGTGGCCGTTGGACTTTTCCCAAATATCGTTATTTCTACAATTGACCCAAGTTTTCATATAACTGTTTATAATGGAGCTTCTACACCTAAAACCCTCAAAATTTTATTGACGATTGCAGCAACAGGAGTGCCAATTATTGCAACTTATACAACTTTTGTATTTTGGACTTTCAGAGGGAAAGTAAAATTAGATGAAACCAGTTATTAATTTTTTACACTGTAACATTTATCACTTTAAGTATTCTTTCAAATTCTGACCTTTGTTTTAGAAATTATTTATGACACATAATAACAAAGACAATGTTAGATTTTTTTAAAACCAAGAAAAGTTACGAAAACGTAAAAGCTGCCGATTTCAAACAATTAATCTCAGAAACGTCAAATGCTGTAATTTTGGACGTTAGAACTCCTGCCGAGCATAAACAAGGTGGCATCGACGGTGCAATAAATATTGATATTATGGGAAGTGGTTTTGCTCAAAAAGTAGCAGCTTTGGATAAAGACAAAACCTATTTTGTTTATTGCCGTAGTGGAAACCGTAGTGGAAGTGCTTGTGAAATGATGAGTAAAGACGGTTTTAAAAACCTCTATAATCTTTCAGGCGGCATGATGAACTGGCCGTATTAATAATGATTGAAGTCTAATAAAAAATAGCCAACTATTAAAATTTAATAACATGACAACGCTTCTGAAAAATTGGGATTTTATGCGATTCCTTCGCTTAGGAATCGGACTCTGGTTAGGCTATGCTGCCATTTCTGAGCATCAGTTAATTATCGGAGTTATGGCTGGTTTGTTTCTACTTCAAGCCATAATGAATATTGGTTGTGGAAGCAAAGGCTGTAATGTGCCTTTTAGTAAAAGTAATACAAATCAGAAAGTTGAAGATATTAGTTTTGAAGAAGTAAAATAAAAATAATAAACCTCTAAGAAAATGGAAACGAGCGAAAAAAAACAAACTTTTGCCGATATAATCAATAGCGAAACGCCAGTTTTGGTCGATTTTTTTGCCGAATGGTGCGGCCCATGTAAAATGATGTCTCCAATATTAAAAGACTTTGCGGCTGATATGGGCGAGCGAGTGCGTATTATCAAAGTTGATGTTGATAAAAACCCAGCGGTGGCACAAGCCTATCGCATTCAGGGGGTGCCAACCTTGATGTTATTTCAGAAAGGAGAAACTAAATGGAGGCAATCGGGCGTTGTACAAAAAAGACAATTGGAACAAGTAATTAATCAATTTGGTAGCTAAATGAAAGACTTTTGGAATGCACGTTACAAAGAAGAAAGTTTTGCCTACGGCACAAAACCCAATGAGTTTTTTAAGGAAAATATTGATAAACTTTCGGCAGGAAAAATACTTTTACCCGCCGAAGGTGAAGGACGAAATGCCGTTTACGCCGCCCGAAAAGGTTGGGACGTAACGGCATTCGATTTTAGTGAAGAAGCTAAAAACAAAACCTTGAAATTGGCTCAACAACACGAAGTTTCGCTCAATTACGATATAATGAATGTTGCCGATTTTTCAACTGAAAATATTCAATTCGATGTAATTGGTTTGTTTTTTGCCCATTTCCCTGCACATTTACGCCAAGAATTTCATCAAAAAGTAACACAAGTTGTCAAAACTTCGGGTTATGTTATTTTTGAGGCGTTTCATAAAAATCAGCTCAATTATTCATCGGGTGGCCCAAAAGATTTGGCTATGTTGTTTTCGGTCGAAGAAGTTGAAAAAGAATTTTCTGGCTTGAAAATTTTGAAGCTCGAAGATAAAATCATCGACCTTGACGAAGGGATTTATCATCAAGGTAAAGGGCATGTAGTAAGAATGATTGCAACGAAAAACTAAAAATTTATGTCAAAAAGTTTATTATATTTCACATTCATAGCTTTACTTCTTTCGGTAAAAAATGTTTCGGCACAAAGTTCTGATAATACAGTAAAAGTAGTCGGAGCAATGAAAAACGTGATGCGAAAAGGGCAACTTTTTGGCACAATCTCGCTTGATACGATTGCTAATAAACAACACCTTTACGGACTCGGCCCAATAGAATTTCTAAAAGGCGAATTATTAATTGTTGATGGTAAAGCCTATCAATCAAGCGTTATTTCGGAAAAAGAAATGAAAGTTGAAGAAAACTATAAGGTAAAAGCTCCATTTTTTGTTTACGCCAATATAAACGATTGGAAAGAACAAATTTTGCCAGATAGTGTAAAATCATTAATCGAACTGGAAAATTATCTCGATCCACTTTCAAAAGACACGAATCAGCCGTTTGCATTCAGATTAAGCGGAATCGTAAAAAGTGCAATTATACATATCGTCAATTTGCCTGCTGGTACAAAAGTGAGTTCGCCCGAAGATGCTCATCAAGGGAAAACAAGCTATCAACTTACCGATAAAGAAGTCGAAATAATTGGTTTCTTTTCAAAACAACATCAAGCGATTTTTACCCACCACGACACATTTATTCATACACATCTTATCACAAAAGATATATCAATGATGGGGCATTTGGAAAAAGTTTTATTTGTTCCTCAAAAAATGAAGGTTTACTTGTCGAAATAATGGTATTTTAATAAAAATCAAATGGAAAAGATAATTTTTGGTGTCGTATTGCTTCATCTTGTTGTAGGTTTTGGCTGGGCAATTTATAAGATGGAATTTCAGAAAAACAAATCTGATAAAAAATGAAAACGTCTCAAGAAATTATCTTACTTGCGTTAAAATAACCCTCAAAATGACTTTGCCACCTCAATTTAATATATTTCCGCAAGAACTTAAAGATGAGATTTTGCAAAATGGAATATTTAAAACAATACCAAAAGGTGTTGAAATTGTGCATGAAGGACAATTTCTCCAAGTAATTCCAATTGTTTTGAATGGGCTACTCAAAGTGATTACTCGACACGATGACCGAGAATTTTTACTTTATTATATTCAGCCAAATGAAAGTTGCATCATGTCATTTTATAGCATTTTGAATGAGGAAGGGAGTAAAATTATTGCCCAGACTGAAACAGAAACCGAATTATTATTGTTACCCTCGCAACTAATCCGCTTTTGGCTCAAACGATTTCCTGAGTTTAGCATTTTCTTCCATCAATTAAATAATCTACGTTATATAGACCTGCTTCAAACAATCAATGAAGTATTGTTTGAAAATCTTGACAAACGGATACTACGTTTTTTGCAAGAAAAAGCCCAACAAAGTAATGACCCATTTATAAAAATTCGCCACCGAGAAATTGCCGATGCGATGGGAACAACCCGTGAAGTTATTAGCCGAGTAACAAAAAAATTAGAACATGAAAAACTCATTGAGCAATTTCCTGATGGAATTGAAGTAAGGTTGTAACATATGTTACTGCTTGGTAAAAAATGATTGCCGACATTTGAAACATGAAATCGAAACCAATAAAAATATTAATAGTTTGTTTACTTTGCTTTTCGCTATTTGTAGGGCTATATCTCATAATCGAACTTTTCAATCATTCAAAATAAATAACATTATGAAACCAAACATGGGCGGCACCGACCGCATTATTCGCATCGTTATAGCAGTATTAGCTGTGGTACTATATTTCACAAATATTCTTACTGGTACACTTGGTATTGTAGCTTTGGTTGCTGCTGGAGTTTTCTTA
Organism: Emticicia sp.; assembly: GCA_017495105.1. Lineage (GTDB taxonomy): Bacteria > Bacteroidota > Bacteroidia > Cytophagales > Spirosomataceae > Emticicia. Next base: position 15,674 of record JAFEIL010000549.1, on the reverse strand, counting down.
CTCACAAGTGTGATTAGTTTCTGCCCACTTTATGCCATTATTGGTATTGATACTTGTCCTGTTAAAAAGTAAAATATATAAATAGTTACATGGCACTTGCGTTCCACAGGAAATATTTCCTGTGGAACGTTTTATTTTTACTTGTGTAATAAATATCACATAACCTTATTTTCTTCGATTATTCTTTCAAATTAGCAGTTTTATCGTTTTTTCATAAAAACTGTTTTGCATACAATTTAAACAATGACATTGCTCGTGAATTTCAAAATAGATAAATAGTGCTATCAATGCCTTGATATGTGCATGAGTTTTTTATGACCTTGCTCATACATTTGTAGTATTATTTTCAATCAATATTTTGGACATGAAAAAACATATTTTCAACAAAACAAAATGGTCGATTGCAGCATTACTACTTTTATCAATTAATAGTGTTTTTGCACAATCCAGCACCAGTTCGGCTTTATTCGAGAGCCACGATATAGGTCTATTTCTGCTTGTATTACTTGTACTTTTACCCATCGCTGGCTTTTTTATATATACCAGTCTAAGTATCAAAAAGAAAAGTACGCAGCTTATCCAACAAAAATTTTCTTCGCAAGGCATCAAAGCCGAAAAATATCTCACAGACTTAGATTTAGAGCAAGTGAGAGCCTTATTGGGCAAAAAAAACAATGAAACACACTCGCTAAAATCGTCGGGCTTGCTTACAGTTATACTACTATTTGTTAGCCAATTTAGTTTTGGTCAGTCTGATGTTCAACCCGCCACAAGAGAATCTTTAATGACTCAGCCTGGAGTTTTGATTACCTTGGTCTTGCTTTTTATTCCGCTTTTGGTTGGGTTTATTTTGTTGGTAACAAAGCTCAATGCAATGCTTACTAAAATGCGAACCAAAAATCTCATGCAAGAAGCCGAAACGTTGGCCGAAATGCTTGATAATGGCGAAGTTATGCAAGATTATACCGAGTTGGAAAGAAGAGAAAAAGCCCTTTCTTACAACCTAAACAATGATGAATTGGCAGGAAAAGAAGCCCCAAGCGATGAAAAAGGCTTGCTCAAAAACGTAAAAAGTGAGCATGATATGAATTTCTTCGCTCAAAAAACTAAACCAATGCCTCGCCCTAAGATTGACCCAAATCTAACAAAATTGATTTTGGCATTTATCGGTTCGGCAATTTTTTGGTTGGTTTTAGGCACAAGCATTGGCGAATATGTAGGCATAAAATTCATTGCACCAGATGCCGACTCACTCAGTTGGTTGAGTTTTGGTCGCCTTCGCCCTGTGCATACTAATTTGGTTTTTTGGGGCTGGGCATCACTCGGAATGTTGGGTTTGGGTTATTATGTTGTGCCGATGGTCGGAAACGGACCGCTCGCAAGTCTAAAAATGGGTTGGTATTCATTGTTTTTCATCAATTTATCACACGTTTTGGGTACGATTTCGCTGATGGCTGGCGTAAATAATGGTGGTGGCGAATACCGTGAATACATTTGGCCAATCATGTCGCTTTTTGCGGCAGGTTTGGTTTTGAGCATGATAAATTACCTAAAAACCATCGCTTTACGCAAAACCAAAGAAATTTACATCTCAAATTGGTACATCACTTCGTCAGTTATTTTCTTGCCTATCATTGCGGTTGTTTCCTACCTTCCTTTTTGGCAAAACGGCATTGGCGAAACCATCCTGCAAGGTTTTTATATGCACCAAGCGGTTGGACTTTGGTTTATGTTTTTCTGTCTGGGTTTACTTTATTATTTTCTTCCCCAGCAGCTCAATAAACCGATTTTCTCATATAGTCTCGGCGTTTTAGCCTTCTGGACTCAGATTTTGTTTTATACACTCATAGGTACGCACCATTTTGTGTTTAGTTCTTTGCCTTGGTGGTTACAAACGGTGGCAATTGTGGGCAGTGTTGGCATGTTAATTCCAGTAACTTCGGGAACAATCAATTTCTTGATGACCTTCAAAGGCTCATGGAATAAGGTTTCAAATAGTTATTCTTTGCCATTTTTTGTAGTGGGCGTTATCTATTATTTTACTGGTTCGTTTCAAGGAACTGCCGAAGCCTTTCGCTCAACTAACCTGATTTGGCACTTCACCGATTTTACGATTGCCCACTCGCATATCACGATGTACGGTATCATTACATTCATCATTTTTGCAGGAATTTACGCCATCGTACCACGTCTAACAGGTCAAGAACCACCACAATTAATGGTTGGAGCTCATTTTTGGTTTGCACTAATTGGCTTACAATTTTATACCATTCCATTGATGATTGGCGGTACTTTCAAAGGTTTATCTTGGGCAGAAGGCAAACCATTTATTGATAGCGTAGTGCTGATGGCTCCCTATTGGCTATGGCGAGCGATTGGCGGCTCAATGATGTGGATTTCACACTTGATTCTTGCCTATAATTTCTACAAAATGATGTTTCCTAAAAAAGAATTTGATGTAAAAGAAGAAGCTTTCAAAATTCTTCAACAAAAGACAAATTTCTCTCAAAATTAAGACAATGGATATATTTAACGACCACAAAAAATTGTTTACGGCATCGGTGGTGCTGTTTTCGATACTGATGATTTTCGTTGCGATTTTTCCTGCAATCGAAAATCAAACAAACAACGCTCCTTTGCCAGACAGTAAACCACTAACCGATGATGAAATGGCAGGAAAACTGGTTTACATTTCCGAAGGTTGCGTGGGTTGCCACTCTCAGCAAGTGCGTAATGTTGACATGGACAAAACTTGGGGAAGTCGTCCAAATATTGCGGCCGATTATGCAGGAATTACACGAACAAGTTTTCTGCAAAATACCGCTACACTCATGGGAACGGAGCGAACTGGCCCCGATTTGACCAATATTGGCGTTCGTCAGCCAAGTCTTGATTGGCATTTGTTGCACTTATTTAATCCGAGAGCGGTTGTGCAACAGTCAATTATGCCCGCTCACCCGTGGTTATTCGATTTCAAAGAAAAACCAAATGATGGCGATATAATTGTGAATGTTCCTGCTGAATTTTTGCAAGGGAAAACAGGAAAAGTGGTCGCTTCTGAAAGGGTTTTGCAATTGGTAACTTATCTGCAATCGCTCAAACAAGTGAAATTGCCCGACGGCACGCCTGACCCTGAATTTTTGTATAAAAAAGAAAAGAAAGCTGCCGAAGGTGGTGCAGGTGAAGCAGAAGGTTTAGACGGAGCTGCTCTTTATGCAGCTAATTGCCAAAGTTGCCACCAACAAAATGGCGAAGGTTTAAAAGGGGCATTTCCACCACTCAAAGGCAGTAAAATTGTGTTGGATGAAAATCCAGAAATCATGCTAAGTATCATTATGCAAGGCTATAATGCCCGTGAAGAATATGGCGTAATGCCTGCCGTGGGTACAAATAATAAATTGACTCCCGAAGAAATAACGGCAATTATGAACCATGAACGCACAAGTTGGGGCAATACTGGCCGAAAAGTAACGACGGATGAAATTAAAAAACTCATGGAGACTTTGAAGAAACCAGCTCAGTAATTTCAAAACGCTAAAATTAAAAAAACGATGAAAAAAATATTGTTTTCGATGGTATTTCTGATGACCTACATTAGTTCGTTTGCTTGTGATGTTTGTAAAAAACAGCAACCAAAAGTTTTGCAAGGCATTGCCCACGGAGCTGGTCCCGAAAGTCAATGGGATTATGTGATAGTTTGGGGAACTGTCGCCATTACGGTTATTACCTTATTTTTTGCTATAAAATGGTTGGTAAAACCAGGCGAAAAAGAAGAAAATCATATCAAACGAATGTTCTTAACTTTTGAATAAAATGGAAGGAAAAAGCACAGTTATCTTATTTATAGACAACGAACCAAAACCCATTGGTGAATTTGAAGCACCAGTCAAATTTGAGCTGGATTCCAGAAAACTCACTGATGGCGAACATATATTAAAGATTGTCAGCAAAGACCCAACGGGCAAAGAAGGCATAAAACTTGTGCCTTTTACAGTCAGAAATGGTCCAGCCATTACGCTCGAAGGCTTGAATGACAAAGACGTGATTGACGGAGTTTTGCCGATAATGATAAACGCCTACGGAAAAGGCAATCAAAAGCAGTTTTTGATTGATGGTAGCGAAACGCCCAAGACGATTCCGTCGTGGATTTGGGCCGCTCTGATTATATTTTTTGGTTGGGCATTATATTATATTCTCACTTCTTGATGTCTGTGTAACATCCATCACAGACTTTTGATTTTCTATGTTGTTGTTTTGTATCAAGAATTTTAAAACTACAAAGCAATGAAAAATATTTGGTTATCATTTATGCTGATTATCAGCATTATAGCTTGCTCAGAAGCACAGCAAATCAAAAAATTGAATGTAAAGGAATTTAAAGAATTAATGGACAAAACATCAAATAAAACTGTTTTGGATGTGCGAACAAATGGCGAAGTAGCCCAAGGCGTATTGCCACAAGCTACACAAATTGATTACAACGGAGGAAATTTTGAAAGCCAACTTGATAAATTGGATAAAAACAAACCTGTATTTATCTATTGTGCAGTGGGAGGTCGAAGCGGAAGTGCTTGTAGTGTTTTAGCAAAAAAAGGCTTCAAACAAGTCTATAATTTAGAAGGAGGCATTAATGCTTGGCGGGCTTCGGGTTTTTCTACAACTGGTTTGATACGTTAATTGCTGAATCATGGAAAAGTATATCGAAACCATTGTAGGAAGTTATACAGGATATTTTAATTACCTACTTTCTGAAATTTTAAACCCATCTTGGCACAATTATTTTTATTGGCTTTTGGGTCTTTCGCTGGCAGTTTGGACTTTGGAAATAATGTTTCCGTGGCGTAAAAATCAAGGTGCAATCCGACACGATTTTTGGGTGGATGTTTTTTATATGTTCTTTAATTTTTTCTTGTTTTCGTTAATCGCTTACAACGCTATTTCAAATGTGGCGGTGCAAGCTTTCAATGATTTCTTAGGACTTTTTGGCATAAAAAATTTAGTAGCTATCAATGTGGCGAGCTGGCCAGCGTGGTTGCAATTACTTACTTTGTTTTTGGTGCGTGATTTTGTACAATGGAATGTACACCGTTTGCTGCACAAAGTGCCGTGGATGTGGGAAGTCCACAAAGTTCACCACAGCATTGAAGAAATGGGTTTTGCAGGTCATCTTCGCTACCACTGGATGGAAAATGTCATTTACAGAACATTAGAATATATTCCTTTGGCAATGATTGGCTTTGGTATTCAAGATTTTTTTATCGTTCATATTTTCACTTTGGTGGTTGGACACCTCAATCATGCAAATATTTATTTGCCTTTGGGGCCTTTGAAATACATTTTTAATAGTCCACAAATGCACCTTTGGCATCATGCAGAAGAGTTACCAAAAGAGCGAATGAATGGAGTAAATTTTGGCATAACACTCAGCATTTGGGATTATATTTTCGGGCTAAACTATGTACCAAAAGAGGACGGAACAATCAAATTGGGTTTCAATAATATATCAAAATTTCCAAAAACTTTTTGGTCGCAATCGACTTATGCTTTCTGGAAAAAACAATAATTTTTAATTAAAACAACAAACAAATGAAAACGATAAAATTAGGTATCACAACACTTTTGATGGTATTCGGAGTTTCGATGGCTTATGCCTTGAATAATAGTTATTGCTGTGTAGAAGGCGAACCATGTTCGTATGCACCAAAAGCGTGGAAGCCGATGATAGAAATGAGAGATGTAATGAAAAGCACTTTTCACCCGATGTTGGAAAATAACTTAAAACCAGCTCGTGAAAATGCCGCTTTGATGCTCGAAAAAGCAAAAGCTTTGATAGCAGCTACCGATAGACCAAAAATGTTTAAAGGGGATAAAAAAGATGCAGAATTCAACGATATGTTGGCAAAAGCGGAAATTTATGCCAATAAAGTTGCTCAAAATGCCACTGACGAAGAAGTGAAAATTGCACTTTCTGACTTACACGGGGCATTTGCGACCTTAGTTCCTGAGAAAATGAAAGAAGAATTGCACAAAATGGATAAAGAAAAAGGCAAAACCTGTGAACATTAAAATAAGGTAGAATAAATAATGCAGAGCAACAAGTCTTATTATTAGGCTTGTTGCTTTTTTGTAAACCAATTTTAAAATCAATATAAAAAAGTATCTTTGGCTTTCCAAAAGACAGAAAAAGTGCCATGACTTTTCAAGAAATAACTAAAAGACGGCTGCCAATTATCCTACTCACCACGCCTTTGATTGGATTGATGATTGCCACGCCAATTTTTTTATCGACAGGAACGCCAATAGTTAAACTTCCTTGGGTTGCCTTGATGATTAGCGTTTTATCGTTGGTAAGTTGGTTACTCAACATCATTTTTTCAAAATATTTTCCTACTCAATTCAAATCCATCTTTTGGAAATGGCTCGCCAGTACGGCTTGCATGATAGCCTTGGTCTCTTCGTTACATACACTTACCAATAGTTTGGTAACTTTTAATACAGAATATGTCTGGTTGATTCGGGCAGTAAATATCACGGCAGTAAATACTATTATTTTCATCATCAATATGTTGATTGATACCCGTGAAACTAAAGTCAAACTCGAAAAAGAGAATAATCAACTGAAAATTAGTCAGTTAGAGGCACAATTGGCTCAATTAAAAAACCAAATAAATCCACATTTTTTGTTTAATGCTTTGTCGTCATTGAAGTCATTAATGCGGCGAAACCCAGCTATTGCGGAAGATTACCTAATGAAATTATCGGAGTTTTTGAGAGTCAGTATCAGCCAAAATAAAGATTTAGTCTCGCTCAAAGAAGAATTACAGCTTTGCAACGATTACATAGATTTACAAAAAATACGTTTTCAAGAAGGTTTGATTTATGTAACTGACATCGACCAAGATTCATTAAATGATAAAATTCCGTTTTTTGCCTTGCAAAGTTTGTTAGAAAACGCCCTCAAACATAATTCCTTAGATGCTGTCAATCCATTAAAGATTCGTATTGAGGTGAAAAATGCAAATGTGTTGGTGAGTAATAATATTCAGGAAAAATTTTCGATGCAAACGAATTCACAAACAGGGTTGCATAACCTTAACGAACGCCTAAAAATTCATACGGGCGAACCTATGATTATTACGAAAGATGCACAGTTTTTCAAGGTTCAACTCAAACTCATAAAGGCATGAAAGTTATTATTATTGAGGACGAAATTTTTACGGCCGAAGATTTACGAGACGATTTACAAGCCATCAACCCAGCAATTGAAGTCTTGGCTATTTTGCCAACGGTCAAAGAATCTATTCAATATTTCAACAAAAAACATGATTATGACCTCATTTTCTCTGATATTCAGTTAGGTGACGGTCAATCTTTCGAGATTTTCAAGCAGGTTTCTGTGGCTGCACCAATCATTTTTTGTACAGCCTACAATCAATTTGCACTCGAAGCTTTCAAGGCAAATGGCATTGATTATATTTTGAAACCTTTCGATAAAAACAGCATCGCACAAACACTCAATAAATTTCAGATTTTGAAAGAAAAACTGCAAACGCCAGCCGTAAATTATGATAATATTTTGGCATTACTAAAACCACAATCCAATCACATTCAGTCTATAATTGTGCATCAAGCCGATAAAATCATTCCTTTGTCGTTGTCCGAAATTGCTCTCATTTACCTCAAAAATCAAGTCATTCATCTGCATACTTTTGCGGGCAAAGAATATCATATTTACCAAACGCTCGACGAACTCGAACAAAAATTAAATCCACAGTTTTACCGAGTAAATCGCCAATTTTTGGTCAATCGAAAGGCAATAAATGATGTTTCTCAGTATTTTGGGCGAAAACTATTGCTCAATTTATCGTTCAATTTTCCCGAACAACTCACCATCAGCAAGGAAAAAACACCACATTTTTTAGAGTGGCTCGCTGAGAACTAATCAACTGTCTGCTTCCACGCCCATTTTGTCCGTTTCGACTACTTTTTGCTATTTTCTTCTGCTTCATTGGCTTAGTTTTGAATCATCAAAATAAAATTACTCCAATGAAAAATTCAATAAAAATCGTTTTTGGTCTTTTGTTAATGACCTCCATGTTTGCCTGTAAAGATGAAACTATTTCATCATCTTCACTAAATGCTGATGTAAAAATTGCACTCAATGAAGCTATTCAAGATGAGTACAAAGCGATGCTTTTTTATCAGAAATCCATTGATAAATTTGGACAAGTGATGCCCTACATCAACATTGTGGATGCCGAAGTAAAGCACCAAGAATCATTGGCAAAACTATTTCAAAACTACGGACTTGCAGTACCAACAAGCCAATGGAAAGACTCCGAAATTACAACTTTCAGCAGTGTACAAGCCAGTTGTGCGAATTGCTACCAAGCCGAAATCGACAATATCGCACTTTATGATAAATATTTGAGCCTCGATTTGCCCAATGATGTCAGAAATGTTTTTGAAAATAATCGTGCTGCTTCATTGAACAAACATCTTCCTGCATTTGCCAACTGTAAATAAGGGTTTAAATAAATTAAAATTCACACATTAAATTGAAAATTATCATGAACGGTAAAAACAACATCGCTATCGGATTTCTTACAATGGGCTTTTTTATGGCTTACGGATTTCTGTTAATTTATTTGCGTGATTTTGCTCCTGACAAAGAAACTTGGGTAAATACGTATAGCATCGGTAAACATTTCGAGACTCGATTAGCACACGTTCACGGTAATTTATTTGCATTTTTAAATATTCTAATTGGTTATTTATTGCTGCATTTTGACTCAAAACTCAAAAATACCAAAGTTATTTCATGGTTAGCATTAACAGGTTTATTGATGCCAATTGGTATTTTGACCGAAGTATATTTTGGTTTACCACCCGCACTTGTTTTAATTGGAGCTATCTCAATGACGGTTTCGGTGGTATGGTTGGGAATTTCATTTTTTAAAATGAAAATAATAATCGGTGCTTTAAAAAACTAAATATCATGGCAAAAATATTGATTCTTGGTGCGGGCATTGCTGGGCATACCGCAGCCGCCCATTTAAGAAGAAAACTTTCAAAAGAGCATGAAGTTTTGGTGGTTTCACCAAATAGAAACTATCAATGGGTGCCTTCTAATATTTGGGTGGGAATTGGACGAATGAAATCAGAAGAGATTATTTTTCCACTCGAACCACTCTATAAAAAGAAAGATATTGGCTTTAAACAAGCAAAAGTTATTTCTTTTCATCCAGAAGGAGATTCCACCGAAAACAAGCCTTATGTGCTTGTAGAATACGTTTTTGGTGAAAAAACAGGTATTCAAGAAAAAGTAAACTATGATTTTTTAATTAATTCAACTGGACCAAAGTTGGCATTTGAATTAACGGAAGGTTTAAAGCCTGGCTCAAACAAAACATATTCGGTTTGTACGTATGACCATGCCGAACACGCTTGGGAAGGACTTCATGCCTTAATCAAACAAGTGAAATCAACAGGTAAAAAAGCTAAAATTTTGATAGGTACTGGACACCCAAAAGCCACTTGTCAAGGTGCGGCTTTCGAGTATATTTTGAACGTAGAAAAAGAATTAGTGAAATACGGGATAAGAGATAAAATTGAAATTACATGGATTTCAAATGAATATACTTTGGGCGATTTTGGTATGGACGGAATGTTGCTTAGTTATGGCGATAATGTAATGAAATCAAGCGAAATGGTGGAAATGGTTTTTACCGACCGTGGAATCAAATGGATTTTAGGGGCAGGTGTTTCAAAAGTTGAAGACGGATTGGTTTACTATGAAAATTTGGAAGGTGAATATAAAACAGAGGTGTTTGATTTTGCAATGCTTATTCCATCTTTTTCTGGACATGGATTTAAAGCGTTCGACAAAGATGAAAATGATATTACAGGTAAGTTATTCAAAGGTTTTATGATAGTTGATGCCGACTATACTGCAAAACCTTATGAAGAATGGACGGTTCAAGACTGGCCCGAAACCTATCAAAATCCGAGTTATGCAAATATTTTTGCCCCAGGAATTGCCTTTGCACCGCCTCATTCTATCTCAAAACCACGAAAAAGCAAAAATGGTACAGATATTTTTCCGTCACCACCCCGCACAGGAATGCCTTCGGGTATCACTGCAAAATTGGTCGCTGATAATATTATTGATAGCATCAATAACGGAGCGATTTCTTTAAGCCACAAAGGTTCAATGGGCAATATGGGTGCAGCTTGTATCGCATCGGCTGGCTATGGTTTTACGGAAGGAAGTGGCATAAGCATAACCACATTTCCGATTGTACCCGACTATAAAAGGTATGAAAAAACACAAGGTAGAGATTTAAAGAAAACCTTTGGAGATATTGGCCTTGCAGGGCATTGGTTAAAACTGACACTGCATTATGCCTTCATTTATAAAGCCAAAATGAAACCATTTTGGTGGTTAATTCCTGAGTAAGAGTTTTAATATTTTCCAAAATTAACTGACAAAACTATGACACAGATAATAACAAAATCGGAGCATTCAACGATGCAAAACCCTTTCATTCAGTTTTTTAAGTATATATTTTTAAGCCTTAAAATATTGAAAATTGTAGCTGGCGGACATGGCAGTACAAGAGAAAAAAATAGTTAATAATAAAACAGTAATTCAAAATGAAAATTTCAAAATACCTCATTATAGCTGGAATCTTGTTGAGTTCGGCTCCTACTTTCGCACAAAATCAAACAAATACAAAAATGAATTTAGCAGACTTGCATACTGAAGACAAAGCCGTACAAACTAAAATGATGTTTGCCACAACGGAAGGGAAAGTAGTTTCACTACAAATTCAAAAAGACAAGCAACTCAAAGAACACATCACAACCGTGCCTGCACTTTTGGTTTGTGTAAAAGGAGAAGTGGAGTTTGAAAATGAAAAAGGTATATCAATTGCTTTATTATCAGGCGATTATGTAAATATTGAGCCAAATATAAAGCATTGGGTAAATGCCAAAACTGACAGTAATTTATTACTCATAAAATAACCGATGAAACATATTTTTGCCTTGTTGCTTTTCACAATTTTCGCTGCAAAAGCCCAACAAACTATTCGATTTAGCAACCCAAACGAGGTTTTGAATTTTGCAACACAAAATAGTATTGCCCTAAAATCGGGAAATGCACAGATAGCTCTCGCCAAATACCAAACGTATTACGCCAAAATCAATCGTTTTAGTCCCCGTGCAAATATGGGTTATGCCATGACCGACAATTTGCAATTACCAGTAAATTTTCTGCCTGCCGAAGTTTTTGGCGGCCCTGCTGGAACATTTAAAGAAGCCAAATTTGGACAACAATACATTCAAAACCTAAATATTACGCCCCAAATCGACTTGATTAACCACGCCGCTTGGGCAAAATTAGCATCATTCAAAACGAGCGAGATTTTGTCCGAAATCAATCAAAAATTGATTAGAAAAACGCTTTCTGAGTCTGTGGTGGCGGTGTATTTCAATATTGTTTCTTTGCAAGAACAGATTAAAATATTGAATCAAACGTTGCAAAATGCCGATTCTGTGATGCAAATCATACAGCAAAAACACAATCAAGGCATTATTCGCAGTCAAGATGTGAATAATGCAACGGTAAATAAATTGATGATTAAAGACCGCATTCAGCAGCTACAAAATGGCATTGAGCAACAATATAATTTACTAAAATCGCTCTGCGATGTACCCGTTTCAAGCGAAATTTTGATAGAAAATCAAAACTCAAATTCAACCGAAAATGTGGCAATTTTGCCCAATTCACTAAAAAGTCAACAAGCTGAATTGCAAGTGAAATATGCCCAAAATGAGCTAAAAGTCAATCAAATGGGCTATTATCCAACACTTTCATTTATTGGAAGTTGGGCTTTGCAGGAAAACTCAAATAATCATTTTTTTGATGGAAAAGCCCGCTGGATTCCGCAGAGTTATGTCGGCTTACGGTTAAATATCGTCATTCCAGATGCCAATAAATATGCTCAAACTAAATTGGCAAAAACCAATCTACAATTATCAGAATTTGCGGTAAAAAAACTGCAATTGCAACAAGAAATTGAACAAAAACAACTGCAACTCGAAATGAGTAAAGCAATTGATAATGAACTGATTACGAAAGAAATCTTATCCTTAAAAAATGATACGTATCAAAAGAATTTCAACTTATTCAAACAAGATATTTATCCAACTGAAAACCTTCTTTTGTCGTTCAACGATGTGCTAAACGCCACCCTTAGCCAACAAGTAGCCAAAGTACAAACTGCATTTCAGCGAGAAAAAATCAATATTAACAATTCGATTCAATAATGAAAAAAATATCCCTTTTTCTATCCATATTTTTGGCAATATTTCTCTTTTCTTGCGGAAAGAAAACCGAAACCACCACCGTTCAACGAAAAGACATCACCGAAATGGTTTTTGCGACTGGTTCGCTCAAAGCCGACGACGAATATTTGGTTGCCGCCCAAGCCGATGGCTATCTCAAAACCCTCAATTTTGAAGAAGGCGATGTGATAAATGCAGGTAAAGTTTTGGCGATAATCGACAACAAACAAAGCCTTGTAAATGTCAATCAAACTGGCAAATTATTAGCGATTGCCAAAGCAAATGCCTCAGAAAATGCTCCGTTGATTCAACAAATAAGAATCAATATTAATCTTGCCAAAGAAAAACTAAAACAAGATGAGCTACAAGCCGAACGATTTCGTAAACTACTGGAAACCAATAGTATAGCCAAAGTTGAATACGAAAATGCCACGCTTGCGGTACTCAATACCAAAGCAAATATCAAGGCTCTGGAGGAACAAATGGCTAATTTGCAGGTAATTGCAAACCAACAAGTAATTGTGCAACAACAGCAAAACGAGGTAAGCAATGCCGTGGCAGATTACAACCAAATTATAGCTTATGTGAGCGGAAAAGTTTACAAAAAAAGAAAGCAACTGGGCGATTATGTAAAAAAAGGTGATGTGATTGCTGTGATTGGAAATCCTAATAAAATTTATGCCAATTTGAGCATTGACGAAAGCAATATGTCGAAAATAAAATTAGGTCAAAGTGTTATTATTCAACTCAATACCAACGCTCAAAAAACTTATAAAGCCCAATTGGCCGAGATTTTACCAGCCTTCGATGAAGCCACACAATCGTTTTATGTAAAAGCTTTTTTTACCGAAAACCTTGATTTTACGATTACTGGCACGCAACTACAAGCTAATATCTTGATTGGCGAAAAGAAAAATGTATTGGTGATTCCCCGCAGTTATTTGGGTTTTGGCAACAAGGTTTTAATAGAAAAAAAGAAGTCGGTGAATGTGAAAACTGGCATTATTTCAACAGATTGGGTAGAAATTATAGGCGGATTGACCGAAAACCAAAGTATTTTAAAGGAACTTTTATGAGAAATTACAAGCATAATATTGACTCCGAAATCGCTTATACGCATTTGTTTTCCAAGAAAAAACAAACTTTGGTAGCAGCTTTGGGTGTTACGGTGGGCATTGCGATTTTCATTTTTATGAACTCCCTGATGAATGGTTTTGAAGTAGCTTCGGTTGAAAGCTTGTTCAAATCTACGCCGCATTTAAGGATTTATAAAAACGATGCTTTGAGCAAATCTTTGGTTTCTTCGGCAGATAGCAATAAAATTAACTTGATTTCAAACCCAAAAATTACCTCAGAAAGCAAGAAAATTATTAACCCAACTTCATTGCTAAAAATTCTCAAAAACGAATCAGAAGTAACAGGCGTTACGCCAAATGTTAGCGGCAATGTTTTCTATAAAAATGGCGATTCTGAGGTAAGTGGAAGGGCTTCGGGTGTAATTATTGACGAACAAAATGCCATGTTTAATTTGCAATCTTATATCGTTGATGGCAATATTAGCCATCTTTCAGGCTATCAAAACGGCATAATTATGGGCGTTGGCATTGCCGAAAAACTCAACCTAAAAATCAATGATAACGTAACGGTGGCATCGGCTTTGGGCGTGAACAAATTAATGAAAATCGTGGCTTTGTTGCAAACAGGCAATACCGCCGTTGATAAAACACTGTCGTACATTAATTTGCCCGTAGCTCAGCAATTACAAAAACAAAGTCCGTCGTATATCACCGATATTTACGTAAATATCAAGGATTTTGAAAAAGCAAAAGCCTATATTTCAAAGTACAAACATTTGACTGGCTACGATGTGGAAGACTGGGAAACAGCCAACGCAGCGGCAGCAGCAGCCAATAAAATGCGAAAAATGATGGCAATGGCAATCTCTATGTCAATCATGCTCGTGGCGGCTTTTGGTATTTATAACATTCTGAATATGACTATTATGGAAAAACTCAACGACATTGCGATTCTGAAAGCCATTGGCTTTTCGGGGCGTGATATTGTAAAAATATTCGTCATGGAAGCCATTATTATTGGCATTATCGGCATTGTTTTCGGACTTATTTTGGCTTTTATTTTGATTAATTTGATGGGAAATATGTGGGTTGGTGGCGATATTGGTTTTTTCCCGATTCGGGTTTTTCCTAAATATTTTGGTGTTGGTGTAATTTTCGGTTTAGTCGTAACTTTTTTTGCAGGCTACATTCCCGCCCGCAAAGCAGCTTTACTCGACCCTATTTCAATTTTCAGAAAATGAGCAATTCAAATATCATATTAAGTGCAAAAGGCATCGGTAAATATTTTTACGAACCCGAAAAATTCAAGGTTTTAACCGACATCAGTTTTGACATAAATCGAGGCGAATTTGTAACGATGGTCGGAAAATCGGGCAGCGGAAAATCAACTTTGCTTTATCTACTTTCAACGATGGACACCGATTACGAAGGAACGCTCGAATTTGACGGTGAAAATCTGACCAAGCAAAAAAAAGAACGTCTTGCAGAAATCAGAAACGAAAAAATCGGCTTTGTGTTTCAGTTTCATTATTTGCTACCTGAGTTTAGCAGCATGAAAAACGTGATGATTCCAGCACTAAAATTGGGCAAATATTCTCGTGAAGAAATTGAAGACAAAGCCTATAAAACGCTTGGAATGTTGGGTTTACAAGACCAAGCTCTTAAAAATACCTCAAAATTATCGGGTGGACAACAACAGAGAGTTGCCATTGCAAGGGCATTAATAAACGACCCAAAAATAATCATGGGCGATGAACCAACTGGCAATTTGGACTCAAAAAACACCAGCATTGTTTTCGATATTTTTAAGCAATTAACTTCCGAATTCAACCAAACAGTGGTAGCTGTAACGCACGATAATGATTTTGCAAAGGCTTCTGATAGAATTATTGAAATGGCTGATGGTAGGATTATTACTTAAAATATTCGTTTTATACAATTATTTCTAAGTTTGTAACAAATATCACATAAGGTCGATGATATTACCCATATTTTTGTGTAGTAAATTATCAAAGCTATCTTATGGCAAAATTAGATTCAAGCAAAGCCGCAAAACAATTAACCTCAATTTTAGCCTTTTTAAGTGGGCTACTCTTACTTACTATTTTTCTCATACTTGGATTTGTTTATGTGCATCTTTTTGGTGTTCCAAACTTGAATGCTTCCGATGAAATTACAGAGAAAAAGGAAGTTGGGCTAAATTACTCAAAGGTACAATTTTCCCATCGGGTCGTTTGTAGGATTTTT
>JAFEIL010000275.1 GCA_017495105.1 Emticicia sp. | reverse complement strand
CATATTCCCACTCAGCCTCAGTTGGTAAGCGGTAATTACTACCTGTGCGTAAATTTAACTTCTCTAAAAAATCTTCTACATCATTCCAACTTACACCTTCAACAGGACAATCTGCACAGTCTTTAAATTGACTTGGGTGATTATTCATTATTGACTCCCATTTTGGGCTACCATTCATTATTTCCACCCATTGCCGTTGAGTTACCTCATATTTTCCCATGTAAAATCCATCTAATTTTACTGTATGTACTGGTTTCTCACTTACAAAACCTTCATTACGTGTATCTCCCATCTCAAAAGTCCCGCCTTGTATATAAGCCATCTCCGCAAAGGGTAAATCTAAAAATTTTTTGGCCAAGGTTTTTGGCAAAACCTTTTCTAATTCTTGAGGATTAATTGTAGGTAATGGTTTGTCCTTATCACTCATTACAAAATAGAAATCACCTAACAGCTTTACGTGATCTTCAGGTAATTGGTTTTTGTTGCTCCTCTCATATACTGCTTTGCGGGTTTGGGTAAGAATAGATGCCAACGAAAGATTAGGAGTATTTATATAATTAAGCAAAGATTCTGTAAATAACCCATTTCGTGATAATGGATTGTCATCGGCTGTACGACCAGCACTGGTGGCAAAAATCACACAACTTCCAGGGGGATTATTGGGAATTGTAAATCCAACTTTTTCTGTTTCTCCTTTTGATGAAGACCATCCTTTTTTGTAGGGATTGCTACGACAGGCATCCAAAATCGCAATTTTCGTAGTCGCTGATGAGCCTTCCATCGATGCCATCACCCTTCCAAAATCTATACATTTATACTTTATTAACGGTTCAGAATCAATGCTTGAAGCATCTACGGGTATCAAATAATTCTCCCCTTGGGACTGTAATCCATGACCTGAATAATAAAAGAGACCCACATCATACTTGCTCAGTTTAGCCCCAAATTCATCGACAACCTTTTCAAAGTCAACGCGATTCACATTGGTTTTCATTATTACTGTGAATCCCAATTTAACAAGTGCCTCACTCATTGCCTTGGCATCATTGATTGGATTTTTAAGTTTAGCTTCATTACTATAATCACCGTTACCTATCACCAATGCAAGTCGGCGTTCTGGCGTGTCATCAGCTTTGGTTGAGGTAATAGGCTTCCCCATGCCTTTATTTTGTGCGATACATGTCAGATTCAAAATCAGACATAAATAAATAAAAATAAGTTTTTGAGTAGGCATAATAAATTCAGTTCTTTTGGCATTTATATCAAACCCTCTTAACAATTTAAGAGAAAAAATAACGTTTTTTTAGTTATACCATACTTCTTAAATAGCAATTATTTTATACTTTTTCTGAGTATCCTCTAATAACGACAACTTTTTAATTAGGTTTACTTCTCTGATGTTTGCCGCATTTAGTTAAAGTCTTTTTAATAACTTATTAATAGACTGGCCATCGGTTTCAGTTTCATTCACAAATAGTTTCACATGTGCATTTTCGACAAAGTATTTATTAGCTTCTTGTATTGCTTTTTGTCTTAGTGTGGGTTCTTCATTCTCATTTGCAATAAAGTTTAAATACTTATTTATTTGGTCAAAAGTATAATGCGGATCAGGTACTATTGGAGCTACTTCGCCTGGAAACACTTTACCATTGATATCATAGATTGACCTTTGTACCTTACTAGGCAATAATAGTTCGAGTCTTTGTTGAGCATCTTCCAAGAGAGATTCCCAAGATATTTCGGTATTTTTATCAATAGCTTCAGTCAAAGCTTTATCAAATGCCTTGGTATATAAAGAACCGTCTTGATAAGCATTAGAGAATTGACTTTTTTCAGAACTTGCAATTTTGATATAGCCTTGCGTTTCAAGAAAAAGTTTACGGAGTACTGGGTTCATATCTTCACTAACATATCCACCTTTTATACTGATTATTTTTCCCATTCCCTTTTCACCATTAGGAAGGAAATTATTGCACATGTCGCCCATTGTTATGGATAATCTTGCATTTTTTGCCTTTAATAGGTCAGAAACATCGTCAACTAACAACTGATGTTGTTTAAAATCATTAAGTTGAAAAATTGGAAATCGAGTATTCGCATTACTATCATTATAACCATGCCCTGAATAATAAAAGAAAATAATATCTTGAGGTTCAACTTTTATCGTATCAAGCGATTTTAAGATACTATTACTATTAAAATCTGCATTCCCAATAATTTTAGTTGTGAGTTTATAATTAATATTTTGGCAGATAAAATTAAGGTTTTCCTTCATTACCTCAATATCGGAAAATACAGCAGAACTTAGTTTTTTATCATCAAAAGCTCCAACTGTGATTAGGTGTAGCGTTTGTCCATCACAATTAATTGTACCGATTAAGTACATTACTAGTAGTAAGAATTTCATTAAAATATAGTAGTTATTTTTTTGAGATAAAGTAAGGATAATTTTGAGTTTATACAATTATATTAAAAAAGTGACAAACAGAAAACTTTTTTGTTTTTTAGAACTAAATTTGTTGTGGATATTTAGAGTTACATTCAATCGAAAATAAGTACTGATACGAAAATAAGCGACAAAAATGTGTTAAATAATTTATTGATAATCATGGTTTTATCACTGCGGCAAACCGTCTCGTTTCTTGTGTCTAAGTATTAAAAAAAACTAGCATCTTCTAAATTTTCAAAAGAGTTATTAAGCGATATCCGATTTTGCCTAATTACTACTTAATGACGTTGTTTATTAGCCTTGTAACTATCCAAAAAGTTTTATTTCTATCCATTTTGGTCTTATTTGAGATTTTAAGTAGGCCACGGTCAATAAATAGCTGGCAAGTCCGCTATTTATCTGTTCGCATATTTGTCGATTGATATTGTCTTATTACTTATTAAAATATAATCGTTGTGAATGCAACTATTTTTATTTTAGGGTAACTTGATAGCCCGATAAACGTTTGGCCACAGATTTAAGTGAAAAACCTAAATTTATGTGTATCGTAAAAGTTAATATCAGCTTGAGATTATGGTAATTATCAATCATTATAAAAAGCATAAATCAGTAGCCACATCTCGTCAGTATGATGTTTCAACTGAAAAAATTCATCATTGGATATTACTTTATGATGATAAAAAAGTCCTTTTAAAGTAACAATTGCCATCAAAAATAACACCGATAAGAATATGGAACTCGCTGGGGAACAGTTATCGCATGATTTGGGCTTTGCCTTAAGAAATTCCCGATGAAACATAGTCTTATTCGTATTAATAAAACATTTGAAAGAATCAGTCAAGATTTAAGCTTATTTCTATTTGATGGTAGTCATATCAAGCGAGTATTTTCTAAACTGTGTCAAGAGTAATTTGAGCGAGTTATAAGTTTAGGTTTTTTCAACAAAACTTATAACTGCAAATCTTCATCAGCGATTTTAAAAGCGAAAATAATACTAATTTCTAAAAGAATCTCTCTTCAACTGAAAACTGTTTTATTCCAAAGTTTATCCGTATTCATTATAACTAAATAAGCCAGTTTTAGTAAAGCATTATCAGATATAAAATTGAACCGCTGAAGCGGCACCTTTAGTTTTGGTGACATTTCGTATCTGACCTTGATATGCTTCAATGTTGTTAGTGGTATAGATAATCCTCCTAATAGCCAGTGAATATTAAAAAAATACGGATAAATGCTTCTAATTATTCACCCAAGGTTCGACAGCTTTTAAATATGGTTTGCCCCATTATTCACCTAGTAATAATAGAATTTCTTCTACTACTTCACGAATATTAGCTTGGTAAACAGATTTCAAATCAACTATGAATCCCTTGACATATTTTTCTGGAATAAAGCGTGATGAGCATCTGATTTGGTGAACTATACACAGTTATATTTGAGTAGTTGGAAAA
>JAFEIL010000137.1 GCA_017495105.1 Emticicia sp. | reverse complement strand
ACTATTGACCGTGCAATACTTATCTTAAAATTTTGTATTCTGAGGTGATAAACTTTTGGTTGTATATTTTTAAAATTTATTTAAAACTCTCTTTTTTGTTTAACTTGCGAATATAACTTCAACCTATTGATCTATACAATGCAAAGACACCAAGCCACCATCAAGGAAATTGCTCAAAAATTAGGCGTCTCTATTTCAACAGTTTCGAGGGCTTTACAAAACAATACTCGTATTGGTTTACGCACCAGAGAAAGAGTTTGGGAATTGGCAAAATCAATGCACTATGTGCCTAATCCAGCCGCTATTTTTCTGAAAAAAAATCGTACTTACACAATTGGCGTTTTACTACCTTTTTTACAAGAAGAATTTTTTTCGATGGCTATTTCTGGAATAGAAGATGTGGCTTTAGAGAAAGGATATAATGTTTTCGTGAGCCAATCACGTGATAAATTTGAGCGTGAAGAAAAAGCTTTAAAATCATTTTTGAGCAGTAGAGTAGATGGCGTGATTGCATCAGTAGCCGCTGAAACTAATAATTATAGCCATTTTAAGGAAGTTGAGAATTTCGGAACTCCTTTAGTTTTTTTTGACCGTGTTCCTCGCAATCTTGAAGCAAACAAAGTGCGTTGCAGTATATCCGAAGGTGCTTTTGAGGCAATCGAGTTTTTGATAAATAAAGGCGTTAAACGTATTGCCCTGATAAATGGACCTTCTAACTTAGAGGTTAGTGATGAACGTCTGAACGGTTATCTAAATGCAATCAAGAAGTTTAATCTTGAAACTTCACCCAAGTATATCAAATCAACAGATTTATCAAAAGATGATACAATCATAAAAATAAAAGAGCTATTAGCTCTAAAAGAGCCTCCTGAAGCTATTCTAACTTTTAATGATTATTTGGCACTTTATGCTATGCAATTTTGTAAACAAAAAGGGATTATTCCAAACAAAGATATATTATTTGTAAGCTTTGCCAATTTACCAATGACTTTCTATTTGGATAATCCTCCATTGGCCTCAGTTGAACAATTTGCCTACAATCTAGGCATAAAAGCGACTGAATTATTGATAAATATCATCGAAAACCCTTCCGAAGAAATGCCTCCTTATAAAGAAATAGTGATGGGTACGAAATTGATTATTCATTAAAAAAATGTTGGATTTTAAAACCAACTTTTTTTTAATTTAGTTTTGAATCAACCTTAACTTGTGGCAATTTCTTCTAATTCTTTAATAACAGGTATTTCGCTTTCAAATAATGAAATTGGCTCATATTGTTGTTCAGTGACCTCAAAGAAACGCTGGTGAATATCAAATACAGGCTCTTCGGATGAAATAGAATAAACAACTCTTTTATAGGTCCCATCTTCTTTGAGTTCATAAGCATTTACGTTGTCTCGAAGATTATAGTCAAGAATATGCATTACTTGGCGTTTTATATCTTCATCAACAATCTCAAACAAAGATTCTATGCGTTTATCAAAACTTCTTACCATAATATCGGCACTTCCTCCGTATAAACGTGGTTGATTATTATTGTGGAAATAGAAAATTCGAGCGTGTTCAAGGAAAAGACCCACAATCGAACGTACTGTGATGTTTTCGCTCAAACCTTTACGGCCAGGGCGTAAACAGCAAATTCCCCGAACAATCAACTTGATTTTTACACCCGCTTGCGAAGCTTTATACAATTCATCAATAACGTATTGGTCTTCAAGCGAATTGAGTTTGATACATATTCCACTTGGTAAGTTGTTTTGTGCATTGTTAGACTCATTGCGTATCATTTCGATGAGCTTATTACGCATATCACGAGGGGAGGTAATTAAATTATTATAATCAGCAGGTTGCGAATGTCCAGTAATTACATTGAAAAATTCCGAAATATCCTTTGTATAAGTCGGATTGCTTGTCAGTAAGCCAATGTCTGTATAAAGTCTTGCCGTATCTTCATTATAATTTCCGCTAGCCAAATGAGCATATTGCGTAACTTTATTGCCTTCTTTTCGCACAATAAGCATAAGTTTAGTATGGGTTTTATACCAACCAATACCATAAATTACGAAGCAACCCGCACGTTGAAGTCGGTCAGCTTCACGGATATTGTTTTCTTCGTCGAAACGGGCTTTAATTTCAAACAAAACTGAAACGTGTTTGCCATTTTCGGCAGCTTTTAGTAGAGCTTGTGTCACACGAGATTTCTTAGCTAAACGATAAATAGTAAGCTTAATTGCTAATACATCTGGGTCTTCGGCAGCCTTTTCGATGAGTTGTAAAACTGGTTCAAAATTATTGTAAGGGTGGTGTAACAATAAATCTTTCTCACGGATTATTTCAAAAATATCGGCGTTTTTATCTCTCAATCTTGGATGAGTGATGGGAGGATGAACAGGCTTGATGTCTTCTTGAAATTCGGGATGACGTATAAGTTGCCACAAACACGTGTAATCAATGAGGTATTCATCAAAAAACATGTTGTATTTATCAATCTCAAAGCGTTTTTGGAGCATTGTGAGCATCCATTCATTTGGATTTGGCTCAATTTCCATGTGAACAACCCGACCTAAGCGACGACTTTTAATCTTCTGTTTGATTTCATCTACAAAATCGGCTTCGATATCATCTGATTCTTCAAGCGTAAAATCTCCATTTCTAACTATTCGGAAAAGATTGACGGATTGAATTTCAATATTTCGGTAAAGTTTTTTAATCTCATGTCTTACAATTTCTTCGATTGGTAAAAACAAAGTTTCTTCTCCACGCTCAACAGTAAAAAATCTTGGAAGGTTACCGGGTATCTGTACGAATGAAAGTTTTTTATTTTCACTATCATCAGGAAAAAGTGTTGAGCGGTTTGCGTCAGTAACAACTCCAAAAATTAGCGTTTTAGCAATCAATACTGGAAAAGCGTGTGTGTGGTCAAACAACATTGGCGTAAGCATCGGATAAATAGTATTATCGAAATACGCAATTGTTTCCTCCAACTCGGTGTGAGAAAGTTCGTTGATTTTTATAATTCTGAACTTGTATTCTGAAAAAAGTGGAGTGAGTTCTTCTTTAAATATCCTGTCTTGTTCTTGGCAAAACTGCTTTACTGATAGCATGAGGGCTTTTCGGAAAGGAATTTCACGCAAACCCGAATAATCAATTCGTTCTTTGTTGAAATCAAGATAATTGTAAAGACTCCCCAAACGAACTGTGAAGAACTCATCAAGATTTGATGCTGTAATGGCTAAAAACTTTAATCTCTCAAATAAATTGAGTTCTTTTTGGCGAGTTTGGTCAAGGACCCGTTCATTGAATTTTAGCCAACTCAAATCACGACTCAGATAATTCGATTGTTCAATGCTATCAGCATATCGGTTGATTTTTGAATCTTCGGCAATACCTTTAGATTCGCTTGATTTAGTGCTTGGTACTAACCCGTTTAGAAAAGAAAAAAGACTACTTTTCGAGCCTTTGTCGTTATGGGTGTTTTTTGTATTTTCTTCCATCGCTCGAAAACAAAATGTGTTCTGCGAAATAAGTCAAAAACGGCGTAAAATTCAAGGATTTACTAATAATTTAACGTTATATAATTGTTAAAAACCTCAATTCTAATGCCATTTTAAGTTTAAATAAGATTAAATTTTAATCACAAGTCGAATAAGAAGTCTTGCTATCAATCAAAACATTATTATTTGTAAAAATCGGCTGAATTTTCTTTGGAATCGTAATTTTAGTTATATTATTTGACGAACAAAGGAGTTTAATTATTTCAGTATTGCTACATAAATCAAGTGCAGAAAGTGTATTACTCGATACATCTAAGTAACGGAGTTTTAAGTTTTTACTTAAATCAATAGTAGTCAATTTATTATTATTACTTCTCAGCTCCAGAAGTGATGAATTATTTGCTAAATTAAAATTTTTAAGT
>JAFEIL010000115.1 GCA_017495105.1 Emticicia sp. | reverse complement strand
CATGCTATAAAAGCTGTGGTAAATATGCCGTTGCCAATTATTACTGGATAGTTACCCTAAAGTTGATTTTCGATTTTCTAATAAAATTCTAATTTTTCACAATAATCTCTCTTTTTAGCTATTTTAAGGCTTTTTTGCTAATTTTTGTTATGAAAATTGCTTTATGGTATTTTTCTATAATTTAACAATTCTCATTTTAGACTTGTTTAAATTATATTTGCTAAACAAACAGAATCGTTGAATCGTGAGAAAGAAAATCATTGATAAAATTTATATCGTGCTGTTGCTAACTACTATCTTTTCGAGTAGTTATATAATGCTATGCGATATGGCTTCAAAAGATGGTGTTTCTTGTACGGATACAGACATAGAATTGCTCGAAGATAGCAATATGGCTGATTCGGGTGAAACCAACGTTGAGCAGATTGATGAAAACCTAATTGAACAGATTTCCTCATTTAATTTCTACTATTTTTCGGCTCTTTTCAACAAGTTCTCTTACCTACAAAATACTTGCGAAATATACTTAGGGCATAATACTCCACCTCCTAAGTAATTTTTACTTATACCTATTTTATTACTTCTTATTCTAACAATAAACACTTTTGCCAAATTTAATTTGGTATAAGTTAGTTTTTTGTACGATTTTAGTAATTGTTTTTGACTTTCAAAGGAAACTTTGTGGGTCAAATAAAATTGCTATATTTTCAAAATACTCCATTGATTATCTAAGCTTTATAATTGACCAAAGAATGAAAATGAAACACGCACTATTAGGTATTTGTACGGTAATTATTGTAGCGTCTTGTGCCAATGAAAAAACCAAACAAACGCAAGTTGCAGAGAATTATCCAGTAACTTCTCCCATCAAAATTGACACAACGCTATCAACTGATTATGTGGCCGAAATCAACGCTATTCAGAATGTAGAAATCAGAGCCAGAATTAAAGGATATTTAGATAAAATATTCATCGACGAAGGGAAATACGTTAAACAAGGACAGCTACTTTTTATAATTTATAATCCCGAACTCAACGAAGAAATTGCAAAAGCAAGTGCGGTTTTGAAAAGTATTATTTCCGAAGAAAAAGCCGCTGAAATAGAACTAAGTAATGTTAAAAGATTAGTTGAGAAAAACGTGGTATCGAATACTGAATTAAAGGCTGCCGAAAATAAAGTTGAGATGATGAAAGCGAAAGTGGAGGAGGCAAAGGCACACGAATCTTTCACGAAAATCCAACTGACTTATACCCAAGTAAAAGCACCTTTTAGTGGAATCGTGAATAGAATTCCCAATAAAATAGGCTCTTTGATTGAAGACGGAACTCTCCTGACCAATCTTTCAAACAATGGAGAAGTATTTGCCTATTTCGATGTTTCGGAGAAGGAATACCTTAATTATATGACAAATTTCAAGGAAAATGCCCATAATTCGAGCAATATTACCTTGATTTTGGCTAATGGCGAAGAGCATCCGTTCAAAGGAAAAATCGAAACTACCGAGGGCGAAATCGACCAAAGTACAGGAAATATTGCTTTCAGAGCCAGATTCAATAATCCTGAAAAAGTATTGAAACACGGAGCAAGTGGCAAAGTTAGATTACTCAAAAACTATAAAAATGCCTTGATTATTCCACAAAAAGCAACCTTCGAAATTCAAGACCGAATGTACGTATATGTTCTTGACAATAAAAATCAGGTAAAAACCAAAGCCATTATCTCAAAGCACCGAATGCCTCATTATTACATCGTAGAATCGGGCTTGGATGAAGACGATAAAATCATTTATGAGGGTGTTCAGAATATCAAAGACGGCATGACCGTAAAACCACAATTTATAGCAATGAAAGATATTTCTAAGGAATTAACTTTCGCTAATCAACCCAAATAAATTCAGAAACAATGTTTACTAATTTCATTAATAGGCCAGTGTTATCGCTGGTCATATCTCTGTTTATTGTGATTTTAGGCGTTTTGGCCATGACAGGCCTGCCAATTACACAATATCCCGATATTGCTCCGCCTGCCGTAACCGTTACGACCAAATATACGGGTGCAAACTCCGAAGTTTGTGCCAAAGTCGTAGTAACTCCGCTTGAGCGTGCCATCAATGGTGTGCCAAATATGACCTACATGACTTCCACCTCTGGAAACGACGGAACGAGTATCATTCAAGTGTATTTTGAAGTAGGAACTAACCCTGACGTGGCAGCCGTAAACGTGCAAAACCGTGTAACAACTGTTCTCGACGAATTGCCCGAAGAGGTAATCAAAGCGGGAGTTTCGACCGAAAAAGAGGTAAATTCGATGCTCATGTACATCAACCTCATCAGCAACGACCCAACCGTTGACGAGAAATTTATCTATAATTTTGCCGATATTAATGTTTTGGCCGAACTAAAGCGTATTGATGGCGTTGGTTTTGCCGATATTATGGGTTCTCGTGAGTATGCCATGCGTGTATGGCTCAAGCCTTCTCGTATGGATGCTTACGCAATTTCTGCCGATGATGTTGTAAAAGCCCTCAAAGAACAAAATGTAGAAGCAGCCCCTGGGAAAGTGGGTGAAAGTTCGGGTCGTCAAGCTCAGTCAATGCAGTACGTATTGCGATATACTGGTAAAATGACTACCAAAGAGCAATACGAAAACGTAGTAATCAAGGCAACCGAAAGTGGCGAAATGTTGCGTCTGAAAGATGTAGCCGATTTAGAATTTGGCTCGCTTGATTATGATGTACTTTCGAAGGAAAATGGTAAGCCTTCGGCGGCGATTGTGTTGAAACAACGCCCAGGCTCAAATGCCAGCGAAGTAATTCAGAATATAAAAGAGCGTTTGGCATATTTGAAAGAAACATCTTTCCCACCTGGGATGACCTATACCGTGAGCTATGATGTATCAAGATTTTTAGATGCGTCTATCAGCGAGGTACTCAAAACCCTCATCGAAGCCTTCATTTTGGTAGCATTTGTGGTGTTTTTATTCTTACAAGATTTCCGCTCAACGCTCATTCCTGTATTAGCCGTGCCTGTTTCCTTGGTCGGAACTTTCGCTTTTATGCAGCTTTTTGGCTTTTCTATCAACTTACTCACACTTTTTGCTTTGGTTTTGGCTATTGGTATCGTGGTCGATAACGCTATTGTGGTTGTGGAGGCAGTTCATGCCAAAATGCAAGAAAAACACCTCAACGCACGTGAAGCAACCATCGAGTCAATGGACGAAATCAGTGGGGCAATTGTTGCCATTACGCTCGTAATGTCGGCCGTGTTTGTGCCTGTGGCATTTTTATCGGGGCCTGTGGGTGTTTTTTACCGACAGTTTTCAGTCACCATGGCTATTTCGATTGTTATTTCAGGTGTAAATGCTCTTACACTCACGCCTGCTTTGTGTGCGATTATGCTCAAAAACACCCACAGAGAGCATCAAAAAGAGAATTTCTTGACTCGTTTCTTTCATAAATTCAATAATGGCTACGATAAACTTTCTGATCGCTACGGCAGTTTACTACGTCTGATTGCTAATCGCCGTTTGGTGACTGTCTTGGTTTTAGGTGGATTCTGCATGGCTACGTGGGGCGTTGGAAGCGTTTTGCCAACCAGTTTTATTCCGACTGAAGACCAAGGAACAATCTACGCCAACGTAACAACGCCCGTAGGAGCAACCCTTGAGCGTACGGAAGAAGTAATGAATGAAGTAGATAAAATTGCCCAAACTATTAAAGAAGTTGAGTCAGTTTCGAGTTTGTCGGGTTTTAGTATGATGACCGATGGCGTGGGAGCATCATTTGGGATGAGTACAGTCAGCCTAAAACCATGGAAAGAACGCAAGGCAACCGCCAACGATATTATTGAACAATTAATTGAAAAAACGAAACATATAAAAGATGCTGAGATTCAGTTTTTTCCACCACCAGCCGTACCAGGTTTTGGTAATGCCAGTGGTTTTGAGGTGAGGTTATTGGATAAAACTGGTTCGGGAAAACTTCAAAAAACGGCTGAAGTTGCTGAGAAATTTATCAGTGAACTAAAAAAACGCCCTGAAATCAAAGATGTTTTTTCGAGTTTCAATCCAAATTTTCCGCAATACATGATTCATATAGACCAAGATATGGCCGCAAAAAAAGGAATTTCGGTTGATGCCGCCATGAGTAATTTGCAGTCGTTGATTGGTAGTTTTTATGCTACAAACTTCATTTTATTTGGACAAATGTATAAAGTGATGATTCAGGCCGACCCTAAATACAGAGCCTTGCCCGATGATATTATGAAACTACGCATCAAAAATAAAAATGGCGAAATGGTGCCTTATGCAATCTTTAGTCGCATCGAGCGTGTGTATGGCCCCGAGCAATTGACTCGCTACAATATGTATGTATCGGCCATGCTCAACGGTGAAGCTGCCGCAGGATACAGTTCGGGCGAGGCCATCAAAGCCGTTGAAGAGGTAGCCAAAACTGCCTTGCCACGTGGCTACGCCTACGAATGGTCGGGTATGACTCGTGAAGAGGTTCTTTCGGGCAATCAAGTAGTGTATATTTTTTCTATCTGTTTGTTATTCGTTTATTTATTGCTTTCTGCTCAGTACGAAAGTTTCTTTTTACCGCTGCCCGTTATTTTATCCTTGCCTGTCGGCATCTTCGGTTCGTTGTTTTTTTTATACATTTTTGGTTTGGAAAACAATATTTACGCCCAAGTGGCTATGGTCATGCTCATCGGTTTGTTGGGTAAAAATGCCATTTTGATTGTAGAATTTGCCATTCTCCAGCAAAAACAAGGCAAAAGCGTACTCGAAGCAGCCGTTGGTGGTGCAGTGGCACGTTTCCGACCAATCTTGATGACATCCTTTGCATTTATTGCGGGTTTGATTCCGCTCATGGTGGCATCTGGTGCAGGTGCAATCGGAAATAAAACAATTGGTACGGCGGCCGCAGGAGGGATGTTGTTTGGGACAATTTTTGGGGTAATCATTATCCCAGGTCTCTATGTCATTTTTGCGGGAATTGGTAGTAAAAAACGAAAGAAAAAAACTAAAAAAGTTATCGAAGAAGCTTATGTTGAAATATAGAAATGTTTGCCTATTAGCCATCGTTGCTTTATTGGGAGCGTGTAAAGTAAAGCAAGAAATACCTCAAAATCGCCCAATGTTGGCTATGCCTCAGAAGTTTACTCAGCAATCGGATAGTTTGCAGGTGGGTTTGCCAGTGGCTCGTGTATTTTTTAAAGACTCAGCTCTTATTACACTCATCGACTCGGCCATCAATAATAATTTTGATTTGCAGATGGCTTTGCAGAAAATAGAAATGGCTCGTGCGGGCGTAAGATTTACACAAGGACTCGGAAAACCGGATTTAGCAGGAAATTTTGCCATCGGACAACAAAAATTTGGTAGATATACTTTTGATGGCGTAGGAAACTACGATACTAATTTTTCACCAAATATTAACGATAGACAGAGAATTCCGCAGCCCATTATTCCTGATTTTTATTTAGGTGTACAATCTTCGTGGGAAATTGATATTTGGGGAAAACTGAAAAGCCAAAAAGCATCGGCTGCGGCAAAACTACTCGCCAGCGAATCTGGTAAAAACTTAGTAGTGAGCGAATTAGTAGCTCAAATTGCTTCGGCTTATTATGAGTTATTGATTCTTGATAACGAGTTAGATTTCTTGGAAGAAAACATCATTTTGCAAGAAAGAGCCGTTGAATTGACAAGGATTTTGAAGCAAGCAGGACAAGCCAACCAATTAGGCGTCGATTTATTAAATGCCCAATTGTTGAGTTCGAAAGCCTTGAAAATTGATGTCAAACAAGAAATCATTGATTCCGAAAGCAAAATTAATTTTTTGGTAGGGCGTTATCCACAGCCAATTGTTCGTCCGAAAGTCATTTGGGCAAATGTAATTCCGCCAAAGCTTACATCGGGTGTGCCATCGAGGCTACTTGAAAATCGACCAGATATTAAGCAAGCCGAATACGAATTACTATCAACCAATGCCAATTTGTTTACAGCAAAAGCAGCCTTTTATCCATCGCTCAATATTACTGGAGCTGTTGGTTTGCAAGCGTTTAAGGCACTTTTGTTTCTTAATCCATCATCATTTGCGATGAATACTTTTGGCGGATTGACTGCCCCGTTGCTCAATCGTCGCCAAATTATTTCTGATTTAATGTCAGCCAAAGCTGACCAAAAAATGGCTTACACCAATTATCAAAAAACGATTGTGAATAGCTTTACCGAAGTTTACAATCACCTAAATTTGATTCAAAACACCAATGATATGTACGACCTTAAAACCCAAGAAGTGGATGTTTTGAGGCAATCAATCAATAATTCATCGGAATTATTTCGTTCGGGAAGAGCCACTTACTTGGAGGTAATTACAGCACAAAAAAATGCCTTAGTTTCTCAAATTGAACTAATTAACCTCAAGAAACGCCAATATGGGGCAGTTATCGGACTTTATAAATCGCTTGGTGGCGGTTGGAGGTGATTTCTAAAACTCTTAAGTAATTGTGGCACATTTCAATAATGTGCCATAATTTTTTTATATCACCATCTTATCTCCATCAACACCTGCTATTCGCATGGCTTCATATTCCATTTCAACAATAAATTCGGTTTGGTCGTGGTCGAAAAATTCATTGTCCCACGCATTGAAATATAATTGGGTTTGAGTCTGAAAATTACTCACATCAATTTTTAACTGACTAATCAGAAAATTGGCAAATTTCAAAACTTCTAACCTCATCAAATGAACTATTTCGGGAATTGGCATCTCCAGTGCTCGGTCTTCCCAATCATCCAAAATAAACCTTTCTTTGAGTTTATAGGCTTCTAATAGCTCAATACGTTCTTGATTTGACATTTTACAATGCTTTTTTTGCTGAATAATACTACAAAGGTAGTAATTATCCTCGTAGATTTTTTCTCAATTCTTCTACCAATTGATAGACTGTTGTGCAAGGGTTTTGCTGGTGATAGTCGATATCGCCATGAGATTTATGTAATTTTTCTGCATTTTTAATAGCTGTTTCAAGTTGAGGCTCAAATATTTGGTATAGATTTTTGGCGAAATCTTTTCCTTTACCATCTTTGATGTAGTTGATATTCAGCCATTTAGAGAGTTTTTCATAATATTGTATTCGGTTAAGAGCCGATTGTTGATATTCACGGTGAAGAATAAACCATAGCTCAAAACAATCATTTGAATATGCACATTTGATGCCTTTTTCATGGGCAAGTTTTATTGCTTTATTGAAGTTGGCATCGCCTTTTTTCCCATCTAAATACCTAACGTCTCTATCAAAAACTACCCAAACTTGCTGGTCTGCGTCTTTTTCTTTCTGTTTTTCCAATAATTCAATTACTTTTTCGACTAAAGAAATTCCCGACCTTGACAAGCCTATTACATTTGCTTCTGGCATAATCGGAAATGAATTGAAATATTCAGGTTCAGTATTTATGCCTTCACAGTAAATCAAAAAAGTGCTTCGGATAGCAATATTTCGTGCTGGTCGAGCGGAACTTTGTTTTTTGTTCCAAGCTTTCTCAGCAGCGTTTGGTTTAATATAATTTGTACTTTTCCCCATTATTCAAAAATAGTGTTTAAATTTCTGATAAAAGGAATAGCACCGTATTTGCCTTTAATATAGTCTTTTTCGAGCGAGGAATCATTTCTTACACCTTTGATTTCGTTGAGCGAATAAATTGAGGTTTCACCCCTTTGATTTTTTTCGGCAAAATAAATCTGGTCACGGCGAAGCAAATCATTATCTAATAAATTTGTATTATGCGTTACAAAACACAACTGTGCAGTTTTGTTTTTTTCAGAATTAAATAGCTTCACAATAGCTTTCGTTAAAGAAGTATGAAATTTTGTGTCAAATTCATCAATGATGATAGTACCGCCAGATTTCAATAAATGCACAAAAACACCTGCATAAATAAACATTTTTTTAGTTCCTGCCGAAGCATCTTTATCAAAATCAAGGGTTTCTAAACCAACTTCTTGCCCGTTTTCATCAAATATTTTCCTTTGGGAAATAATTTTCCTAGTTTTTTGGTCGTAATCTTCATCCATTCCAATATCATAAATGTCCAAATCCGCCAACTTTAGTATTTCCAATAATCTGTGTTTATTTGCTTTGTTTTGAATTAAATTGTAAGAAAAACTTTGTAATATCTCTTCATCAAGGCCTTGTAAGATGAATATTTCGCCCAAATAATCTTTAATAACACAGGCAATTTTACCATTAAAGTCAAAAACCACATTCAAAAAAAGGGTATCTTCTCTCGTTTTAGTCTCTAACCCAATTCCTTCTTTAAAACGCTCTTTGTTGATATAAATCTTTTGTTTATCTCTCGTAAAAAATTCCACTTCGTTTTTATTGGCAGTTCCAAAAAGCCATTCTGATGTAATTTTTCCTTTTAAATAAACAAAGCCATAACGATAGGTTTTTCCTTCAAGAATAAACATAATTTGAAAAAATGAACCCTCATTTCGTGTAGAAGTATTTAACTTAAAAGGTTGAATATGCTCTTCAATTTTTTTTCTATCTTCAAATGGTACTTTAATAAAATTCATCATTGCCCACATTGCCTTCACCAAATTGCTTTTTCCACTACCATTTGCCCCATAAATAGCGGTGGATTTAAGCAACCGTACTTTGTCCGTAACTTGAATCGTATTGGTTTTTTCATGCTCGTTCATTGTAGTAGCCAAAAAACTAAGCGTCTGCATATCTTTAATAGAACGAAAGTTACTTACACTAAATTCGAGTAGCATTTTCTTTAATTTTGTGGTTTTTTCACGAATAATTCAATAATAACGCTAAATATTAGAAAATAATTTAAATTGAAAGTCTTTTGTTAAAAGAAATTATAACATTTCATTTTTTCTAAAATAGGTAATTAATAAACTATTTAAAAAGCATCTTTTCAGCTAAAACATTTTCCATCAAAGCTTTGCATATTTAAACACAAACTTCTACCTTTGCACTCCGATTTTAGATAGTTGTGAAAACATCCGTCTTTCTTCGGTCGAAATTCTGCTATTAGTCTTGACGTCATTCATGCCGTCGCTTCCCCTGACTAATAGCGAGTTTTTTTTAATGGTCTGATACTTAAGAGATTGTTACCTTTTTTGTTGTGGCCAAATTCTTATTTAACAACATTCTTTTAAATCTGAAAGACAATGGCGAAAGATATCGCAGGTTATGTGAAACTTCAGGTAAAAGGCGGTCAAGCAAACCCAGCTCCACCAATTGGTCCGGCGTTAGGTTCAAAAGGCTTGAACATCATGGAATTTTGTAAGCAATTCAACGCTCGTACTCAAGACAAAATGGGTATGGTTGTGCCAGTAGTAATCACTTACTTTACTGACAAATCGTTTGAGTTTGCTCTCAAAACTCCTCCCGCTGCTATCATGTTGTTGGAAGCATCTAAAGTAAAGACAGGCTCAGCTGAACCAAATCGTAAGAAAATTGGAACAGTTACATGGGAACAAGTGCAAACTATTGCCGAAACCAAAATGCCTGACTTAAATTGCTTTACTGTACATTCAGCAATGAAGATGATTGCCGGTACTGCTCAGAACATGGGTATTACCATCACAGGCAACGCACCTTTCTAATTAAGAATTGAGAATTAAGAATTGAGAATGTTTTTATTCTTATTCTACATTTCAAATTCATTTTCAGAAAGTCTCGCTTCGGCGAAAATTATTTATTCACTGGGAGTTAGAGGTTTTTAGAAATGCTTGAATTCATTCAATCATTCAAAATTAGATTCTGACGCTAAAACCAAATTAAGCCAATGGCAAAATTAACAAAAAAAAGAAAAGAGGCGAATGCTAAGTTTGACGCTGACAAAGTCTACTCGCTTACAGAAGCGGCTGGAGTTTTGAAAGAAGTTGCTTACACAAAATTCGACTCATCGGTGGACTTACACGTTCGTCTTGGAGTTGACCCTCGTAAAGCTGACCAAATGGTTCGTGGTGTGGTTGCATTACCTCACGGAACAGGTAAAACTGTTCGTGTTTTGGTATTATGTTCGCCAGACAAAGAAGCAGATGCGAAAGCAGCGGGTGCTGACTACGTAGGTTTGGACGAGTACATCCAAAAAATCGAGCAAGGTTGGACTGATATTGATGTAATTATCACAATGCCAACTGTAATGGCGAAATTAGGTAAATTAGGTAAAATCCTCGGACCTCGTGGATTGATGCCAAACCCTAAGTCTGGTACAGTTACTTTGGATGTTGCAACTGCGGTAAAAGAAGTGAAAGCTGGTAAAATTGACTTTAAAGTTGATAAAACTGGTATTATTCACGCTTCTATCGGTAAAGTTTCATTCTCGCCTGAGAAATTGGCAGAAAATGCCACCGAATTGATTCAAACTTTGTTGAAATTGAAACCTTCGTCTGCAAAAGGTACGTACGTGAAAACTATTTCACTTGCAAGCACAATGGGACCTGGAATCCAAATCGACAAAACAACCATTAATGGATTGTAATCATGACAAAAGAAGACAAAGGAGCAATAATCGAAGAGCTTTCTGCGAAGTTTGCGACTACACCTTACTTCTACATCACCGATGCAAGTGGCTTGAACGTTGGCAAAACTAACGAATTACGCCGTCTTTGTTTTGAACGTGGTATTGAGTACCGTGTAATCAAAAATACTTTGATTAGAAAGGCTCTTGAAAGTACAGATACTGACTATTCATCATTCGATGCAGAAGTATTGACAGGTTTCTCAGGCGTAATGTTCCACCAAGAGTCGGGCAAAGTAGCTGCGAAACTAATTAAGGATTTCCTTAAAGCAAACAAAAATAGCATCAAACTAAAAGGTGCATCAATTGATTCAAGCATTTTCATCGGACATGACCAATTGGATATGTTGTTAACGTTGAAATCAAAGCAAGAATTGGTTGGCGAAATCATCGGTTTGTTGCAGTCACCTGCCAAAAATGTTATTTCTGGCTTGCAAAGTGGTGGCAAGAAATTGGCTGGTATCCTTCAAACTCTTTCAGAGAGAGAAGCAGCCTAATCAATTATCAGTTAACAGTCATCAATTGGCAGTTTTCGGTTAATCATTAAGAAAATTATTATTTATTTTTTGTAAAAAACTTTTTAAAATCTATAAAAATGGCAGATTTAAAAGCATTCGCAGAACAGTTAGTAAATTTAACTGTAAAAGAAGTAAACGAATTAGCAACAATTTTGAAAGATGAGTATGGTATCGAGCCTGCTGCTGCTGCTGCAGTTGTAGTTGCTGGTCCTGCTGGTGAAGCTGCTGAAGCTCCTGTTGAGAAAACAGCTTTTGATGTAATTTTGAAAGGTGCTGGTCCAAATAAATTACAAGTTGTTAAGTTAGTAAAAGACTTAACTGGTCTTGGCTTGAAAGAAGCTAAAGATTTAGTTGATGGTGCTCCAAAAGCATTGAAAGAAGGTGTAGCTAAAGACGAAGCTGAAGGTTTGAAAAAATCTTTAGAAGAAGCTGGTGCTGAAGTTGAAATCAAATAAGTTTGATATTTTTCGGCAGTCCGAGAATTTGGCATTCCAATTCTTTATAAAACAAACGTCGGCAAGGTTCTAAACCTTGCCGACGTTTGTTTTTATGGCTAATTATTAATTTCTTGGCTTTTATTGGTTTTTCAAAGTTTAAGAAAATTATAAACTTTGACCCGTTGGAGGTCAATAATAAAACAAATAAAATCGATTAAGTTATTGATTATTAGTAAATTACATACTCAGGCATGCTTGGCTTATTTCAGTATACGTAAACTTATTTTGTGTCAAGTTTAAAATCAAAATATAGCAATCATCACTTCCGCAAATGCTAAGTTAAAAAAAAAACAAAATTTTATTATGAACTATGACTACTGTGGCTTGAACTATGAAAAAATCCGCTACGACCACCCGATGGACGTGTTATCGTAGTGCGGGAATTACTTATACTTTGGTGAATTTGGCTTGACCTACTGAATGCACTTGCAGTAGCATAATATCCCATCATTCGACTTCCATAAAAATGATTTCGACGATGACGAGCCGTATCAGATTTTGAGGATAATTTATTACTTTGAATGCCATTCACATCTGGGCGATAAGTGGCATAGTTTGGGCTCATGGTTTTAGCCAATAAATAACCCATTCCGCCAAATAAAAGAGCATTTGATAAATTATGGCTTTGCCCGATTGTATTGGGGTTAGATTTTACTTCGCTGTCAATCAAACCTTGCACCACTTTGGGCGATAGGCTATCTTTTTTTCCATCAAGGTAGCTTACGATTGCAACCGAGCTATCAATTGCCACTTCTTTTTCATTGGTTATTTTGAAAACGCCTTTTGAGGTTTCTGAAATATAAGTTTTTATGCCTTTTGTATAAACTTCCTCATACTCATACTCCTCTTCGTTAGAGTTATCGCTACCGCAACTTTGGAGCATAGCACTATTTCCTATAAATGAGAGAGCAATTGTACTGCTAATGGTAATATCTTTAACTTTTTTAATAAAAGTTTTTTTGCTAGTAGGAGTCATTTTCGATATTGTAAGAGCGGTTTAGTAATTTTAAATGTCAAATATTTAATAAATATTGCAAATAAGAAAGAATCTTGGTAGGAATGGTTATTTTTCCTTGTAATTTGGTGTTTTTATTTGACAATTTATGAAATATTTTCTGTTTTTGATATTTTTATTTGGTAAAGTAGTAGCTCAAAATCCATACGTACATGTACTAGGTGTTGCACAAGATGGGGGATACCCGCAGGCAAATTGCCAAAAAAAATGTTGTAAGGCTATTTTTGAAGGAAAAGCAACACGTCAGTTTGTTTCATGTATTGCGGTTGTAGACCCAATTTCAAGGCAACAATGGATATTTGATGCCACGCCAGATTTTACGCAACAATTATATTTACTCAATAATCCGGCTCCTAAAAGCTTGGGTATTTTTCTGACCCATGCTCATATTGGACATTATTCGGGTCTTATGTACTTAGGCAGGGAAGCCATGGGAGCAAACCAAGTGAAGGTTTATGTTATGCCTAAAATGAAAAATTTTATTGAGCAAAATGGCCCATGGAGTCAGTTAGTTGCTTTACAAAACATTGCTTTACAGCGGATTAAAGAAGATTCGGTCATTGTTTTAAACGAACGTATCAGCGTTCAGGCATTCAAAGTTCCGCACCGTGATGAATTTTCTGAAACGGTTGGTTATAAGATATTTACATCAAATAAGAGTTTGATATTTATTCCTGATATTGATAAGTGGCAAAAATGGAATCGAAGTTTAGAAGAAATGATAAAATCGGTTGATTATGCTTTTTTAGATGGTACTTTTTATAAAGATGGAGAAATAAATCGCCCAATGATTGAAGTACCACACCCATTTGTAACCGAAACGATGGATTTATTAAAAAATTTACCAGCCACTGAAAAAGCTAAAGTGCATTTCATACATTTTAATCATACCAATCCGGCCATGAATTCCAAATCGTTGGAAAGTAAAGAGCTTAGAAAGAAAGGCTTTAAAGTAGCTTTTCAAGGAGAGAAGGTGGAGTTATAAATTTATTAAAACACTCAATATAACCAAAACAATGGACAAAAAACACCGCACATTGCTCATAATAATATCAATCATTGGTTGGGCTACAATTGGTGGTTTGGGTTGGTATTTTATCAATAGTTTTACTTCTAAACCCAAAAAGGTTAAAGGCGTAGCAGAATACGATACGCTCATTCAGCCAACGCATTATAAAACAATTGCTTCGCAGGCCTTTAAAAATGTCGTGCTTGAAACCGACTTAGGCCCAGTACAAATTTATTTTGAACCGAGCGAAAAGCATTCTGTCAAATTTCATCAATCGTATCTAAAATATGTAGATATGAACTACGAAGGCGATACGTTGGTTATTCACGCCAAAAAAACGCCAAAATCGACTAAAGAAATGCCAGTTTTTAAGCAAATTTATGTGTATGCTCCTGATATAAAATATTACAGAGGCGAAGCCAGTCAAACTACTTTTTCGTATTTTAGTATTGAGCAGCTCAAAGTTGAAAGCCGTAGTAGTTGGGTGCGTTTTTATGGAACTCATATCGAGAATTTAGAACTTAATACCGAGCATCCGTGCAATTATCGTTTAGAAGATAACTCTTATTTCGGCAATGTAAAGGCTGATATTAACGATAATAGTGCGATGACTTGCTTGAGTTATATTCAGAATGACCTCGTGATTAAGACCAAGAATTTTAAGAAAATTGATATTAGTAATGAAAATGTAAAAAAGCTAATTATTGAGAAGTAGCATGAATACTTTTTTGAAGCAATGAAGTTAAGATATTTATTGATAGTATATTTTATTTTGGGATGTATTTTTGATGCGTTCGCCCAAACAAAATATAAATACTTGGTCTTGCTGAAAGACAAAGATGGTTCGCCCTATTCGGTAAATTCTCCATTGGTTTATCTTTCTCAAAAAGCCATTGACCGACGATTTAAGCAAGGAATTACTATAAAAATTTCCGATTTGCCTCCTAACCCTACTTATATTTCGAGCATTCAAAAAACTGGGGCGACTGTCATTTATAAATCTCGATGGATGAATGCGGTTTTAGTTGAAGCCTCCGAAACCCAGAAAAATACAATTCTTGCCTTACCACAGGTTAAAGGAATTGAGTTTAATCGGCCTCTCAAAAAAACTCGACAAACATTGTTTAAAGATAAATTTTCAGAAGAAAACACTGAAAGCCTTAATTATGGCGATGCTACCGCCCAAATACAATTACTGGGAGCTGACGTAATGCACAATCAAGGTTTTCATGGCGAAGGAATGTTGGTTGCTTTGCTCGACGATGGTTTTCTGAATGTCAATACGAGTGCATGTTTGCAACATGTCGTTCAGCAAAATAAAATCGTAAAAGTCTATGATTTTGTTGATAATGACAATACAGTTTATTCACAAGGCGGGCACGGAACAGCAGTTTTAAGTACCATGGCTGGTTATATTGATAATCAGATGATTAGCCATGCTTTTGGAGCTTCGGTGGCTTTGTTTCGGACGGAAGATATTGCCTCTGAATCCCCTTTGGAAGAAGCAAATTGGCTTTTTGCAGCTGAAATGGCAGATAGTTTAGGAGCAGATATTATTAGTTCGTCGTTGGGTTATAGTACATTTAATAATTCGGCTGATAACTATACGCCAACCATGATGGATGGCAAAACTGCACTTAGTACACGAGCGGCAGACTTGGCAACCGAACGAGGAATTGTAGTTATAATTTCGGCAGGAAATTCGGGGAATGACCCATCTTGGCAAATAATCACGGCTCCAGCCGATGCGGATTCGGTGTTGGCAGTTGGAGCTGTTACACGAACAGGCAATTATGCATCTTTCAGTTCCAGAGGAAATTCGGCTGATGGACGAACGAAACCCGATGTAGTGGCGGTCGGTAGCGGAACTGCTCTTTGTAATACTTTAGGGTTTGCCTCAACAAGTTATGGAACTTCGTTTTCTGCTCCCTTGGTGGCGGGTTTAGTGGCAGGGTTTTGGCAAGCAAATCCGCATCTTACTGCTCAAGAAGTAACTCGCTGTATTCGAAAATCAGGGCATCAATTTGCTTCTCCAACTATTCAGTTAGGTTATGGTTACGCCAATTTTTCTAGGGCAAATACAGTTGCTAAAAATGAGTTTTCAATTTCAGCCATTGAGCCAAATGCTGATTTAGTTTCGATTAAAATTTTGCCATCTAGCAAAGCCGATGTTGAATTAAAGTTTAGTAATATCCTTATTAACAATAACTTACGAATAAACTTTATTCAACAAAGTACCAAACAAATTATATATCAAGATACTTTTACGCTTACCGCAAATCAGACAACCAAAACTATTTCGCTCGATACGCTTACGCCTGACATTCTACTCAGAATCGAAGATTTAACGCAGCAAAAAACGCTCAAAATTATTCGTTGGTAAGCTAAATTCTTTTTTTCGACCACGAAGTTGTCAAACTTGAAGAGCCTAGAATGAAATTTGAGGGATAGAAATTGTAAATTGAGTAAACAGTATAAGTTATGACCAAGTTTTTGATTTTCTGTATGGTCTTTTATTTGATTCTAAACACCCAATAATCAAAATTGTTCATACCCTAATACAAAGTGTACTAACGAAGATAGATAAGCTATTTGCTTGATTTTCAGTGCTTTCGTATTAGGTTTTTCGAGTAAGCCCGTTAAGCCATAAACATATATTTTTTTATAAAATATTTGCCAAAGTGATTCTAAAATAATTTGCCTTCTCAAAATTTAGATTCACAATTTTTAGTATTTAAAATTTGAAATATTCAAACCTAATCACCTAAAAAGTGGCTTTTTATGGCTTATATTTGTAGAAATCTAATCAAATTGACCTTATGAAAAACATTTTGTTGTTATTGGCGATTGTTGTTCTCTTTGCGAATTGTGATAAAAAAACATCTTCAGAAAATACTAAATCTGAATCTTTAGGTTCGGACGAAATTCAAACTGGCGGTGTAAAAATGGTAGAAATAGAAACTTTAGCAGGAAAATTTAAAGTTTGGACGAAAAAATTTGGCGATAATCCAAGAGTTAAAATCTTACTACTCCACGGCGGCCCAGCCATGACGCACGAATACATGGAGTGCTTTGAAAGTTTTTTTCCTAAAGAAGGCTTTGAAATGTACGAATACGACCAACTCGGCTCATATTACTCTGACCAGCCTAAAAATGATTCCCTTTGGACAACCCCACGTTTTGTTGAGGAAGTCGAACAGGTTCGCAAGGCTTTGGGCTTAAATAAAGATAATTTTTATTTACTCGGAAACTCGTGGGGAGGAATCTTAGCGATGGAATACGCCTTAAAATACCAAGAAAACTTGAAAGGTTTGATAATCAGCAATATGATGCCGAGTATTCCTGATTATGCCAAATACAATGAAGTGCTAAGAAGCCAAATGCGTAGATCATTGGTCGATTCACTCAATGCTTTTGAAGCCGCTGGCGATTTCAAAAACCCAGTTTATGTCGATTTGGTTATTCGCGAATACTATAATCAGCATATTTGTCGCTTGCCCGAATGGCCTGAGCCTGTAAATCGTACTTTCAAGCATGTAAACGAGCATATTTATGTGCTCATGCAAGGCCCAAGTGAGTTTAAAGTAGGTGGACGTTTATTGACTTGGGACAGAAAAGCAAGTTTACCCAATATTAAAGTGCCAACATTGGCAATTGGTGCAAAATATGATACAATGGACCCAAAGGCAATGGAATATATTAGTAAATCGGTACAAAAAGGGCGTTATTTATACTGTCCCGATGGTAGTCATCTATCTTTTTGGGATGACCAAAAAACCTATTTTCCAAACGTTATTAAGTTTATAAAAGACGTTGATGAAAATAAGTTTTAGGATTGTAGGACGGCCGAGATTTCTGTATTGTTATGATTATTAAATATTGAGTATAACATTATTTATTTAGACGAACAGGCTGCGGTTGCCGCCCGATTCGCACCAAAAAGATGTCACAAGCCATTACACGTGTTTTTGATTTATTAGACCAATCGCTGGCAAAATACGATAAATCTGATGTTTTCGCTTCCAAAATCAAAGGCGAATGGAAACGCATTTCTGCAAATGATTTTATTGACTCTGTTACTCAATTGAGTTTGGGTTTTTTAAAAATGGGTGTCGAAAAAGGCGATAAAATTGCAGTAATTTCCGAAAGTTGTCCCGAATGGAATATCGTTGATTTTGCAGTTCAGCAAATCGGTGCGATTGGCGTGCCGCTTTACCCCAATATAACTGTTGAAGATTATAAGTATATTTTCAATGATGCCAGCATAAAACTGATTTTTGTGGGTGATGATGACTTATTTCGAAAAGCACAAGCTGCTGCTCAAGATGCTCCAAGCGTAAAAGAAATTTATTCTTTCGATAAAATCGTAGGTAATAATTACTGGAAAGAAATTTTAGAAAAATCTGATAATCAGGATATTGAAAAACTCGAAAATATCAAATCAGGCATCAAAACCGATGATTTGCTGACGATTATTTACACATCAGGTACAACTGGAAATCCGAAAGGGGTGATGCTTTCTCACTTAAATCTGATTAGCAATTTTGAGTCTTGTAAAAATAATTTTCCGATTGACGAAACCTGCCGAGCATTGAGTTTTCTGCCACTCAACCACGTTTACGAACGAATGGTTTTGTACCTATACATGAGCAAAGGTTTATCAATTTATTACGCTCAAAATATGGCAACAATTGCCGAAGATTTGCGAGATATTCAGCCTCACATTTTTACGACTGTACCACGTTTACTCGAAAAAGTTTATGACAAAATTGTGGCACAAGGCTATGAACTGAGCGGCACAAAACGCAGAATATTCTTGTGGGCTTTAAATTTAGGTTTGAAATATGACCCAAATAAAAAATTTAGTGCTTGGTATAATTTTCAGTTAAAATGGGCAAAAAAACTCGTTTTTAGCAAATGGCAAGAAGCTTTGGGCGGAAATATTCGTATGATTTGTTCGGGTGCAGCCGCTTTGCAGCCACGTTTGGCGAGAGTTTTTTGGGCGGCGGGTATTCCGGTTTCGGAAGGCTATGGCATGACCGAAACTTCACCTGTAATTGCTACCAATCGTATTGTGCCACTAGATTTACGAATTGGCACAGTAGGTTCAATTATTGATGGAACGATGGTGAAAATTGCGGAAGATGGAGAGATTTTGGTAAAAGGGCCAAACGTAATGCTGGGCTACTACAACAAACCTGAACTCACAAAAGAGGTAATTGACCATGAAGGTTGGCTACACACGGGCGATATTGGTAAATTTGAAGAAGGAAGGTATTTGAAGATTACCGACCGCAAAAAAGAAATATTCAAGACTTCAGGCGGGAAATATGTTGCTCCACAAGTGCTTGAAAACAAGATGAAAGAGTCGGTTTATATCGAGCAAATGATGGTAGTGGGCGAAAGTCAGAAATTCCCTGCTGCATTGATTATTCCTGAGTTTATGGTGATTCGTGAATGGTGCAAATCACGGGGTATTGAATATACTTCTGATGCTGAAATGATTAAAAATCAACAAATTTTAATGTTGATTTTCAGCGAAATTGCTCGTTTCAATGAAGAATTTGCTCCTTCCGAACAAGTAAAGAAATTTACGCTTTTGGCAACCCCGTGGACGGTCGAAGGTGGTGAAATAACTCCAACACTAAAACCCAAACGCAAGTCTATTATTACCAAATACAAAGCCGTAATTGATGGAATGTATGAATAAAATTAAAATAAGAATGTTGTAGTTGATTAGAATAAAACATTGACTATAAGTTGTTTATCAAAATGAATAATGAATGATTAATAATTGATAATTTATTTCTTGAAACCTGTCAGCTTTTTTTAGTGTTCTGATTAGAGCAAAGAAAAAAAACATAATATGCCCTCTCAACAAATAGCGTTAAAATCGGTCGGTGCATTTCCGAAACTGTTTTTAGATTATATCTCAAAAAACGAAAATCTCGAAAAGTTCTATAATCAATATCCTGATATTCAAGGGTTTAGTAAAGTAATTGAATCGAGGGAATTTACTGCTGATAAACGCCAAACGCTGGTTTCGGTACTCAAAAAACAATACCAAGTTTTAGAAGATAAACCAAATCTTGATATCCTCTTAAATCCAAATACCTTCACCGTTACGACGGGGCATCAACTCAATATTTTCACAGGTCCGCTTTATGTGATTTATAAAATTGTTACGATTATCAATTTAGCCAAAAAATTAAAAGCCGAATTTCCAGCCTATAATTTCGTGCCTGTTTATTGGATGGCAAGCGAAGACCATGATTTTGCCGAAATCGCTTATTTTAATCTTTTTGGGAAAACTTTTAAATGGGAAACTGAGCAAAAAGGAGCAGTCGGACGCATGAATCCTGCTGAATTACAAGCAATTTTAGACGAACTTTCTGAAAAACCAACAATATTTGAAGAAGCATATTTAAAAAATACAACGCTCGCCGATGCTGCCCGGCAATATATGCACCAACTTTTCGGTAGCGAAGGTTTAATCTCTATAGACGCCGATGATGCTGCCTTGAAGTGCATTTTTAGCGAAATTATCAAAGATGATTTGTTGAATAACTCAGCCAACGAAATTGTTACAAAAACCTCTAATGAGCTAAATGAAATGGGTTATCATACCCAAATCACACCTCGTGAAATTAATTTCTTTTATTTGCAAGATGGCCTTCGTGAACGAATAGTTAAAGAAGATAATGTTTATAAAGTTCTGAATTCTGAATTATCTTTTTCTGAATCTGAAATTCTACAAATACTTGATAATCAGCCAGAAAACTTTAGTCCGAATGTAGTTTTGCGTCCACTTTATCAAGAAACAATTCTGCCAAATTTGGCATATATTGGAGGGCCTTCCGAAGTGCCTTATTGGCTACAACTCAAAGGCATTTTCGACCATTATGGTGAGCAATTCCCTTTGCTTATGCCTCGAAACTTTGCTTTGGTAATCAATCAAGCGAGCCAAAAACGCATTGAAAAACTCGGAATTACGGTCGAAGAACTTTTTGCTGACGAAGTGAGTCTTCGTAGGAGTTATGTAGAGCGAAATTCAGAAAATTCTTTGAGTCTCGCCTTTGAAATTGATGATGTAAGCGAAGTTTTTGAACGAATCTTAAAAAAGTCATTGGCAATTGACCAAACAATGAAAGGTGCGGTTGAGGCAGAAAAGTCAAAAATCATTAGTTCACTTGAAAATCTCGAGAAACGTATCAAAAAAGCCGAAGAACGTAACCAAGAAACATCGGTTACGCAACTTTTAGCATTGAAACATAAACTCTTCCCTGATGGCGGTTTACAAGAGCGTAAAGAAAATTTCTTAAATTTTTATCTCAACGATAAAGATTTCATCAAAAAACTCCTCGAAGTCTTCGACCCGATTGATTATAGTTTTAATATTATTGAAATTTAAATTACTCAGATTTGTAATTTTTATATCACCTCTTTTTTCGAATTGGAAGTGTGGCATATTTTTGAAATATGCCACAATTTTTTTGTAAAAAATTATTAAACATTTGCTTTTCTGAACACCGTTCATTTTATTTGCATCGTTAAGTGATTAATTAATTTCCAAATGGGCGTAATTGATAGAAAAGAAAGAGAAAAAGTAGAAATGAAGCGACAGATTTTAGATGCCGCTCGTTCGCT
Source organism: Emticicia sp. (assembly GCA_017495105.1). Taxonomy (GTDB): domain Bacteria; phylum Bacteroidota; class Bacteroidia; order Cytophagales; family Spirosomataceae; genus Emticicia. The sequence goes on along the minus strand of JAFEIL010000115.1, from coordinate 7,049 downwards.
TTTTTTAGAGCAGGGATTTGAAAAAACTAGCATTCGGAATATTGCAGAAGTTATTGAATACAGTGCAGGAACAATTTACTTGTATTTTAAAGATAAAAATGAGATTCTTTTTGCCCTTCATGTAGAGTCATTCAGTGTGCTTATGCAGGCCATGCAAGCAGGAATTATGGGTGAAACTGACCCGTTTGAAAGATTAATTTCACTGGGAAAGCATTACCTAAAATACGCTTTTGAAAACCCAGAACTCTACGATTTGATGTTTGTAATGACCGCTCCAATGGAAACATTAGAGTGTAGAGAAGAAATTTGGTGTGATGGTGAGCGGGCTTTTGAAACGCTCAAGTTTGTGGTAGGCGATTGCATAGATGCGGGATATTTTAAAGATGCAGAAAACGAAACAATTTCTGTAATGGTGTGGAGTTTAGTTCACGGTTTGGCTACGCTACATTTACGTCGACGAACAATGATTTTTCCAGAAATTAAAAGAATCAAACTTTTGGAAGATGCTTATGTGCAGTTTATAGAAATCTTAAAAACTTATAAAAAGTAACAATGACAAATCAAGTTTTAGATTATTTTATTTCAAATATTGGTAAAAATTCTGTCGAAATGAGTCCTTCTGCTTTGGGGCGTTGGCTCAATGGTAAATTGATAGCGGTGGAAGAAGGCTCACTTACGGTTGAGTTTGTGGTGCGTGAAGAAATGACAAATCCGGGTAAAATTCTGCATGGCGGTGTATCAGCTTCAATGATGGATGACGTGATTGGAATGACTGTTTTTTCGCTCGGACGTGAAAATTTTTATTCAACAATCAATTTAAGTATTGATTATCTGCTACCTGCCAAGGTGGGCGACGTTATTTATGTAAAATCGAAGGTCATTAGAGCTGGAAAAACGGTTATCAATATGGAATGTGAAGTCAGAAACAATGAACATAAAATTGTTGCCAAATGTACTTCTAACTTAGTAACTACTGGTATAAAAATGTAATTGAGTAAGGTCTGACCATTGGTTTGGCCTTATTTTTAAAACTATTACTTAACAGTGTTCAGAAAATAATAAATGATTATTTTAAATGCTGGCTAGATTAAGAAAGATTTATTGTTAATTTGTCAATTTTACTAAGTAGTTGAATCGAATGCCAAGGTGTTTACTTATAATATGAAAAAGCTATTTACTTACTTATTTTTTGCTTCGTATGGGGTATTTGCACAAACGAGCAGTATATCATCGTCTCCAGTCCTTGAATCTTATATTCAGGAAGGCTTGAAACAGAATTTAGGTCTGAAACAAGAACATCTCGAAATTTTGAAGTTAGACGAAAATATCACACAGGCAAAGGCGAATTTTATGCCCAAAGTTACTTTTAATCCAACTTACTCATTTGCAGCTGGCGGGCGTAGGTTAGAATTTCCGATTGGAGATTTGCTAAATCCAGTATATTCCACCTTGAATCAACTAACAAAGACTAATAATTTTCCCCAAGTCGAAAACGTCAATCAACAACTCGCTCCCAATAATTTTCATGATACAAAACTGAGTTTTCAGTATCCAATTTTCAATACGGATATTCGATATAACTTATTGATACAGAGAGATTTACTTTCTGCTCAAGAATCAAAGAAACGAGTTTTAGAAAACGAAATCCGTTTTAGCATCACAACTGCTTATCTCCAATATTTACAAACGCTCGAAGCCCAAAAGATTTTTTTTGCGTCAAGAAAGCTATTGACAGATTTTGTAAAACTCAACGAAAAACTTGTCAGCAATAACGTAGCCACCAAAGATTTAATCTATTCTGCGGAATACGAAGTGAGCAAACTTGACCAACAAGTTGCGGTTCTTGTTAAAAATCGACAATCAGTGCAAGTTTTCTTGAATTATTTGATGAACCGTGATTTTTCTGCCGAAATCGTTGCAGATACAAATTTGGTGAATTATGCCATTCCAACGCCTGGTTTAGCTCAAATAAAGGAAGATGCTTTAGCCCATCGTCAGGAACTTTCGCAACTACGTACCAACATAAAGGTGAGTGAAACAGCTATCAAATTACAGGAAATGAATGCCATACGTCCACAGGTTTTTGTCGGCGGTAATATGGGATTTCAGGGCTTTGGTTATAATTTCAAAAACCAAGCATATCTTATTGGGCAGATTGGTTTAAGTTGGGATTTATACCATGGTTACGAGAAAAAATCGAAGATTCAACAAGTTAAAATTCAGAAAAGTATTCTTGATACGAAGTTTGAAGAGTTACAAAATCAGATTCAATTACAGGTTTCACAAGCATATTTTGAGCTAGAAGCAGCAAGAAAATCACTAATAACGGCAAAAGATGGCACTATAAAGGCTGAAAAGTATTTCAAAATAGTAGAAAGTCGTTACCGAAATGGCCAAGCAATAATGATTGAATACCTTCGGGCATCAAATGAAATCATTACGGCACGTTTACAAGAATCGGTTGCTAAATATGATATATTAGTAAAGCAGGCGGCCTTGGATAAGGTCGGAGCCGTGAAGTAGTCAATCCAGACACACCTCAAAAGAAACATTAATAAAGAAATACAAACAAAAGATATATGAAAAACTACATTCATGTAACTCTCATAACTGCTTTACTAATAGCAAGTTGTGGCAAAAAACAAGAAGCGAAAAAAGCAGAAGCCGAAGAAATTTTGACTGTTGAAATACAACCAGTTAGTCGTAAATTGTTGAGCGAACCAATTATTGCAAGCGGTGTGCTTTCTTCAAAATCAGAAATGAAATTAGCGTTTAAAACAGGCGGTATGATTCGCCGTGTCTATGTGCAAGAAGGACAATCGGTACGCGAAGGACAACTTTTGGCCGAACTCGATTTATCGGAAATTGATGCTCAAGTTCGTCAAGCAAAATTGGGCTTAGAGAAATCAGAAAGAGATTTGGAACGAGTAAAAAAACTCTACGCCGATGAAGCTGCAACTCTTACCAATGTACAAGATGCTACAACCGGCTTCGATGTGGCTAAACAAAGCGTACAAGTGGCTGAATTTAACCAAAAACTCTCAAGAATTTATGCCCCAACGAGGGGCCGAATTCTAAGGCAAATATCTGAACAGGGCGAATTAATTACGCCATTTGCACCAGCATTTATTCTCGGAACAGGCGAAAGTGCTTATAACGTAAACGTTGGTTTGGCCGACCGTGATGTGATAAAAGTGAAAATTGGAGATGTGGCAACTGTTTATTTAGATGCTTATCCAAACGAAGCTTTTCAAGCTCGAATCACGCAAATTGCCCAAACTGTAAATCCTGCAACTGGCACTTTCGAGGCAGAATTGCAAATTCAACCCAACGGCAGAAAACTCATATCGGGTTTTGTAGCCAAAGTTGAAATCTCTACTGGCAAAGATGTTTCTACGCTCGCCGTTCCAATCGAATCATTGGTAGAAGCCGATAAAAATTCTGCGTTTGTTTACTCGTACAGTGCTACAAATCAATCAGTTAGCAAAATTCAAGTTAATATTGGAAGTATTTTTGGTAGTAATGTTGCCATTATTTCGGGTATTAGCGAAGGAACTCAGATTGTAACGAAAGGAGCTAATTTTTTGAGTGATAAAAGCAAGGTTAAGATGATAAAATGAGTTTTAATTTGTTAATACTCAACAATAATTAATGCAAAAATTTACCACCGCATCGGCAATCCGATAAGATACTAAGTGACACTAAGAAATCACTTAATGAAAACTTTGTGTTCTTAGTGGCTTAATGGTGAAAAAAGACAAGGTTTTTAATATTTTTTTAAAACATGAAATTAGTCGAATTTTCCGTTAAAAATTACCAATTTACTATCATCATTTTTGTGATGATCATGGCGATTGGAGTTAATTCGTTGCTCAATATGCCCAAGGCTGAAGACCCAGCTTTGAAGGCAACTTTTAATAGTATTGTGGTGGTTTATCCAGGCACCTCGCCTGCCGACATGGAAAAGCTTATCGTCAATCCGATTGAAGATAAAATGTCCGAAATCAGCGATATTAAAAAAATCATTTCTACAGCTGATGAAGGTGTTGCTCAAATTCGTTTGGAGTTTATTCATTCAATCAACCCTGACGATAAATACAACGAGGTTGTGCGAGAGCTGAACGCCATTCGTAGTAAACTACCTGCTGATATTTATAGTACTGACGTACTTCGTTTTACGCCCGAAGGTGTAAATATCATTCAATGTGCTTTGATGTCAGAAACCACTCCTTACAAAGATTTGGAAAAAGAAGCCAATAATCTGAAAGATAAATTATTGAAAGTAAAGTCAATAAAAACGTCTGAAATTTGGGCATTTCCGAAACAACAAGTAACAATTTCGGTCAATTTAGATAAAATGGCACAATTCCGAATTCCGCTGAACCGAGTTTTGGGTGCAATTCAATCTGAAAACGCCAACATTCCAGCAGGAAATATTGAAATCGGTAGTCGAAAATTTAGCGTAAAAACTTCAGGTAGCTACGAAAATTTGGATGAAATAAAAAGTACCATCGTGAGTTCGTCAGGCACAACCGTTACGTATTTGCGAGATATAGCCGAAGTGAAATTTGATTACGAAGAAGAAAGCTATTTAGGTCGCTTAAATGGGGAAAGAGCTGTTTTTGTAACCGCCACCATGAAAAATGGAGGTAATATTTTCAAAACAGGCGAAGAAATTAGGCCAATTCTTGATAATTTTGCTAAAAATCTTCCTCCAAACATCAAATTTGAACAAAGTTTCGACCAAGTAAAAAGTGTTTCCACTCGTTTGTTTGGTTTGGCTCGTGATTTTGGTATTGCTATATTATTGGTACTCATTACGCTCATTCCATTGGGTATTCGCCCTGCCATTATCGTAATGATTTCTATTCCGTTGTCTTTAGCAATCGGCCTGACCTTGCTCGATTTGGCGGGTTTTGGTATCAATCAATTAAGCGTGGTTGGGCTTGTAATTGCCCTTGGATTGTTGGTTGATGATTCGATTGTAGTAGTCGAAAACATTGCCCGATTCCTCCGAACAGGAATGCCACGCCGAGAAGCAGCCATCGAAGCAACCAAACAAATCAGTTTAGCAGTTTTAGGCTGTACGGCAACTTTGATTTTTGCTTTTTTGCCACTCTGTTTTTTGCCCGAATCTGCTGGAGATTTTATCCGAAGTTTACCTATAGCAGTGATTATGACTATCATTGCTTCTCTTTTTGTGTCGCTCACAATTGTCCCATTTTTGGCAAGTCAGCTAATGCCTCGTGAAGAACATGGTGAGAATATTGTACTGCGTTTGATGAAAAAAGGTATCGAAGGCTCGTACCGAAAAGTATTGCATAAGGCACTTTCTTACCCAAAAACAGCTCTTTTGATAGCAGTTTTGATTTTTGCAGGAAGTTTAGCTTTGATTCCAGTTGTAGGTATGAGTGTGTTTCCACGTTCGGAAAAACCACAGTTTTTGATAAATATCGAAACACCGCTTGGCACAAGTTTGAGTGAAACCAATAAAGCAGCTCGTTTTGTAGAAAAAGAACTTTTAAAGCATAAAATTGTCAAGAATTTTGCGACAAATGTAGGAAAAAGTAATCCACGAATTTATTATAATACCTTGCCAATTGGCGGCACTTTGGCAAATTATTCTCAACTTTTTGTGCAACTTCAAGATAAAGTAGAAGTGCCTGAGCGTGAGAGTTTCATTGATGAACTACGAGGGATTTTTGATTCGTATCCAGGTGCAAAAATTCGTGTGATTCAGTTTGAGCAAGGGGCTCCATTCGAAGCACCTTTGGCCGTAAGAATCGTGGGCGAAAACCTTGATTCACTGCGAGTTATTTCAGCAAAAGTAGAGCGTGTTTTTAAAGATACAAAAGGTACGATTTATGTAAATAATGCACTTTCAGCACAAAATGTGGATTTACGAGTAAATATCAATAAAGATAAAGCAGGAATGTTGGGCATCTCAACGGTTGATATTGACCGTACTATTAGAATGGGAATTGCAGGAATAAATATGGGAATTTACAAAGAAAAAGAAGGCGAAGAAATGAACCTTAATGTGAGTTTGCCACGTGAGCAACGCCCAAGTATGGATGTGTTCTCAAAAGTGTTTGTTGCCAACCAAATGGGAAGTTTAATACCTTTGAGCCAACTCGCAACCGTTGGTTTTGAGACTTCACCCAACAGAATTAATCATTACGACCGAAATAGATATTCGACAGTTTCGGCTTTCATTAAAAGTGGATTTTTGACACCTAATGTTACGAAGGAAGCCGTTGAAAAATTGAATAAAATCAAATTTCCTAAAGGTTATGAGTTTAAAATGGCTGGCGAAGTAGAGCGTTCGGCTGAAACTTTTGGTGGGCTTGGTACAATCATCATCATCACGATTTTCGGAATTATTGCCATTCTGATTCTTGAATTCAAAACTTTCAAAAGCACATTTATCGTACTTTCGGTGATTCCCTTGGGAATGATTGGAGCGATTTTGATTTTGCTTTTTACTGGAAATTCGCTTTCGTTTACGGCAATCGTAGGCATCATAGCCTTGGCGGGAATTGAGGTAAAAAACTCCATTTTACTCGTAGATTATACTAATTTCTTGCGAAAAGAAAACGGTTTGAGCATAGATGCTGCTATCGAAGAAGCTGGCGAAACTCGTTTTATTCCTATTGTTTTGACAACTATGACGGCAATTGGTGGCATGATTCCATTGATTATGGAACATTCGCCATTGTACTCACCTTTGGCCTTAGTAATTGTTGGCGGTTTAATTTCTTCTTTGATTTTGACCAGAATTGTTACACCTGTAATGTATAAATTGTTACCGCCGAGTGTGTAAGAAGGTGAAAAAAAGTCGAAAAAGGGTGGAATTGTCAATTAGAATAAATACTTTTTACTTAAATAACTATTTCAGTGAATTTCTAATTGGAAAATCAATAGTCGATTTAGTTTTAATAATTTGAGATTAAAGGTTTTCGAAATTAAAATAGATTTATATATTCTAAAAAGATTAAACAGATAATTTTCTGACTATCAATGTTTTGCAGATAAAGTTTATATTGTTG
>JAFEIL010000418.1 GCA_017495105.1 Emticicia sp. | reverse complement strand
GACAATGCCTGGTTCAAAGCAGAGAAAACCCTGTCGCGCGACTACAAGCAATTCATCCGTATTCAGGATGAACACGATTTCAATGAAAAGATTTCTTACCTGAAAAAGGCGGGGGATTTAGGTCGTCGTCACACCCCGCCCTTGATCTGGGTGCTGACGATTGCACTGGTTTTTGTGGAAGCGATGGGTTTCTCCTACGTGCTGGCAGGCTACACAATTCCCGGTGCGAGCGAGAATCTTCAGCAAACAGGTGCCTATGGAATCGCATTCTTGCTGTCGGTAATTTTGGTGGGTTTCACCCACTTTGCCGGACATGAGCTCTATAAGTCCAGCAAGATCAAGCACGCCCGACAAGAGTGGGTGGAAGGTGGGCGCCAGGGGAAAACAATGACGGGCGAAATTGCACTCGCAGACCCCCAAACCAAAGACGATGCGCATCCAGGGTATGTGCAGTTGATGAACCGTGTTGGTACCTTGCCTTCCTATTACCTGACGATGGCAACGATTCTCATTGTCATGGTGGTTGCGATCGGCGCTACCTACGTCCGTGGCCAAGTGCTTGAAAAGCAGCTTCAGCAACAAGTAACCGGGCAGAATAACTCAATCAATGTGGCCATTCCCGCTAGCAGCGATGGCCTGAATATGAGTGCCGCCCAAAGTGGCAAATCGATTGCACTTCCCGCAGAGGATGCTGCTGCCAATCGTTCCGCCGAACAGAAAGCGATTCAGGATGAAGCGTCTATCGATCGCCATGGTGGTTGGGGCACCTTCATCATCTTGGCATTCATTTTTGTCTTCTTGCAGATGCTTGGCGTCTTCTTCGGCTTCCGGTGGGGTTTCGCCGGCAAAGAAAGCGGGAGTGCATTTGCAGCTATTGGCGCAGGCCGCTACGCGACTTACAGCGACGTTCGTGAAAACTACAAGGAAATTGCTGATATGGCCCAGTCCAAGCTCGAGCATTTGCAGCAAAAGATGATGCTGAATAACATAAATTCTGGCAACGACGGCATGCACACGAAGAAAACGTTCTATGAATTTATGGATGCTGAACGCGACCGCGAACTCCGCGAGCGGCACAAGGAAATGCAACGCACGAGCCAACGGGCAAGTATGGAGAAAGCGCAGGCGGTCATGCCTGAAGAAACCGTGACAGCTGTACCTGTTTCCGTTATGGTTGCTACGCCAACTTCGCCCCAGACAACCGCCGTACCTGCAATTGCGGCTGCTGACAGCGCAGCCCTGGATGCGTCCCTGCAAATACTGCAAGCCATGGGCGACAACAAGGAAGGAAAAAAGGCCTATATCCAGACTCTGCCTGAAGACCTGCAGTTGCGAGTTATGCAAGCATTGAAGGCTCAAAAAGAGCAAGCAGCACGCCTGGCGAGCCAGCGTAACGCCGAACTGGATGACCTGCTTTGATTATGAAAAATACTCTTCTTGCTGCCTTGTTTGCAGCCGGCCTCTCAGCCGTTGATGCCGTGCATGCACAAGGGGCCATTTCAAGCTGCTATGACGCCAAGCTGGCAGCTCCCAATACGTCGCGCAAACTGGACTTGTTTGTTATTGTTGACCAGACTACATTGCTGGATGGTACGCTTAAACAAGCTGTAGCAGATCAAGTTAAACCATTTTTAACTGCGGGTAATGGTTTTTCAATACTCGTTTTTTCTGCCTTTACGCAGGGGAAGTACACGCAGTTGCTGTCCAGTGGTTATCTCGACCATCCTTTGCCTGCAGTAGCCCGAAATGACATTTCCAAGCCGGTATTGACCAAGTTTGACCAGTGCATGAAACAGCAGCTCGGATTGGCCACTCAGGTTGCTGGTGCTGCCCTGCGGACGGCCTTTGATGGAACCAGCGGGGACATTGCAAAGTCGGATGTCATGGCCAGTTTGAAGGACATTTCCGCCAAGGTGCACCAATCTGCTGCTGACGATAAGGTGGTTCTGATCGTCTCTGACATGTTGGAAAACTCTTCCGTTTCGAGCTTCTACAGCAATCAGGCCGTCCGTAAAATAGAGCCAGATTCTGAACTTAAGAAGGCAGAAGGTGCTCAATTGATAGGTAATTTCGGTGGGGCGCGGCTTTACGTCATGGGCGCTGGCCTGTTAAACAATATCGACACGAAGTCGAAAAGTCAGTATCGCGACCCGAAGACGATGCAGGCGTTAAAGGTCTTTTGGAGCAGCTACTTTGAGAAATCAAGGGCTCAGCTCATTGAGTTTGGCGCGCCAGCCTTGTTAAATCCTATTAAATAGCGCAATATACTCGAAACTCGCTGTATTCGGTGTTATCTCTGTCCGCCCCGGTAGGTCGCACTCCCAGGGCGGATGCGGATGGTCCTAATTTTCAGGAACGAATTCAATGAGGTTTGATTTCTGAGAGTTTCAGGCGTACGAGCAGCATGACAGGCGACAACTTCTTCCGCGCCCGGCTGGACGCGATGGTGGACTAGGCAGCCACTGGGGTGCTGGCTTCGCGCATACCCTGGTCTGCTCGACTCAGGCCGCTCGCTGCCCAATGCGTTGGCGCCGATTTAAAAGGCGAGCCGGCTCAGTTCTTGGTTGGCTTCAACACTTCAGGCAGGCCATCAGCGACGGCTCCATGCCGCCAAACTTGCTGCACTAGATTTCGCCGACTTCAGCCGGATCTAGCCAGTTGCTCTTGGTTCAACACAGCCCAAACGGAAGCTATCAGCCCGTATGAGCGGCTTTGCATGCCAAGGGCATCAATGCTTCTGGTCTAAACCGGGCATTGACGCAGGCCCGCGAGGCACGGGCACTGCATCACCGAAGCTACAGGCCGCCGCGCCAGTCGCTGACGCACCGTCGACGATGTGGAAGGGTTGACGTCAAGGTCTTCTAGCGTCGGCGAAACCTGCGGATGTGGTCGAGTTCACCCGGGACGATGTCTCGCCCACTGAGGTCAAGGATTCCGCCGAGGCCCACCCCAAATGACCGAAATCCCTGGATGTCCCACTTGTCGCTGTAGTCGATGCTGTCGTGATGGTGGCCATGGAACACAGTGTGTACCCCCATTGCGCGCGCGAGGTCGTCCAATACGCCGACGCCGAGTGGATGCGCGGCGCCGGCTTCATGTGTGACCAAGACATCAGCCCTCAATTTGCTGAGCCGGTCAATCTCGCCCGGAAAGATCGTCGACCAGTGTGTGCGCGGCGGCCCACCACGACACCGACTAGATGGAGCTGTCGCACGAGTCAAATCGTCTCGGCTTCGGTAGCTAGGCTCTGTGCGCGCTGATGGGTCCCATACGGCCGCGCGAAACACCCCACCCAAGCCGGCCACTCTTGTTCCGTCAGGGAAGGTGATCACGCGCCCATGGAGGCTTCGGTCAGCCAGGTCGTCTTCAAAGACATTTACGAAGTCGCGCTCTGAGTCGGTGTCGTGGTTTCCGTGTATGAACCAGACCTGCTGAGCAATGTCTGCAAGCTCAATGCTCAGGGGCCTTATCGGCTGCAAATCACCGAGGAGAACAACCGAGGCGTCGTGCTCACGGGCCGCTTGAATGATGTGGTCGAAACGACCGTGCGGGTCGCCGCAAAACAGGATGGTCATCTGGCTTCCTCACGACAGACGGATGGTGTTCGGGTGCGCTGGGGTGCGCTGATGACCCCTGAGTGTGTTTGCAAACGCACGCCGCCCAACAAACTGGGCCATGCTGCCATTGGCACCGATTTAGAAGTGCGCCACCCAGGGTGCGGCAAAGAACTGGGGCCGGTTAAACGGCGATTCTCAAGCCTCGGCGAGCTTCTTTGGGGCTGCGCGCTCCAATCTGATGAGCCGGCCTCGCGTGACATGGAGCGAATCAACTTGGCCGCGTCTGTGCGAGATACATAAGCGGGCCATCGTCTGGATGGCCGCCGTGCGCGGTGGCCATGTGGATACCCGGCCAAATAAAAAAGGCCACTAAGT
>JAFEIL010000113.1 GCA_017495105.1 Emticicia sp. | reverse complement strand
TTGGAAGTTAATACCAGCAATTTTTAAGTAAGTTTATTTTTATGAACAAACCCTGATTCGTAAATCATAAATCTAAATTTTTAATTCTAAATTCGTTTTTCCTAACTCTAAATTCGTCATTCGTAACACCAAATGCTATGCTAAACTGGATATTCAAAATATGCTTTCGCCTATTAGGCTGGAAAGTCCTGAATACACCTTATCACCTAAAAAAAGGTCTCTTTGTGGTTGCACCGCACGCCCGAACATCAGATTTTTTAGTTGGTATTTGCACACGTCCAACAAATAATCTTGATATAAAATATTTGGGTAAAGCAGAGCTTTTTAAGCCACCATTCGGTTGGATTTTTCGAGGTTTAGGCGGAACACCTGTTCAACGAAACAAAAGTACAAATTTTGTGCAGCAAGTAGCCGAAACTTTCAATAAGCACGAAAACCTCTTGGTTGCAATCGCACCTGAAGGCACTCGCAAAAATGTAAGCAAACTCCGAACAGGATTTTATTATATGGCACACCAAGCAAAAGTGCCAATTATCATGTCAGGCTTTGATTACCCTAGAAAATCAGTTATTTTTGCAGAACCATTCCTAACGACTGGCGATTTTGAAGCTGATATGAAAAAATACTTCGTTCCATTTTTTGAAACTATCGGTGGAGTTAAAAAAGATTGGCTAAAAAATTACAAAGCTGGAAAATTTGATGAATAGAAAAAAGGGATGACGGTAGGTCTGAACCTAACACCAAAGAAATTTGATTTAACAACTCATGGAAAAACAAACCAAAGCCATACGCATACAAACCAAACGCTCACAATATAGAGAACACTCAACACCTTTGTTTCTAACAAGTAGTTTTTGTTTTGAAGATGCTGAACAAGGAAAAGCACTTTTCGATGAAACACTCGAAGGCAATATTTATACCCGATTCTCAAATCCATCTGTACAAGAGTTTGTAGATAAAGTTTGTATGCTTGAAAATTGCGAAGAAGGAATTGCCACCGCCACTGGAATGGCGGCGGTTTTTGCAGGCTTTGCAGCACACCTTAAATCAGGCGACCACATCGTAGCTTCTCGTGCATTATTTGGTTCGGCTCACCAAATTTTGACCCAAATTTTGGTGAAATGGGGAATCACACATACTTATCTTGACGCAACTGCTCCAGAAAGTGAGTGGGAAGCGGCAATTTTACCTAATACCAAGATGGTTTATCTTGAAACTCCATCAAACCCAGGTCTTGAATTAGTCGATATGGCTATGGTTGGACGCTTAGCAAAAAAACATAGCTTAATCTATTATGTAGATAATTGTTTTGCAACGCCAATTATTCATACACCAACCGATTTTGGTGCAAATTTAATTGTACACTCAGCCACCAAATTTATGGATGGTCAAGGTCGTGTTTTGGGCGGAATAATTTCAGGTACAAAAGAGCTCATCGCTCCGATTCGCTTCTTTTGCCGTCATACAGGTCCATCGATGTCGCCATTTAATGCTTGGGTTTTATCAAAAAGCCTCGAAACCCTCGAAATTCGAATGGCTCGCCACTGTGAAAATGCAGCAAAATTAGCCAAAGCCTTAGAAAAAATGGAAGGTATTATAAACGTTAAATACCCGCACTTAACAACGCACCCTCAGTACGAATTGGCAAAAAAGCAAATGAAAGCAGGAGGAGCAATGGTAACGTTTGAAATCGAAGGTGGTTTTGAGCGAGTAAAGAAATTTACTCAAATGGTAAAAATCGCTTCAAATTCATCAAATTTAGGTGATTCACGCACTATTATTACTAATCCAAATACAACAACACACGCTAAACTACCGATAGAAGATAAAGTAAAACTCGGAATTACGGAAGGGCTTATCCGTTGCTCGGTTGGACTGGAAGATATAAGAGATTTAATTGCTGATTTTAAGCAAGCTGCCAAAAAATCATTAAGCAAATAATCAGAGATAATGATAAAAAATATTGAGCAAAAATATATGGAAGTGATAATGAAGGAAGAAAATGCTTTAGCATTTGCTCGCTTCAATAAACTCCTTAATAATTTATTTTCTGAAAAATCAGAGGCTTTTGAAGAAATCTTGGCATTGAAATCACAAGTCAATATATTGGAGAAAAGTATCGCCGAATATAAAAAAGATATAGTAATTTTAAATGAAAGACTAAAAAAACAAGAATTTCTTGGAAAAAGTAAAGAAATTCAAAAAGAAAGTGTTAAAATTGTAGCGAATAAAGTTAAAAAGTCAGCAGACAACTTAGAAATAAAGAAAACAATCACTGAACTGATACAAGAGATTGATGCGTGTATTGCTTTGTTAAACGAAGAATAATCAAATGTGGTCGTAAAATAAATATTAAAAATGATTTAATTATAAACAACTTAGACATAAAATCTATGAATTTATACTAATTTAGAATCATTTTTTTAAATTGACAATTATTAAGATTGGTTACAAAATGGCAGAAGCTGAAAAAATAGAAATTGGGTTGAAAGTATCTAATCGTGTTATCACACTCAAGGTTCATCCTGAAATGGAACCATATTTTAGAAAAGCAGCCATTGTAATCAACAGACGACTTGATACGTTTAGTAAAAGCCATAGTGGCGGAGAAATGGATTCTATGGATTTTTATTTGACTGTGGCCATCGAGGGCATGGTCGAATCTCAAAAAAACCAAGATAAATATAAACTTTTGCAACATTCGCTCAAACAAAGGCTTGATGATATTGACCAACGCCTCGCTCTTGGTTGAAAGTAAATTAAAATAAAGAAACTTCAATCGAATACTCATCGGCTGTTGCTTTATTTATTATTCTTTTGCATTTCAAAAATTTCTTCTTTTTTAACATGTCGGCTAGGCTAAAAGCTATTCAAGCTTAAATGTCTAATTAGTTCATTTGTTTTATAATTTCTTGCAATTTATAAGTGTCTTTTTGAGACATAAATATAAATAAAGCATGTCAATTTAAAATTATGAACTATTTATTCCCTAATTATTTATAAATTTTTAACAAAATTATCAGATGTCAAATATTATAATGATGTTCCTCACTGACTTAGTTGCTTTGGCAATTGGGTTCTTTGTGGGTCGAGCATTACTCAAAAAAACATTTCAAAGTAAAGATGCTGATGCCGAAATAAGAGCTAACGAAGTATTGAAAAATGCTCAACAGTCCGCCGAAAATATCAAAAAGGATAAAATGCTGGAAGCAAAGGAACATTTTTTGAAATTAAAAACCGATTTTGAAGATGATTCAAACAAACGCAAAAACATTATTTTGCAAAATGAGCAACGTGTAAAACAAATGGAGCAAACAGCTTTACAATCAAAGCAACAAGCTGCTCAATTAGAACAACAAAATATACGCAGAGAAAAAGAACTCGAAACGCTTCAAGCTAAACTTAACGAACAAACCGAAGTTGCTAAAAAGCAGATGAATTTGGCAGCTAAACGTCAGGAAGAAGCCGAATTTATGTTGGCACAACAGGTTGAAGCTTTAGAAAAAATTGCAAACCTTACAGCTGATCAAGCCAAACAACAATTGATTGATGCTATCAAAGGCGAAGCTGAAACTCGTGCATCAGGCTTTATAAAGCAAACAATCGAAGAAGCCAAATTGACAGCTACAAAAGAATCGAAGAAAATTATTATCGAAACGATTCAACGTACAGCCGCAGAACAAGCTATCGAAAACTGCGTTTCGGTATTTAATATTGAAGGCGATGAAATTAAAGGTAAAGTGATTGGCCGTGAAGGACGTAATATCCGTGCTTTAGAGGCAGCAACAGGTGTGGAAGTGATAGTTGATGATACTCCAGAAGCAATCGTAATATCAAGCTTCGACCCAGTTCGCCGTGAAATTGCCCGTTTGTCATTACACCGTTTGGTACAAGATGGCCGTATCCATCCTGCTCGTATCGAAGAAGTCGTGGCCAAAACCAAGAAAGATATTGAAAACGAAATTAATGAGATTGGTGAGCGTACGGTTATTGATTTAGGTGTACACGGTTTACACCCAGAACTTATCAGAATGATTGGTAGAATGCGTTTCCGTTCATCTTACGGACAAAACCTACTCCAACACTCTCGTGAAGTAGCCAAAATGTGTGCCACAATGGCATCAGAGTTAGGCTTAAATGCTAAATTAGCCAAACGTGCAGGATTACTCCATGACATCGGTAAAGTATGGCACGAAGAGCAAGAATTGCCTCACGCACTTTTAGGTATGGAATTGGCAAAGAAATACAAAGAACATCCAGAAGTTATCAATGCCATTGGTGCTCACCACGACGAAATCGAAATGACATCAATGATTTCGCCAATTATTCAAATCTGTGATTCTATTTCTGGTTCTCGCCCAGGAGCAAGACGTGAAATGATGGAATCTTACGTGCAACGTCTCCGTGATTTGGAAGCTTTGGCACTTAGTTATAATGGAGTAGAAAAATGTTATGCAATTCAAGCAGGTCGTGAATTGCGTGTAATCGTTGATTCAGAAAATGTAACTGATGAAATTGCAAGCAAGCTTTCGTTCGATATTTCGCAGAAAATAGAAAAAGAAATGCAATACCCAGGTCAAATCAAAGTAACAGTTATTCGAGAAATGAGAAGCGTAGCTTACGCAAAATAAGACTAATTGAATAGATTAAAAAAGGCGATACATCACTGTATCGCCTTTTTTTTGAAACAAAAACAATATTGATTATATATTTCGGGTTAAGTATTCTTAAAAAAAATACAAAACAAAAGAAAGTTTCAATAACACTAAAATTTGTCCTCAATTTCGTGACATATCTTTTTCACCACAACAATTTAGTTTAATGTAAAAACAATAAATACCTCCAGAAAGACCATTTTCTAAAAAAACTAGAAATTTAGACTTAAAATTCATTTATGAAGAGATAATTGCAGACAATAAACTGAATAAAGAGGATGAAAAAATTAGGAAAAATCTCATAAAACTGATTTATCAATTACTTTGACAGAAACATTATACTATTTATTCTTATATACAAAAAATGCCTCTCAAAATTGAGAAGCATTTTTTATATGATTGAAAGCTATATTATAACTTGCGTTTAACTTCTTTCACTTCAAAACTTTCGAGTGTATCTCCAACTTCGATATCATTGAAACCCTTTAAACTCATACCACATTCAAAGCCATATTTTACTTCATTTACATCATCTTTGAAACGTTTCAATTGTTGTATTTCACCTTCATGTACTACAATTCCTTCACGAATCAATCTAACTTTATTGTTACGTTTAAAATTGCCATCTGTGACATAACAACCAGCGATGGTACCCACTTTTGAAATCTTGAAAACTTCACGAACTTCAATTGTTCCAACGACAGTTTCTTCAACTTTAGGAGCTAACAAACCTTCCATCGCATCACGAATCTCGTTGATGGCATCGTAAATGATTGAATATAATCTAATTTCAATTTCTTCATTATCCGCAATCTTACGTGCATTAGTTGATGGTCTCACTTGGAAACCAATCACAATTGCATCAGCCGTTGAAGCCAACAACACATCGGATTCAGAAATTTGACCTACTCCTTTATGAATGATTGCAACCTGAACTTCTTCTGTAGAAAGTTTCAATAATGAGTCAGAAAGTGCTTCTACCGAACCATCAACATCACCTTTTACAATAACATTCAATTGGTGGAATGCTCCAATCGCTTTTCTACGTCCAATCTCTTCAAGCGTTATATGTTTTTTAGCACGGATACTTTGCTCACGATTGATTTGCTCACGCTTATTAGCAATGTCTCGTGCTTCACGCTCCGAATCCATTACGTTAAACCTATCACCCGCTTGTGGGGCTCCTGGTAAACCAAGCACTTGTACAGGCGTTGATGGACCAGCAGTTTTAATTCTCTTACCAGTTGCATCTACCATTGCTTTTACACGACCAAAATACTGACCAGCTAAAATTACGTCACCTACATTCAACGTGCCATTTTGCACAAGAACAGAGGTTACATATCCTCTACCTTTATCAAGCGATGCTTCAACAACCGAACCAACAGAAGTTCGATTTGGATTAGCTTTTAAGTCGAGCAATTCAGCTTCAAGTAATACTTTATCAAGTAGTTCGTTGATACCCATTCCTTTCTTAGCCGAAATTTCTTGCTCTTGGTATTTACCACCCCAACTTTCAACTAATATATTTTCTTTAGATAAATCTTCACGAATTTTCTCTGGATTTGCACCGGCTTTATCAATTTTATTAATCGCAAAAACGATTGGTACACCCGCATTTTTTGCATGGTTGATTGCTTCGCGTGTTTGAGGCATCACACTATCATCGGCAGCAACAACAACGATTACGATATCAGTAACTTTAGCTCCCCTTGCACGCATGGCAGTAAAGGCTTCGTGACCTGGCGTATCGAGGAATGCAATTTTCTTGCCTTTATTTGGACCTTCGTTGATTTCTACATCGTAAGCACCAATATGCTGGGTAATACCACCTGCTTCACCCGATGCTACTTTCGTGCGGCGGATGTAATCAAGCAATGAAGTTTTACCGTGGTCAACATGACCCATAATTGTTACGATAGGAGCTCTTGGTAATAAGTCTTCAGCAGCATCTTCTTTTTCGATGGTTTCAACCTTTATCTCTTCTTCAGCTGTAATAAACTGAACGTCAAAGTCAAAATCAAGGGCAAGCATTTGAATTGCTTCAGCATCAAGCCGTTGGTTGATTGAAACAAACATACCCATCTTCATAGCCGTCGAGATTACTTCCGTTACCGAAACATCCATCAAAGATGCTAACTCGGCTGCCGAAATAAACTCTGTTACTTTCAAGATACTGCTCTCTTCTTGCTCTTGCAACACCCGCTGCTCTTCTTGGTCAGCACGAGACCTACGCTTATCTTTTCTATATTTTGCTCCGAAATCTGGCCCTTTGGTTTGCATACGAGCCATCGTTTGCTTGATCTGCTCTTTTACTTGAACCTGAGAAACCTCTTCCTTACGTTCTTTCTTTTTCTTCTGATTTGGATCTGGTTTTTTAGTACCCCCACCACCAGTAGTTGAGGTTGCTCCACCAGTTGCAGTAGTAGCAGGTTTTGGTCTTGGTGAATTTGTATTTGGCGTTGCATCTGCACCTGTTACTTTTTCACCACGTTTTACACGTTTACGCTTGCGTTTGCGTTTATCCCTATCTTCTGCAACAGTTGATTTTTTATCTACTGGTAATTCGATTCTACCCAAAACTTTTAAGCCTTGAAGTTTTTCACCTCTTGCCTGAATCAACTCTGGCTCGATTACTTCTTCAATCTCAACTATTGGAGCAATAACTTTAATAGGAGCTGGTGCGGGAGTAGGCGTAGCTAAATTACCAGCCTTGTGCGGTGGTCTTTGGTCAGCTTTATATGGCTGACGAGGATCCATACGCTCAGTTGGCTGTCTTTGCTGACTACCTTGCTGACGTTGTGGATACTCTTGACGACCTTGTTGTTGAGGTTTTGCTTCCTGTTTGGGTTGCAAAGGTTTTATAACTTCTGGTTTAGACGTTTCCAAAACTGGAGGTGCAACAACGACAGGAGGAACTACTATCTCTACTTTGAGTAGATCTGGCTGCTCAACGATTTTTGGTGCTTCTACAATTACAGGTTTAGCCTCAATAACTGTTTCAACTTTTGGTTCAACTTTTACTTCAACTATCTTTTCGACCGTCTCTAGTTTAGTTGGCTCAACAACAGGCACCTTGACAATTTCAACTACATCTATATTAGTAGAAACTGGAACTGGTGGAGGAGTTGGTTTTTTATCCAAATCAATTTTACCTAAGATTGTAAGACCTTGGTTTTTACTTTCGGCACGAATCACTTCGGGCTCAGCAGGTTGGGTTGGTTCTACATCTTTCTTGTCTTCTATCTTGGCTTGTTGGCGGAAATATAGAATTTCAGAATTGCCAACCGAAGCAGCTTTTGCTTCTTCAACTGGTTTTGGTGAAACCACTTCTTCAAGCAGGGAATTATTATTGTATTCTTTTGAAAGAATATTTAATAACTCAAAGTTGAGTTTAGCATTTGGATTATTTTCAATACGATGTCCTTTCACAGCAAGTTTTTCAACGATAGTTACAATTCCAACGTTGAGTTTCTTTGCCGCAAGGCTAAGTCGCATTTCTTTTTGTTCTGTCATAAATTGATTTAAAAATCTGTTTTGTTATCCTTCGTAGGATTAATTACTCTTATTTCCAAAGTAAAACCTTGGAGAACTTTAATATTTGTGATTTAGTATTCGTTAGCACAAATGTAAACCATATATTCTTGACTATCAAGAATATATGGTTTATAGTTATTTATTTCATTTTAAATTATCGAATTATATTCGATTTATTCAAATTCTCTACTCAAAATCCCTAAAATTTCGTCGATTGTTTCTTCTTCTAATTCCGTACGTCTTGCAATGTCTTCTTTTGAAATTGCCAATACTGATTTTGCTGTATCGAGACCAATCTTACGGAATTCATCGAGCACCCAATCTTCAATTTCATCAGAAAATTCTGATAAATCTACGTCCTCTTCGTCTTCCTCTCCTTCGATATCACGGAACACATCAAGTTCCATTGATACGAGTTTGCCAGCCAACTTAATATTCATACCACCCTTACCGATAGCCAATGAGACTTGGTCTGGTTTAAGATAAACAGCCACACGCTTGCGTTCATTATCAACTTGAATGTTGCTAATTTTGGCAGGACTTAATGCTCTAGAAATCAACAAATTAAGGTTATCAGTCCACTGAATTACATCAATATTCTCGTTTTCTAACTCTCTTACTATTGTATGAATTCTAGAACCTTTCATACCTACACAAGCTCCAACTGGGTCGATGCGGTCATCATAAGACTCTACAGCTACTTTAGCTCTTTCACCTGGCTCACGTACAATTTTACGAACAGAAATCAAGCCATCCAAAATCTCAGGAATTTCCTGCTCAAAAAGACGCTCAAGGAATACAGGCGAAGTACGAGAAAGTGTAATTCGAGGAGTTCCGTTGTTCATTTCGACCTTGTGTACGACCGCCCTGATACTTGACCCTTTTCTAGGCCTATCTTTTGGTATTTGTTCGATTTTTGGAAGCACTAATTCGTTGCTTTCGCTATCCAAACATACTAATTCTTTTCCGAGAATCTGATAAACTTCAACGATGATAAGTTCACCAACCAAATCTTTGTATTTGATATAAAGCATTTCTTTTTCCAAATCCTTGATTTTTTGGATCAAAGTTTGGCGGGCAGTTTGAACAACACGACGACCAAAATCATCGAGCTTAACTTCATCAGCAACTTCTTCCCCGATTTCAAAGTCAGGTTGAATTTTTTGTGCCTCTGAGAGCATGATTTTGTCCGTGTCCCAAATATCCTCCGAATTGTCGTCAACGATTTCACGCGTACGCCACATTTCTAAGTCACCGCTATCGGCATTGATGATAACGTCAAAATTATGGTCAGAACCAAATTTCTTTCGAATCATTGTTCTGAAAACATCCTCCAAAACCTTAATCATCGTTGGGCGGTCGATGTTTTTCTCACGAGCAAATTCCGAAAACGATGCTATTAATTCTCCACTATGCATAGCTTAGTATTCAATTAAGAATTAAGAATGTAGAATGATTTTCAAAATCAAATTAGACATCTTAATTTTTGTTCAAAATATTTTAAATTACTAATATTATTTAAAAGATACGATTACTTCTGATTCTTTTATGTTGATAAACTGAATTAAAACTGGAATAACCTCTTCGTTCTTTTTACGTTTCTTATCTTCGATGATTGTAATATGTTCAGCCTCAACGCTTTCTAAACTTCCTTTAATTTCTGAACCATCTTTTTGTATAACTTTTATGGTACGTCCAATATTTTTTCGATACATTCTTTCTGATTTCAAAGGAAAATCTACACCAGGTGATGATACTTCGAGTGTATATTTTTCGGGCATGATTTCATCAATTTCTGTACCAAGCTGACGGCTTATTGCTGTACATTCATCAATTTTAATACCTTCGTCGGAGTCGAGTAGAATCGTAACTTTACTATGTACTTTTGATAATGATATTTTAATATCTACCACAAAAAAACTATCATTTTCGAGTAAAGGTTCTAAAAGTTGCTCGATTTTTTGTTTTACTTCCGTATTGGTATTCATATATTAATTTCTGGTAAACTGATTACCTAATTTAACTCATAATCAAGATTTAACAATCAAATTCGGCTAAAAAACCTTTTTTTATTGCAATTCTTTAAATATGAAACAAATTTACAAGAAAAAAAGGAGGGCTTCGCACCTCCTTTTTTACAATTCAAACGCAAATATAGACATTTTTTGAATATTTAGCAAATTTTGTGCGATAATATAAAAGGAAATGAGAAACAATTATTCAAAACTGCGAAGTTTTTTCTTAGATAACTCAAAAGCTATGATAGCAGGAACATAAAAAGTGATGTCAGCAGCAAATTTTGCGAATATAACACCCAAAAAAAGATCATTTAACCAAATCGGTATATAATACATGAGTGCTGGTCGAACGAATAGGCTATCGAAAAACTCAGCGATTCCAAATTCTACTAACAGAGCACGAATATTAAGTCCGAAAGTTTTAAAAGTATAGGCTTTATTTTTAAGTGCTAAGTCTCGATTTGTAATAAAAACATCAGTTAAAAGAATAGTTCCGAAATAGCCCAAAGTACCGACCCAAGTGCCAACCAAAGCGGTAGTTAAATTGTTTTTTGTGAGTCTATAAGTCAAAACTGACGAAACAAGTGTAACTACAATAGAAATTATTTCGGCAGGTAGGTAACGTTTTATCCATTCTTTTACTTTATTTTTCACAATTATATTTTATTTATATGCATCAAATCTCGGCATAAAAATGGTTTCTAATGAATAAATTTTCAGTTAATCGTCTTTTTTGTTAAATTATGTTTCAAAAAGTCGAGTTTAGGTAGTAATTTTAGGCAAAGAAGTCTTTCCAAAATAATAATGAAGTTGATAAAAGAAATTTTCAAACGTTTTTTGCTCTTCCTGAATATATTGCTTGCAGTTTATACACTTTTGGTATATCAGTTAAGCTATTCGGTAAGTGTAAAACATTGGTTGGCGGGTTTCTTAATGATGTCAATGCCTTTTGTTTTGGTTACCAATATTATTTTTGTGTTGATTTGGGCGATACGTCTTTCTCCTCGTACATTTTTATCTGTTTTTCTACTTATTGTAGGTTATCCTTTTATTTTAAGAACATTCACATGGCATAATATTGATAGCCGAGATACTCGTGAGGGTTTTAGTGTGATGAGTTATAATATGATGTGGTGCGATGCGATTACCTATGTACATGAGCACGATACGACAAATGCTATAAGTTTGGTAAAAAAAGCCGTTGATATTAATGCTGATATTAAATGCTTACAAGAACTTTATAACTGGGATGATTTCCCTCAATTTAAGACTATAAAGAAATTTAGGGGGACACACAAATATTATACCTACGTCCATTCAACCCCTGGCAATGACCGTGGACAAGGTGAAATAGGTCTTGCAATTTTTTCTAAATTTCCAATTATTAGAAAGCAAGAAAAGCATTGGTCAATTAATCATAATGGATTGCTTTCGGCCGATATAGTTATTAAAAAAGATACAATTAGAGTTATAAACGTTCAATTACGATCAATGGGTGTGCGAGTACAGAAAGTAATTGAAGCAAAAGAAGACAAAGAATTAGCAAAAAAAGAAGCCAAAACAATTTATCATCAACTCAAGGGAGGTTTCGAGGACAGAGCTATACAGGTTAAGGAATTAGAAAAATGGATTGAAGAAAGCCCCTACCCGGTAATGGTTTGCGGAGATTTAAACGAATTGCCTTATGGTTTTGCATATGGTAAAATAAGACAATATTTAAGAAATAGTTTTGAAGATGCGGGTCGTGGATTTGGGTTTACGTATCACCGCAAGCCAGGTTTCTTGAGAATTGATAATTTATTTTATGATGAAAAGGAACTCGAAGTAAAACGTTTTAAAACTTTTTCAGAAACACCCTATTCTGACCATTTCCCGATTTGGGGAGAATATTTATTGAAGTAATTTTTGGTTCGATTAATTTTTGAAATTGAAAAAACGAATTGCTAATTACAATTTTGCTAATTTAAAAACAAAAAAACGTTCCCAGTAACTAATTCACCAATATATACATGGAAAAAATTTATCAGATTGCGTTGTCAAATGTTGAAGGAGTTGGAAGTGTATTTTTCCGACAATTGATTAGCTATTGTGGTTCAGCGGAGAATGTTTTCAAGGCAAAAACCGATAAATTAATTAAAATTTCAGGTGTTGGTCGAGTGGTTATTGAAGGATTAAAGAACAAAGCACTAATTTCTGATGCTGAAAAAACGCTTATAAATGCCGAAAAGCAAGGTGCTCAACTTTTCTTTTCTACGGATAAAAATTACCCTTCACGTCTAAAACCTCTTTATGATGCACCTGCAGTTTTGTATTATAAAGGAAATGCCAGTTTAGACCATTTTCGCTCAATAGGTATTGTTGGTACTCGTCAAGCTACTGACTATGGCAAAAAAGTAACAGAAAGCATAGTCGAGCAATCAAAGAATTATAACCCTCTGATTGTAAGTGGTTTAGCTTACGGAATAGACATTACTGCTCATAAAGCTGCGATTGATTTTGGGCTACCAACGATTGCCGTCATGGCTAGTGGAATTGATGTTATTTATCCTTTGCAACACGAAAAATACATTGATCAAATTACGTCCAATGGTGGAATAATTTCAGAGCATCCGTTTGGAAAACAGCCTATAAGAAATATGTTTTTATCTCGAAATAGAATCATCGCTGGCTTAAGTGATGCGTCAATTGTTATTGAGTCAGCTGCAAAAGGAGGTTCTTTGGTAACTGCTGAATTTGCAAATAACTATCATCGTCAAGTTTTTGCCGTTCCGGGGACGCTTGCAAACAAAGCTTCAGAAGGATGCAATAAACTAATTCAACAAAATAAAGCTAACATTTATACTCAAATCAACGACCTCGTAGAAACGCTTAATTGGGATTTAGAGGAAAATCCTGACAATATCAAATTCAAGAAAAACGACGTTGATTTAAGTATGTTTACCGACGAAGAAGCACAAGTAATTTCTCACCTTCGCACTAATGGAGAATTGCAAATTGATGAACTCAGTTGGCAAACCCAAGTTCCACTCAACCGATTAGCTTCGCTCCTACTCAATCTCGAATTTCAAGGAATCATCAAAGCAATGCCTGGAAAGAAATTTGGTCTAAAGTAATTTTATTTTTCTGTTTCTTTCAAACGATTTAGTGTCGAATTGTGTTAATATGACTGTAATCATTGTTTATAATCAGCCAATTAGCTATAAAAGTGAAATCTCGTCTAAAATTCGTTTTTATATTTCTTTCTTTAAGCATAATTTTTGCTTCGTGTTTCAGTAGATGGATTTTAACCGAAAAAGAGTTGAAAACTCATTATACCAACAAAGTTTCGAAACCATTGTTCCATGTCATAGAAAATGACACAACGAAACTTCATTATGCAACTTTTGGCTTCGACACTGCCCAACCCGTATTATTTGTACATGGAGCTCCAGGCTCGTGGGACGGCTACCTAAACTTATTAGATGATAGTTTACTTCAACATAATTTTCATCTTATTTCTGTTGACCGCCCAGGTTATGGCAAATCACAAAAGCGACCAAAAAAGAAATTATATAGTTTAGAAGAACAAGCAAAAAGTATAATTCTCGCCTTAAAAAGCAATCATTCTAATAAAAAAGCAATTGTAATAGGTCGTTCTTATGGAGCTCCAGTTGCTGCAAAATTAGCAGCAATGTATCCTGATAAAATCGAAAAAATTGTTTTACTTTCACCTGCCATCGACCCTGATACCGAAAAGTTTTGGTGGTTTTCGAAGTTAGGTAAAGTTTTCTTAGTTCGTTGGTTTTTGCCTGAACGAATGAATACCGCAACTGATGAAAAATACGCACATATAAAAGAGTTGAAAATACTTAAAAATGATTGGAAAAAAATTCAATCAGATGTAACAGTAATGGCTGGAGGAAAAGATTGGATTGTGGATACAACAAATTTTTCGTTCGCAAAAAAGATGCTTATCGGAAAAAATGCTAAATTTATATTTATTCCAGAATCAGGTCATTTAATTTCAAGTTCGAGACCCGATTTGGTAAAAAATGAAATTTTTAAATAATTGATTGTCAATAGAATATGATTAAAAATTCCTTAATCATAGTTTTTTTCAACTTTCGACTATTTGCTATTAATTTCAAACCTAACAATTAACCAATCTTTTAAAACATTATGAAGCAACTCTTTTTTTTATGCTCTCTCGTTAGTGCGAGTATTTTTGCCCAATCACCCAAAGAAAAAATGCTCGAAAACATCGGCAAAAAAGAAATGTATTATGGCGGAATTGCCAAACAAATATGGAATTATGCCGAAGTAGGTTATCAAGAAACTAAAAGCTCGGCATTATTACAGGAAACTCTTAGTAAAGAAGGTTTTAAAATCGAAAAAGGTGTAGCGGGAATTCCTACAGCATTCACTGCAACTTTTGGTGAAGGAAAACCAATTATCGGAATTCTAGGCGAGTTTGATGCCTTACCGGGTTTATCACAAGATTCAACCGCAGACCAAAAATCAATTGGTGGAATTGCTGGTCACGCCTGTGGACATCATTTATTTGGCACGGCATCAGTTGCGGCAGCAATCTCCGTAAAAGAATACATGAAGGCCAATAATATAAAAGGTACACTTCGTTTTTATGGAACTCCTGCCGAGGAAGGTGGCTCAGGAAAAGTTTACATGGTGCGTGAAGGACTTTTTAATGATGTTGATGCGGTCGTTCACTGGCATCCAGGCTCGTCGAATAGTGCTAGTTTTGGCACTTCTTTGGCCAATAAATCGGGAAAATTTCGTTTTTATGGTGTTTCGGCTCATGCAGCTGCTTCGCCCGAAAAAGGACGTTCGGCACTTGATGGTGTAGAAGCGATGGATAATATGGTTAATATGCTCCGTGAACATGTGCCATCTGATACTCGTATTCACTATGTAATTACGAATGGAGGAAAAGCCCCGAACGTTGTTCCTGATTTTGCAGAAGTTTATTATTATGCACGTAGCCCACGACGAAGCGATGTAATGGATGTATGGTCTAGAATTGAAAATGCAGCTAAAGGTGCAGCAATGGGAACTGGCACTCGTGTAGACTGGGAATTGACAGGCGGTACCTATGAATTATTGCCTAACGAAACACTTGCTAAAGTCATGCACGCAAATTTAACCAAAGTTGGCGGATTAAATTATACCGTTGAAGAAAAAGCATTTGCTGAAAAAATTAGTAAAAGTTTAGGATTAGAAAGTATAAAATATGAAGATGGAACTGGTGTTAAACCTTTGGCGGTAGAAAAAGGTGGCGGTGGCTCAACTGATGTTGGTGATGTAAGCTGGACGGTTCCGACTGTTGGTTTGACAACCGCAACATGGGTTCCGGGCACACCTGCTCATAGTTGGCAAGCCGTTGCGGCTGGAGGTATGAGCATTGGTAGAAAAGGAATGGTAAATGCTGCAAAAACAATGGCATTGACTGTAACAGACCTTTTTGAAAGTCCACAAACAATAAAAGATGCAAAGACAGAGTTTGAAAAAGCTCGTGGTACAAAAGAATTCAAATACCAGGCGATGGTTGGCGATAGAAAACCAGCCTTAGATTATAGAAAATAGTTATAAGCATCCTAAACCTCCAAAAGGAAGGTTATTCAGACGAAGCCAATCAACATTTGGCTTCGTTTTTTTATAACTTCATCAGCTTATCGTTAATTTTTAGTTCTCTTAGCTTTTCCTCTACGTTTCTCATTATTAAACTGCTTGGTTGTGTATCTCGGCAGATTACATCGTAGCCTTTGGGTGTAAAAAGTGTTGACTCGAAGTAGATAATTGCCCATTGGTTGGCTGAATCCAAATACAAAATCTGCCATTTACTTGACAAAAGTGAAAGAAGGCCATTTCCACGCCACTCAAAAGAAGTATTTTCAATGTTTAGTGGTTTATCAAAACCATTGATTGATTTTGTTCGGCCTTTTTGAGTGTATTTCACTTCATCTATTAAGTAAATAATGCCATCTCTTTCGACCATTTTATAGTTGAAATTAGGATTTTTCTTATCACCTTGCAGCCACATCGGAAAATTTGTTAAAATGATATGCCATTTCCCTTCAAGTTCTTGTAAATTAATATATTCTCTTGCCATTTATTTTTGAGTTTTTGATAAAAACTAAAATTCTCTACTTCGCCATTCTTTTGGCGTAGCATTTTTGTACTTTTTGAATAACTTATTGAAATACGGAACATCGCCAAAACCGCTTTCAAATGCCACTTGTTGAATTGGCAAATCCGTTTTATTGAGCAACTGACAAGCAAACTGTAGCCTAAACTCAATCAAGACCTCTACAAACGTTTTTTTTGTAATATTTTTGAAATATCGACAAAATGAAGTTGGCGATAAATCGGCAATATTAGCAATTTGCTCAAGGTTAATTTCTTCTTTAAAGTTTTCAATCAAAAACGAAAAAATCTTTTGAAAACGAGCAGTTTCTGATTGATTGTATCGATGCTCGAAAAAAAAATCATCAATCGTAATAACTTCAGCAGTTTGACTGAGAATATCGAAAATTTCTAATAGCCCAGCAATTTTTTGCAGTGGAGAATTGTGCTGTAATCCTATTATCTTTTGGGTGAGCGTTTCCTTTGTTTTACCAACAATTTCAAAACCAGATTTTGATTTTTCTAAAAAAGCTTTCACTTTTAGCATTTCTGGCAAATCACCTACACCTTTACCTAAAAATAACTCTCCAAATTGTATCACAATGGCAGAAACATTTTCATTCTCAATCGGTTGATTGACCCAACAATGAGGCAAATTAGCCCCTAAAAAAACTAAATCTCCCGCAATAAACTCATTTACCTGCTGGCCAATGTAGCGTTGCCCGTCACCTTTCAAAATTAAGGTCAGTTCATATTCTGGATGAAAATGAAACGGAGCTTCAAACTTCGGCACATCAAATTGTCGGAGGATAAATGAACTTGACTGTTCGGTGCTTAATTGCTCAAAAACTGCTTTCATAGTTTCATTTTCTCTTTCCCAAACTTATTTTTCCATATTTAAGATAATATAAGACAATTATATGAAAAAAAAATCAAATCATAGGACATAAAATTTAATCTACTTTGCATCAAATCTAAATAAATAAATCTAAGCAATGAAAAATCTTTTAAACGAAACTTATGAACTACCAGCCGAAGCCATTGCGTTTTATCAAAAAAATCGCTTTGTCAAACTAAAAAATGTATTAGACGAAGAAACTTTGACATATTACGGCGAGGCAATCACTCGAAAAGTAAATGAAATTAACAAGCAGGATAAGCCAATCGAACAGAGAGATACTTACGGGAAGGCGTTTCTTCAAATTTTTAATCTTTGGCGTGAAGACGAAACCTGCAAAGAATTCGTATTAAGCAAACGTTTGGGGCAGATTGCTACCGAATTGATGCAAGCCGATGGAGCAAGACTTTACCATGATCAAGCACTTTTTAAAGAAGCAGGAGGCGGTATAACACCGTGGCATGCTGACCAATATTATTGGCCACTAAATTCTGACAAAACCGTCACAGCTTGGATTCCATTGCAGCCTATTCCGCTCGAAATGGGGCCTTTAGAATTTAGTGCAGGTAGCCATACGATTATTGAAGGGCGAGAACTGGCAATCAGTGATGATAGTGAACAAAAGATTCAACAAAAGCTGAGAGTAACAGACTTTAAACACATAATCGAACCTTTTGATTTGGGAGAAGTCAGTTTTCATTCGGGCTGGGTTTTTCACCGTGCAGGAGCAAACAATACTGACGAAGTACGCAAAGTTATGACGATGATTTATATGGACAGAGACATGATTTTGAAAGAACCAGAAAACGAAAATCAGAAAAAAGATTGGGAAGTATGGTGCCCTGGAGCGAAAGTTGGAGAAGTGATTGATACTTATTTAAACCCTGAAATTTATAGCAAATGATACATTGTAAAGCAGCTATTGCAGATGGAAAAGGTAGTTTTTCCATCCAAAAAATATTAGTTGCCGAGCCACAAAGTGATGAGGTTTTGGTTGAAATCAAATCTGCAGGGATTTGCCACACCGATTGGGACTCTCAATCGTGGGGCAAACCTTTGGTAATGGGGCACGAGGGTGCAGGGATTATAAAGCAAGTCGGAGCAAACGTAAAATCACTCAAAGTAGGCGATAAAGTTATGCTTAATTGGGCGATACCATGCTATGAATGCTTCCAGTGCCAAGAGGGAAACCAGCATATTTGCGAAAGAAACTCAGCCGTAACGGCTGGAAATAAATTAAGTGAAGGACACGCTACTTTTACTTCAACTTCTTGGAAAAAAACACCAATAGAACGAGCATTTAGTCTAGGCACGATGTCGGAATACACGCTTGTTAGAGAAGCTGCTTGTGTGAAAATACATGTCGAAATGCCATTTTCGTCGGCAGCTATTGTGGGCTGTGGCGTTATGACAGGTTATGGTTCAGTGGTAAATGCTGCCAAGGTAAAAGCAGGTAGTTCAGTGGTAGTGTTGGGTACGGGAGGCGTTGGGTTGAATGTTATTCAAGGAGCTAGAATTTCGGGTGCAGGAAAAATAATCGCAGTGGATATAAATCTTTTAAGGCTAGAAATGGCTAAAGAATATGGTGCAACTCACACCATTTTAGCAAAAAATAACGATAAAGGCTTAACCGAAGCTGCCAAAATTGTAAAAACCATGACAAACGGACGAGGGGCTGATTATGCATTTGAATGCACAGCAATACCCGAACTTGGTGCAGCTCCTTTGGCCATGATTCGCAATGCAGGCATGGCCGTGCAAGTGAGTGGAATCGAACAGGAAATTATGATTGATATGAATTTGTTTGAATGGGACAAAATTTATATTAACCCACTTTACGGAAAAACTCGACCGCAAATTGATTTTCCGATTTTGCAAGACCTCTACGCTAAAGGCGAATTGATTTTGGATAGAATGGTCACAAAAACTTATTCGCTCGATGATTTATCAAATGCCTTTGCTGACATGCATGCTGGACGCAATGCCAAGGGAGTTATTGTATTTTAAAAACAGATAATGAGTCAATTTTTCACCACCGAAAAAGCTACTTTTCAAGGCTTAGATTTCATTACGGTTAAAAGTAATGCCTTGAAGAAACGTGCCGATATCACGATTTATGCTCCCTCAAATGTAGCTGAGTATGTTCCGCTCGTTATATTATTACATGGAGTTTATGGAAGCCATTGGGCTTGGGCAATCAAAGGAAATGCTCACATAACTGCTCAAAACCTTATTCGAACTGAGCAAATAAAGCCAATGATACTGGCAATGCCATCTGATGGAATGTATGCCGATGGTAGTGGATATGTTCAGCATCAAACTACTGATTATGAACGTTGGATTGTTGAAGATGTAATTAATGTAATGAAAGAGCAATATCCACAAATAACTAATAAATCACCAATTTTTATTGCTGGTCTTTCGATGGGTGGATTTGGAGCTTTACGCTTGGGAGCTAAATATCCAAACGTATTTAAGGCTTTATCGGGACTTTCTTCAATAACCCATTTTAATCAAATCGGTGAATTTATTGTCGATTTTGAGCAATTAAAATACGATGCTTTGGAAAAAGCTAGTGTTTTTGAATGGATTTTAAAAAACAAGAATCTCGTCCCTCCTTTTAGGTTTGATTGTGGAACTGATGACATTTTGATTGAATACAACCGCCAACTTCATCAAGAACTGAAAAACAACGAAATATCGCACATTTATGAAGAATTTTCAGGTGGCCACACTTGGGCATATTGGACTGAGCATTTGACTGATACATTGTTATTCTTTAACAAACATTTGGATTAATTTTGATTTCTCCAAAAAAATAAAAAAAGCAGGAGAAAATCTCCTGCATTTTCAAACCTAAACCTAATAAATTCTAATGACAAAACGGAATATTTGACAAATCAATATTCTGATTAATAATATGTGGAAATGAAATAATTAAGCCTCTGAAAATTAACCATAAACCTATAAATGAATAAGTTATCGGAATTAGTTTTGGCAATTTTGCACCGAAAGTTTTTCTCAGCCATGTTGCTCCTAAACTTACGCCTAGCATCATGGGTAATGTGCCTACTCCGAACAAAACCATAAATAACATTCCATCAGTGAGGGCTTCGGTGAGAAACGCACCGCTTAATGCCGCATAAACTAATCCGCAAGGTAGAAAACCATTTAAAACGCCAAACGAAAACTGTGTAGTCAATGAATGCATTTTGAAAAGCTTTGATAATGAACCTTTTACTAAGTTTGTATAGCCAAAAACATAATTATTCAAACTGAGTTTATTTTTCCATGTTTTAGGTAAAAAAACGCCAATCAAAATTAAAGCACCCAAGAATATAGAAAGCGATTTTTGAGAGACAAAGTAAGTGGTACTTTCGCCAATAAAACCTACCAAAAGCCCGAATATGGCATAAGTCATTATCCTTCCACTATTGTATAATACCCTTCCCTTTACAAATTTCCAGCGTTTAGAAGTATCGGCAGGCAACATCATTGCGATTGGGCCACACATACCAATGCAATGCAAACTACCGATAAAGCCCATTATAAATGCTGAGTAAAACATTATTCGAGTTCTGAATTGTGAGTTCTGAGTTCTAATTTCTGAACAGAGCACTTTTCACTCAGAATTCAGAACTTAGAACCGCACGGGTGACCCCGTCAGCACTCTATAAGGTCATTTTTTCTTCTTTGTAATATCCTTTGCCGTCTTTGTTCCAAGAAACTTTTACGACCCACAATCCTCGATCAAGATTTGCAGTTGAAATAGATTGACTTTCGGTATTTGCAATTTCAAGTTTCACAACAAAGTCTTTTCGGGCATCGGCTGGACGATA
This sequence comes from Emticicia sp., assembly GCA_017495105.1. GTDB lineage: Bacteria > Bacteroidota > Bacteroidia > Cytophagales > Spirosomataceae > Emticicia. The sequence goes on along the minus strand of JAFEIL010000113.1, from coordinate 7,502 downwards.
GAAATTAATTTTACCATTCGAACCAATAGATTCTTTTGGAAAAACTAATTTAACTATCTGCTTTTCAGACATATATTCAAATTTCAATTGTGTAGAAAGTTGATTTGTATTATTCATTTGGTCGATATCTTTTTGGTAGTCAATTTCCTTTTGATAATAATCTTTACTAACCAAATGAATATCATCTTGTTGGAGACAATTCCAGACTAAAAATCCCATAAAACCAACAAAACTTAAATAAACGATTGCTATTTTTTTTCCCCAGTTCATCTTATTTTAATTAAGAATGGAGAATTAAAAATTGAGAATTAATGTACATTTCTATTTTTTTTACTTTCTTAATTCTCAATTCTTAATTCTTAATTGATTAAACTATTCCGCTGGCCCTAAAAAATTGGTTTTTACGGTTTCTACTAAAGTGGTACCGTTATAGACTTCGATTTTAAGGAGCGTTTTGATATTTACAATTTGATTTTTAGGAATATCCAAAAAAAATACGGCATCGGCTCGGCCTTGCATTGGCACGTTTATTTTTCCGCCTTGTATCCGTATAATCCCTTTATTATCAGCTACTTTAAGCGTAAGTACGATTGCTTCAGATGTTTTGTTGATAAACTGAACGTTGTATAAATTACTGATAATTCCGTTTGGTTGCTCTTGATACATTTGTCCTGGAACCCGCATAATTGTGGTTTCAACCATTGAGCGATTTATCAATAAAAATGCTTCAACCGCAACCAAAAGCACTAAAACAACCGAGTAAGCATACGCCCTAACTGACATTTTGAATGGCACACGATTCTCAATACTTTCTTGAGAAGCGTACTTTATTAGTCCTTTTGGTTTATCAATTTTTATCATAACTTCATCGCAAGCGTCAATACAAGCCGTACAGTTTACACATTCAAGTTGAGTTCCGTTGCGAATATCAATTCCTGTTGGACAAACTTGTACACACAAAGCACAGTCAATACAATCGCCTTGTTTGGCTTGGTTGTCAGTTTTTTCAGGGTTTCTAGTGAGTTTACCTTTTGGTTCACCACGTATAAAATCGTACATAATTGCCATTGTGTTACGTCCCATCAAAACACCTTGCAAACGTCCATAAGGACAAATAGCGATACAGACTTGCTCACGCAAACGAGTAAAAACGAAATAAAATAAAGCTGTAAAAACAATAATACCGACAAAACCAGACCAGTGTTCGGCAGGTGAAACAGCTACGATATTGATGGTTTCTTCGATTCCGATGATGTAGGCCATTGTGAAATGGGCAATAATCAACGAAAAAACAATATATATAAAATGCTTGAGAGTCTTCTTTCTAATTTTTTCGGAAGTCCACTGACCGCTGTCGAGTTTGTGTTGTTGGCGTGCATCGCCCTCAATCCAGTATTCTATTTTTCGGAAAATCATTTCCAAGAAAACTGTTTGTGGGCAAGCCCAACCGCACCAAAATCGGCCATAAACTACCGTAAATAGAATGATAAATACAAAAAAAGTAATCATTCCTATACCAAACAATACAAAATCTTGTGGAAAGAAAGGTTGACCAAAAATGACAAACTTTCTCTCGAAAATATTAATCATCAAAAGTGGCTGACCTTTAATTTTGATGAAAGGAGTAGTAATGAATATAACTAAAAAAATAACTGTAGCAATGATTCTTTTGTTGTGAAAACTTCCTTTTGGTTTTTTAGGGTGTAACCAAATACGTTTTCCGTTGGCATCTACCGTGGCGATTGTATCACGGAATTCTTCTTCATAAAAGGCTGATATTTCGGGTGATGTATTCATATTTGCAGCCCCTCACAATCCTCGCCATCGGTTGATAGCCCCGAAGGCGAGGATTTTTGTAGGCATTTTAGTTTTTCTTATTTTGTGGCAGTCGAATCGGTAACTACTTTATCTCCTTGAGGAGCTTTACCGTTTGGCGGATTTGTACCTGCTAATGAAGCTATATAGTTAGAAACATCCTGCATTTCATTTGGCTTTAAAGTAGCTTTCCAAGCAATCATTCCTTTTTCAGGAATACCATTTTTGATAGTTTTGAAAATTGCACCAATTGTTCCGCCATGTATCCAAAACTCATCAGTTAAATTTGGTCCTACTCCACCTTCACCAGCGGCACCATGGCAGGCCACACATTTACCAGTAAAAATTTCTTTACCTTTTGCGAGTACTTTTGCATCAGAAACTAACAATTTCACCGAATTTTCATCAATGGTATTAGCATTTTTGGCTTGATATTCTTCGATTTGTTTCTCAGCAACGGCTATTTCATTTAAGTATTCTGTTTCTTGATTCGGACTTGAATACCAAACGTGATAATCGAGCAGATAAAAAACCGCAAATACAATTGTAGCATAGAAAAGGTATTTCCACCAAGGCGGAAGATGATTGTCAAGTTCCCTGATTCCATCATAATTGTGATTCAATAAAATCACCTCTTCTTTTTCCAAAGGTACTGCACCTGTCAGACCTTTCCACCAAGTATCGAAGCTAAATACTTCGATAATTTTACCACTTCTCTCAGCATCAATTTGTTTTAAGGCACGGAAAATCCCGAAAACCACAAACATAATCACAACTGCGAAAATGATGAGAGTTACCAATACCAAGAATAGAATCAATTCATCTCCTGTTTTGAATGATAAGTTCATTTATGACATTTTTTTTGATTAATAATTTGTTTTAGTCCACCTTCAGCGGTCATTTTTTTAGAAATACCACTGACTTTGATTGCAAGAAAATCTATTTTTTGTTATCGAAAGGCAAGTTTTCCATGTGCTTAACATACTTTTTATCTGCTTTAAAAACCCAAAAACCAAGTGCAGTAAAAAAAACAAAAAATACTATTAATGAAAAGATAGGAAAAATTGATACCCCTTCTATGCTATTTAAAATATCTCTAAACATAGTTTTATTTATTTATGAGTCTAAAGGTCAATGCTCAACATTAATTATTGACCGTGGACAGTGGAATTTCGACTGAATTCATTTTACAGCTGCAGCTTCCTTCTTGATGTCAGTACCCATGCGTTGCAGATAGGCAATCAAAGCAATGATTTCCTTGTCGCCTTTTGCAGTGATTTTGGCATCTGCCAAAGATTTTACAATACCAGCGGCTTGAGCTTCTGCATTAGCAATAGCTTCATCTTCAAATCCTTCTGAATACGGAACACCCAATGTTCGCATAGCATTTATTTTATCAGGTAATTGACTTTTATTGTATTTATCTGATAATAACCAAGGATACGGCGGCATAATCGAACCTGGTGACATTGTTTGTGGGTCCATCATGTGGTTGTAGTGCCAGCTATCTGGATATTTTGCACCAATTCGGTGTAAATCTGGACCTGTACGTTTAGAACCCCACTGGAACGGGTGGTCATAAACGAACTCGCCCGCTTTTGAATATTCTCCATAACGCTCAGTTTCAGAACGGAACGGGCGAATCATTTGAGAGTGACAAGTATAGCAACCTTCACGGATATAAATATCACGACCTTCGAGTTCAAGCGGTGTATATGGTTTTACCGAAGCAATCGTTGGAATATTTGACTCAACCAACCAAGTTGGAATAAACTCAACCGCACCACCGATTATAACTGCAACTAAAGATAAAAGCATGAACATCACAGGTTTACGCTCAATAACTGAGTGCCATCCTTCGCCAGAAATCGTTACGTTCTTAACCAAAGTAGGAGCTTCATCGTATTCGTCAGCAACAAAACTTCCTTGGCCAGCAGTTTTGATTAAGTTATAAATCATAATGAATGTACCAATCAAATAAAGTAAGCCACCGAAGGCACGCATTGCGTAGAGCGGAATTAACTGAGTTACGGTTTCTAAGAAGTTAGGATATGCTAAGAAACCATCCTTTGTGAACTCTTTCCACATCAAACTTTGTGTAAAACCTGCCCAATACATTGGCAATGTCCAGAACAAAATGCCGAGTGTTCCAACCCAAAAGTGCGTATTTGCCAAAGAAATTGAGTAGATTTTGGTCTTCCACATTCTTGGTACCATCCAATAGAGCATACCAAAAATCATGAATCCATTCCAGCCTAAACCACCAACATGAACGTGAGCGATTGTCCAGTCGGTAAAGTGAGAAATCGCATTAACGTTTTTCAACGATAACAATGGGCCTTCAAAAGTTGCCATACCGTAAGCCGTAACCGCAACAACGAAGAATTTCAAAACTGGGTCTTCACGAACTCTATCCCAAGCACCACGAAGTGTCAGAAGACCATTCAACATACCCCCCCAAGATGGAGCAATGAGCATGATTGAAAAAACTGTTCCCAAACTTTGAGCCCAATCAGGCAACGAAGAATAAAGTAAATGGTGAGGGCCCGCCCATATATATAAGAAAATAAGTGACCAAAAGTGAATAATGGATAGTTTGTAAGAGAAAACTGGGCGATTAGCCGCTTTTGGTAGATAATAGTACATCAAACCCAAAAACGGTGTTGTCAAGAAAAACGCAACCGCATTGTGGCCGTACCACCATTGAACAAGGGCATCCTGCACACCTGCATAAAGCGAATAACTTTTTGTCCAAGAGATTGGTAATGCAAGCGAGTTGACAATATGAAGCATCGCAACCGTTATAAATGTAGCTATATAAAACCAAACCGCAACATACATGTGTCGCTCACGGCGTTTAATAATTGTACCAATCATGTTGATGCCAAAAACTACCCAAATCAAAGCAATCGCAATATCAATTGGCCATTCGAGTTCAGCATATTCTTTCGATGTTGTGATACCGAGTGGTAATGTAATAGCAGCCGCTAAAATGATTAATTGCCAACCCCAAAAGTGAGTCCAACTTAATTGTTTGCTAAACATTGGAGTTTTCAATAATCTTGGCATTGAATAATAAATACCAGCAAACATAGCATTTCCCACGAAAGCAAAAATGATTGCATTGGTATGAAGAGGACGGATACGACCGAAGGTTGTGTAAGGAATTCCTAAGTTAGCTGCAGGCCAAAATAGCTCCGTGGCAGCCGTTAGACCAACCAACATTCCGACAACACCAAAGACAACGGTCGCAATCATAAAGGCTTTTACAACTTTATTGTCGTAATAAAACCCTTCTAATGTACCACGAGCCCCCGAATGGATATTCCCTGAATGAGAGTCGACACTGAAAAAAGGTTTGGCAAATAATCGCATAAGATTTGGTTTATGGTAGATTGTAAAAAACTGTGGTATGAGACTTGAGAAATGAGAATCGTTAATTCTTTCTAAATTCTACAATCTAAATTCTAATTTCTTATAATATCATGGTGTAAAATTACACGTAGACCCCAGCCAAAAACATGACTGAGGTCTGAAGAAAGCATGATTAAAATCATAAAATTAGTTGAGCGTTGGAACCGACTCATAAGTGGCAATAAAATTGCGAAAACTAAATTTAGTTTCTCGATAATCTGACTCAAAATACTTCATTTCTTCATTTAGATATGCACGGTCTTTTCTTTGTTCGCCATCCAAGACATTGTCTTCTTTTACTCCTTGAGCCACTTCTTTTTCAATCACACTTAATTCTTCGAGTAAACGTTTGGTTAAACGTTGAAAATGACGAAACTGTTTAACAAATTCAACAACTACCAGTGAATTGTGCGTTTGTGAAATAGTTTTGATTTTATACTCATCGAGAATTTTTAAGAAAAAAGTTGCTTCTTGTGAAACTAATTCAAGTTCATTTCGCCACAGTTTATGCTCAAAATGAGCATGATTCAGTTGACTTAATTTGGTAGTTGTCATAGTATTTTAGTGTTTTGAAAATATTTAAACCTATAAGTTTTTGGGAAACCTCACGATTTTGGTGAAAATTTAGTTTTAGAAAGTAACAACCTCTGATTCATTGATAAATGGAGCGGACACTTCATCATAAATAGATAACAAAGGAACAGTAGGATGGTAAGCAAACTTACGTGTTGTGCTACGATTGAATATAACATCTAAGAAAGAATGATGACGAGAAACCATCACTAGCATATCGGCACGATGAATTTCTAAAAACTCCTTAATACCTATTTCAACATCAGCATTTTTTATATAAAAGTCATTAACTTTCATATCCTCGAAATAATTATGGTATTTGTACTTTGCCAAACCATCTATTTCATCAGCTGATTGATTATCATTCAAAACTGTCAGGAAAGTAAACTGAACATCTTTTTGGGCAAGTAAATCTTTAAGGTTGTCAAAAACTTTCAAATCGCTCACCTCGTTATAATCAACGGCCATTACCACATTTTTGAGAGGTCTAATTGGCATATTATTTGGAATAATAAGTGTATTAACCTTTACATTGCGTACAACATCGGTGGCTACACTACCAAATAACAGATTATTGCCTGCACCACTGGCTCCCAAAACAACTAAATCATATTGATTTGTTTGGTTCAAAATCTGAATAGCAGTTCCTGCCGAAACAGGCATATATTCAGTCTTAAACGTATGTTGCGACACATTATCAAAGTGTTGTAAACCTTTCAAGAAGCTTGCCATTAGTTTTTCGGAATTCTTTTTTAAGTCGTCCAAAACATACATCGCAATTTCGGGTTCGAAGTTTGTTGTATAAGTATTTAACAACGTAAACTCACAGGCGGTATCATCAAGCAAAGCCAAAGTATAGTGAATAGCTCGTTCAGATGCTTTGGAAAAATCGGTTGGAAGCAGAATCTTTTTCATAATAAAAATAATTTTAAATTAATGAAACAAATCTAAATTTCAACTACAATCAAAAGTATGACTAGCCTTTAAAGCCTATATGAGAGAAATCAGTTTATGTAAATAAACCCTAAAAAAAACGTCTCGCAATCTCATCATTGAGTATTTTCGCTATTTCTTGAGTAGTAAATTCAAGTTTCAAGCCTTTAGGTTTTCCAATTACATCTTCGAGTAGAAAAATAACTACCTTGGTAATTCCAGTTTTACTTTCAATACCAATTTGGCGGTCAAATGCCTTCCAGTCGGCAATCAATTTCAGGTGGTGCTTTGAAACTTTATCTTCAATTGCTTTAAATAAAAGTTTTTGAGAAACCTCATCTTGCTTGAAAATATCGGATTCGAGCAGAAAACGTTTTTGTTTCAAATCATATATTTCCCAATCTTGAGTTTCACAACAAGGTGTATCAACGATTTTGCAATTTCCTGCTTTCTGAAAAAAACCAAGAAGATCGTTTTGGATAGAGGTCACATAAGTCATTTTATAAAAATAATGAAAAGATGCAATGTCGAGACATTCATTGTCGCCATCACAGGTGCCGAAAAATGTCATTCCCGAAAGCCAATCGTTGACATAATTTTGAGCCGTAGTATCGCTCAAACCACTTATAACTGCGTGGCTAGTTTCCCATTTACAGTCAAATTCTTTATAATACTCAGTATATTTTATATTTTTGACGGTAATTGAGGCATTTTTATTCTTGAAGATTTGAGTTTCGGGAACATTCAAAAATGCACTGTGCTGCTGT
>JAFEIL010000095.1 GCA_017495105.1 Emticicia sp. | reverse complement strand
ATGCAAAAACTTTTATTATCGTAATAGTTAGGTATATTTTTGTATTTAGTTTATAAAAATATCTAACATTTCTAACAGATACTCCACTAATCATTAGTTTAATATGCGTACGATTCTGACTATTGTTGCTGTTGTTGCGGTCTTGGTACTTGGCAAAATTTTCTTTTTTAAAAAGCCTGATTTAGGCGAAAAAGGCCCAGGTGGCGGAGCAGGTGCAGGAGCGTCGGGCGGTAAAGGAGGCGAAAAAGGCAAAGATATGAAAGGTGCTGGCCCTTCTGTTTCGGTAAATGTTTTTGTGGTCAATACTGAAAGTCTTGATAATGTAATTACATCATCAGGTACGATTTTTCCAAATGAAGAAATCGAATTGAGAGCTGAGGCTTCTGGCCGTATTCTTGCTCTCAATATCAAAGAAGGTAGCCAAGTTGCAGCAGGACAAGTGATAGCTCGTATCAAGGATACTGACCTTCAAGCTCAGTTGAAAAAGCTTAATTTCGAGATAGAATTGGCAAAACAAACTGAAGCTCGTCAGAAAAAATTATTGGATATTAACGCTATTAGCAAAGAAGAGTATGAAATTACAGCTAATAAAATTAATACCCTCAATGCCGACAAGGAACTCATCGAGGCAAATGTCGAAAAAACAGTTTTGAAAGCACCATTTGCGGGAAAAATAGGATTGAAAAATGTTAGTCAAGGAGCGTACGTTACGCCAGCTACAAGTTTGGCAACACTCGTACAAACAAATCCTGTAAAAGTTGATTTTTCGATTCCAGAAAAATATTCTACACTCATCAGAGTTGGCAGAAATGTAAAATTTGAAGTTGAAGGCCAGCCTGATGCTTATTACGCCAATATTGTGGCTATCGACCCAAAAATTGATCCAAATCTTCGGACTATGAAACTCAGAGCATTGGCTAAAAATCCATCTGATAGACTCATTCCGGGTATGTTCGTAAGAGTTTCGGTTGATTTGGACATTGCTCAAGCGATCATGATTCCGACCGAAGCAGTTGTGCCAGTTTTGAAAGGTAAAAAAGTTTATGTTGTCCGTGATGGGAAAGCTGCTGAAGTTATGATTGAAACGGGTGTTCGGAATGATAAGAAAATTCAAGTGACGAGCGGTCTGCAAGCGGGTGATTCTCTAATCGTTTCGGGTATCATGGCATTGAAAAAAGATGCCTCAGTAAAAGTTAAAGGAACAAATAAGTAAAGTTTTGATAAGTCGCTGATAATAAACGAATTGATGGTGTTTTACAGAACATTCTTAATTCTACATTCTTAATTCATAATTGCACAAAGCACTATGTCAATCTCAACAATTTCTATCAAACGTCCAGTATTAGCCATCGTGATGAATCTACTCATCATTTTGTTTGGGGCTATTGGCTATACATTTTTGGGTGTACGAGAGTATCCATCCATTGATCCTCCTGTTGTTTCGGTGCGTACCAATTACGTTGGTGCCAACTCCGACATTATTGAGTCTCAGATTACCGAACCTCTCGAAAAAGCATTAAATGCCATCGAGGGAATAAAGTCCATTAATTCGTCGTCAAACAATGGTTCGAGCCAAATTACTATCGAATTTGAAATCGGTGTTGATATGGAAACCGCCGCCAACGACGTTCGTGACAAAGTTTCGAGTGCAGTACGTCAGCTCCCACAAGATATTGATGGTCCTCCAACTGTTTCAAAAGCCGATGCAAACTCTGACCCAATCATGAGTATGCTCTTGCAGTCGGACGTTAGAAGCCACATGGAAATCAGCGACTACGCAGAAAACGTAGTTGCTCAACGCCTTCAGACCATTCAGGGTATCAGCCAAGTAATGATTTGGGGACAAAAAAAATTCTCCATGCGTCTTTGGATGGATCCCAACAAGTTGGCCGCACAAGGCGTTACAACGCAAGACGTAAAATTAGCTCTTGACCTTGAAAACGTAGAACTTCCGAGCGGAAAATTAGCCGGGGATAATACAGAATTAACTGTAAAAACGATTGGTCGATTCAAGGGTGAAGAAGACTTTAATAATTTGATTGTAAAAACAGTAGGCGAAAAAATTATTCGTTTCAAAGACATTGGTGATGCAGAACTTGGTGCTGAAAACGAAGAAACAGTCATGCGTATCAATGGTATTCCTTCGATTGGTTTGGCAATCGTACCACAGCCTGGTGCAAACTATCTTGATATTTCAGCACAAGTGAACAAGCGTTTGGCTGAAATCAAAAAAGAGCTTCCGAAAGACTATAGAATGGAGTTGATGTCTGATAACACTACTTTCATCAAAAAATCAGTGGAAGAAGTAGGGGAGACCCTTATGATTGCTATCGGGTTGGTTGTTATTATTATTTTCTTATTCTTCCGTGATTGGATTATTGCCGTTCGTCCATTGATTGATATTCCTGTATCGCTCATTGGTACGTTTTTCTTCATGTATATATTCGGGTTCTCAGTCAATGTTCTTACCTTACTTGCCATTGTTTTGGCAACTGGTCTCGTAGTTGATGATGGTATCGTTGTTACCGAAAATATCTACAAAAAGATAGAAGAAGGTATGAAGCCGATTGAGGCAGCAATAAAAGGAGCAAACGAAATCATGTTTGCAGTACTTTCTACCTCAATTACACTTGCTTCGGTATTCTTGCCAGTTATTTTTATGGAAGGTTTCGTTGGTCGTCTTTTCCGAGAATTCGGTATCGTACTAGCCACTGCCGTATTGATTTCTGCATTCGTTTCATTGACGCTTACGCCAATGTTGAATGCATATTTAGTAAGAAAAAATCAAAAACATAGTCGTTTCTATGAAATGACTGAACCTTTCTTTTTAAGAGTAATTAATGGATATAAAGCTCGTTTGATAAGTTTTATGAACATTCGTTGGGTGGCCATTCCGTTGGTTTTGCTTACATTCGGAATGACATGGTTTTTTGGAAAAGATCTACAACAAGAATTAGCTCCACTCGACGATCGTAGTGCCATGCGTTTACAAATCACGGCTCCCGAAGGTTCCTCTTTTGAATTTACCGATAATTATATCCAAAAACTCGGAAAAACTATTCGTGACTCAGTTCCAGAAGCGAATGTTGTTGTAACTATGACCGCCCCAGGCTTTTCTGGATCGGGTGCTGCTAATACAGGTTTTACTAGATTAGTTCTCAACGACCCTCAAGACAGAAAACGTACGCAACAACAAATTGCTGACCAAGTAGGTAAAATCACTAAGAAAATGCCAGATGCCAGAGCGTTTGTGCTTCAACAAGAAACCATATCTTTGGATAAAAGAGGTGGATTGCCAGTACAATACGTGATTCAAGCCCCAGATTTCGAGAAGCTTCGTCAATATGTGCCGAAATTTATGGAAGAAGTGGCGAAAGATCCAACCTTCATGATATCAGATTTGAACTTGAAGTTTAATAAACCCGAACTCGAAGTAAGTATCGACCGTGAAAAAGCTAAAAGTATGGGAGTCTCGGTAACGGATGTGGCTCAGTCAATGCAATTAGCTTTTGCTGGACAACGTTTTGGATATTTCACGATGAATGGTCGTCAGTATCAAGTTATTGGACAATTTGATCGTGCCAACCGTGACGAACCACTTGATTTGAAAAATACTTACGTAAAAAATAATCGTGGTGAAATCATCCAATTAGATAATATCGTCAAGATTAACGAAGAAAGTAGCCCACCGCAATTATACCATTTCAATCGTTATATGAGTGCTACCGTTTCGGCTGGTTTAGCACCAGGCAAGACGGTTGGCGATGGTATCAAGGCAATGGACAAAATCAGAGATAAGATGGGCGATGAGGTAATCAGAACAGCTTTGGCGGGTTCATCAAGAGATTTTTCTGAAAGCTCTTCAAATACCTTTTATATGTTCTTATTGGCATTGGTATTGGTATATTTAATTTTGGCTGCTCAGTTCGAGAGTTTCGTTGACCCATTCATTATCATGCTTACTGTACCTTTAGCTATTGCAGGAGCGGTGTTTTCATTGTGGTATTTCAACCAAACGCTTAATATTTTCAGTCAAATCGGTATGATTATGCTCATCGGTTTGGTAACAAAAAACGGTATTTTGATTGTAGAATTTGCTAATCAATTAAGAGAAAAAGGCATGAGCGTCAGGGAAGCCGCAATAGAAGCTGCTTCTATGCGTTTCCGCCCAATCTTGATGACAAGCTTTGCAACAGTTCTAGGTGCAGCACCAATTGCCTTTGCATTGGGTTCGGCCGGGAAAAGCCGTATGGCAATGGGTATAGTTATCATGGGAGGTTTATTATTCTCATTGGTTCTGACCTTATACGTAATTCCTGCGATTTACACTTTCTTATCTCGAAATAAAAATTTCGAGCGTATGAAACAAATCGAAGAAATTGCTCACGAAGCTGAAATTGCGTAAAGATATAGGGCGTATCGCATACGCCTAAAAGTACAACTACTTGTTGTAAGGGCGTATGCGATACGCTCTTACATACAGAATGAAATCCTTAATCATGAAAAAATACTTTCTGTTTATATTTTTGTTGCCTGCTGTTTTACAAGCCCAAGAAATATTAACACTCGAAAATGCCGTTGGAACTGCTCTCGAAAAAAGCTTCGATATAAAAGTTGCTCAAATGCAACAACAAGCATCGGAATTGCAAGTCTTTAAAGGAAATGCAGGAATGTTGCCAAGAGTAGATCTGAATGCCAATGTCGGCAGTGCCTTCAACGGAGTAAGTCAAAAACTCTCGAATGGTACTGAAATCAACCGTTTTGGTAGTAGTCTTTCTCCAATCACAAACGTGGCAATGTCGTGGGTACTCTATGATGGAAAACGAATGTACGCAACGCTTGACCGCCTAAAAGGTCAAGGTCAATTAAGTCAGTTGCAGACTCGCCAAATGATGGAAAATACCGTTGTAAATGTTATGCAGGCCTATTATGAAGTGATGCGTCAGAAACAAACCGTTGCTTTTTTGCAGACAATCATTAAATATTATGAAGAACGTTTGACAATTACACAACAGCGTTGGGAATTTGGTAAAGGTTCAAAACTTGATTATTTGCAATCAAAAACTGAGCTAAATACACAAATTACACAATTGGTTCAAGCTAAAAACTCTTTGAAAAATGCAAAAGTAACGGTCAATAACCTTTTGGTAAGAACTGCCGACCAAGATTTCGATGTACAAGAAGTTGTTGGAATTATGTTTGACCCTACAACCGATCAACTCAAAAGTCAAGCTCGTGCTGCCAATAAAGGCCTACAAGCCTTACGTAAATCAACCGATATAAGCTTGATTACGCAAAGAGAAGTTGCAGCAGCAAAACTTCCTAGAGTTACGTTAAACTCTTCGTTTGGGTATTCCTTGAGCAAAACTAATGCAGGTTTATTTTTGTATAACCAAAACATTGGGCTAAACGTAGGTTTGGGGGCAACTTGGAATATTTTTAATGGAGAAATTATTCGTCGTCAGATTCAGACCTCTAAAATCAATACTGATATTTTGCGTAAGCAAGAGGAGGATCTTTGGATTCAGATTGAGTCAGAGTTAATGCGTGCTTATAATCAGTATCAAACTGATAAAGAATTATTGAAACTTGAAGAAGAAAACAATGAAGTAGCCGAAGAGAACTTGAAGATTTCCTTAGAGAAATTTAAGTTGGGAGGTTCTACAATCTTAGAATTGAACGAGGCACAACGAAGTTTGAATACTTCATTGAATAGGCTGACAAATGCTCGTTATAATATCAAAATTTCAGAGTTACAAATCATGCGTTTGAGCGGAGAACTCGTTAGGTAATTGATAATGTAAAATTGAAAATGGATAATGTAAATGAATTAATCATTTTTACATTATCCATTTTCAATTATTAATTAAAAACTACACCGTTTTAGTTTTACCTGGCATCGGAATCTGATAATTTCCATCTTTATCAGGTAAAGTTTTAGGCAAAGTATCCCAAGTATAAGCGTCTGGCATAAGGTTGATATCAGAGTTTAGAGCATCTTCCCATTTTACTCTTTTGCCAGAATAAGTTGCCATACGACCCATAATGGCAGTCATTGTGCTTTTCGCACCTCTTTCAGCATCATTGATTGGCTTATTGTTTACAATACAATCAAATAAAACTTCGTGCTCAACTTGATATGGATCGCCATCACCTTCGCCTTTGTGTCGCCAAATATTATTTCCTTTTAGGTCAAAAATCTTGCCTTCAGTAGCTCGCCCTTTTGTACCAATTAGATGCTCAGAAACATCAGAAACTGTACCAGGTTGGTGTCGGCACGAACTCGATAAAATCATTCCATCAGCATATTTAAACTCAACATAGTGGTGGTCATAAATTTCGCCAAATTTCTTATCTGTCCTCACCTGACGACCACCCATGCCAATAGCTTCTGTTGGATAACCTCCTTTAAACCAGTTGATTACGTCAATGTTATGAATGTGTTGCTCATTGATGTGGTCGCCACAGAGCCACACGAAATAATACCAGTTTCGCATTTGGTATTCCATTTCGGTTTGGTTAGCTTGGCGTTCTTTCACCCAAACACCATCATTATTCCAATAACAACGGGCTGCTACGATATCACCAATTGCACCTTCGTCAATTACTTTTTTGTAAGTTTCAAGATAGGATTTTTGATAATGGCGTTGTAAACCTACAACCACTTTCAAGTTTTTCTTTTTCGACTCTTCGGCTGCTGCCAAAACTCTACGAATCCCCGGTGCATCGGTTGCTACTGGCTTTTCCATGAAAACGTGCTTTCCTTGACGAACAGCCTCTTCAAAATGTATCGGACGGAAACCTGGGGGAGTTGTCAGAAGCACAACATCTGCCAATGCGATTGCTTGTTTGTATCCATCAAAGCCTACAAATTTACGGTCTTCTGGTACATCTACACGGTCTTTAACTTTTCCTTTAGTTAAGTTTTGGTAGCTTGAGTCAATTCTATCACGAAAAGCATCGGCCATTGCTACGAGTTTTACGTTTTGTTTGACCGAAAGTGCTTGTAAAGCAGCACCTGTGCCACGACCACCGCAGCCAATTAAGGCAACTTTAATAGTATCTTCAACCGAAGAATTAGCGAATGTTTCGATTGGTAAAGAAGTCATCGAGATGCCACCCACCGCGGCTGCTGAAGCCTTGACGAAATCACGACGTGAGAAATTTGAGTTCATTATCTGTTTGATTATTGAGTTGAATAATTGAATAACAAAAATACACTATTTCTTTAATTCATTACTATTATTTCTGAAAAAGTATCATTATTTTATTAAAATTTTATATAAATTTGATAATTGATTTTATAATAATTTCTCTCTATTCAACCTTATAAGATGAAATCTTTTTTTCTTATTTTGATGCTTTGTGCGTCCTGCTTTGCCCATGCACAAAATAAATTTGTGGCTCGTCCGCAAGCAATTACAGCTCAAGAAACGCCTACATTGGCTATTGGTTCAAAAGCCCCTGATTTTCGACTTCCAAATTATGATGGCAAATTTTATTCATTAAAGGATTTTGCTTCGGCAAAGGTGTTGGTAATCGTCTTTACTTGTACACACTGCCCAACAGCACAGGCTTATGAAGACCGAATCAAGAAAATTGTGGACGATTATAAAAGTAAAGGTGTAGCGGTAGTTGCCATTTCACCAAATAGTCCAAATGGGCTTTTGTTGGAAGAATTGGGTTATTCAGACCTCAACGATGATTTTGATAACATGAAAATCAGAGCAAAAGAAAAGCAATTTAACTTCCCGTATCTCTATGATGGCGACAATGAAGCTGTTTCGATAAAATACGGTCCAGTGGCTACACCTCATGCGTATGTATTTGATAATCAACGCATTCTGAAGTATAATGGCCGTCTCGATGCCCTTGAAAATCCAAATAAAGGTGCAAATTCGGAAGATTTACGTAATGCAATTGATGAAATTTTGGCAGGAAAAGAAGTAACAACACCAACCACCAAAACATTCGGATGTTCGATAAAATGGGCTTGGAAAACCGAATATAACGAGAAAAACGAAAAGAATTGGACTTCTCGCCCTGTAAATCTTGAAGAAATAAACACAGAAGGCATCAAAAAACTAGTAAAAAATGATGATTCAGATAAACTTCGTCTTATAAATGTTTGGGCAACATGGTGCGGGCCATGTGTGATGGAATATCCTGATTTTTTAGAGATTTACAGAATGTACGGAGCAAGAGATTTTGATTTTGTGTCAGTTTCGGCTGATAAGTTGGAGAAAAAAGATAAAGCTTTGAAGTTTCTGAAAGAAAAACATTCAGGCGTGAAAAATTATATTTTTAAAGATGAAGATATTTATAAACTCATTGAAGCTATCGACCCAAAATGGAATGGAGCTTTGCCTTATACGCTTTTGGTTGAGCCAAACGGCAAAGTGGTTTACAGCATTCAAGGAAGTATCGAGAACCAAAAACTCAAAAGAATAATTGTTGACCATCCTAAGATTGGTCGCTATTTTTAATTTGAGCGAACGTCAAATTATGAGTACTTTCGCCACAGAGGGACAGATTTTCATAGATAATTTTTGTGAAACTTTGGGTAATCTGTACCTCTGTGGCGGCCGATGCTCGGTAAATATGAAAATCCTAATACCCCCTAACCAACTCAATCGCACCAAAAACACCTGCACTATCGCCGAGTTTTGGTTTTAAGAAAAGCGTTTCTACTTTGCGGTTATTGAAAATCCAGTTTTTGAGTTCTTCAGGGAACGCCTCATAAATAATGTCAATATTGCCCACACCGCCACCAATTACAATCGCATCTGGGTCAAGTACATTGACAATAGACGAAATAGCACGTCCGAAAGATTTCACTAAATGCTTAAGCGTAGCTGTAGCATGCGGGTCAGTTTCAGTTTTATGTAGTTCGTAGATTTCCTTCATTGTTAGGTCAATTCCGCTCAATTTCTTATAATATTGCTGCAAAGCTGGGCCAGAAAATACATTTTCGTTGCATCCAGTTTTTCCACAATAGCACATTACGCCATCTTCTTCAAAGAAATTATGTCCCCATTCGCCACCTATTCCATGCCTTCCGTTGATTACCTGGCCATTTACCACAACTCCACCACCAACGCCAGTACCGAGAATTACTCCAAAAATAACTTTTGCATCGGGCAAAACATCTTTCACAATTCCCATCGTAGCTTCTGCTAAAGCAAAACAATTGGCATCATTGGCCAGTTCAACCGGCACGCCAAGAGCTTTTGCAAGGTCAGCTTTCATTGGTCGTCCATTCATTGAGGTCGTATTGCAGTTTTTCATTGTCTGCGTAGTTGGGTCGGTCGTACCAGGCGTACTGAATCCAATGGCTGTTGGAGAGATATTTATTTCTTCTTTGATAGAATCAATCAATGTTACGACTTGACTGATAATATGTTCGTAGCCTTTAGTGGCTTCTGTCGGAATTCTTTTTCTTGATAAAATATCATTGTTTTCGGCATTCATCACTACGCCTTCGATTTTCGTGCCGCCTAAGTCTACACCCCAAAGTGTCTTCATTTTTTATTTTTTGTTGTTTAAAATTGTTTTAGATGGTTGCACATTGTTTCACGTTGTTGGAAAAGGAACAATTTGTAACCATTTGCAACAAACTCCAACAAAAATAACTAAAAACGTCGTTTCACGTTGTTGGAAAAGGAACAATTTGTAACCATTTGCAATAATTTCCAACAAAATCAACTAAAAACGCCTTTAACGACTCATTAACAAATGCTTAAGCAACTCATTACAAACTTATAGCATCTTATCCTTAAAGACAACAATTTTTATTAAAAGCTAAAATTAGAATCATTACCATGAAACGTTCAAATATCGTAATCATCACAATCCTTTTGGGAGTATTTGGATTGTCATCTTGTAATACTTACGAAGTTATTGATGGTAGCGGCATTGTTCAGACGGAATTTCGTCGAATGGCCTATTTTAATCGAATCGAATTATTATTTCCTGCCGAAGTAATTATTCGTCAAGGTACAACCAAAGATATTGAAATAACTGCCGAAAGCAATATCATTGATTTGGTTTATAGTCGAGTCAGCGGGAATACCTTGATTTTAAATGATTACGGTCGCCTTCGTAGTAGCCACAATGTGAAAATCTATGTACAAGTACCTGACGTCAATTCTATTTTTGTTTCGGGAAGTGGCCGTGTAATCAGTGATAATAAAATTTTCTCGAAAAATATAAATCTACGCTTATCGGGAAGCGGACTCATTGATGTTGCTTTAGATGTAAAAAATGATTTAGTAGCTGATTTGAGTGGTTCTGGACTAATTTTTATGGAAGGAGATACCTATAATGGCATTTATGATGTTTCGGGAAGTGGAAAAATTGAGTCATTCGGAATGCACGCAGATAATTCGGACATTATAATCAGTGGCTCTGGACGATGCGAAACTACTGCACTGAGCAATCTTGACGTAAGTATTTCGGGAAGTGGAAGTGTTTGGTTTAGAGGAAATCCACGCATCAGCCAACGAATTTCGGGTTCGGGAAAGATTTTTGATGCGAATTGATAATAAATTCGTTAAAACTAAAACCTGTAAGGCTTAAAGAGTTCTTACAGGTTTTTTTATGGCCTAAAATTCCCTATTTTTGTACTATTATTAACAAATAACCGTCGTCCGTCGTTTATCGACAACTGACTCAAAGAATAATGGCAGAAATCAGCAAAACATACAATCCAAAAGAGATAGAAGATAAATGGTATAAGTATTGGATTGATAATCAGTACTTTAAGTCAAAACCAAATCCTGATAAGGAGCCTTATACTATCGTGATTCCTCCGCCAAACGTCACGGGTGTCTTGCACATGGGTCACATGCTTAACAATACGATTCAAGATGTATTGATTCGCAAAGCACGTATGGAAGGCAAAGAGGCTTGCTGGGTGCCGGGAACTGACCATGCTTCTATTGCAACCGAGGCAAAAGTTGTTGCGATGCTGAAAGAGAAAGGAATCAATAAAGCTGACCTTACTCGTGAAGAATTTTTGAAATATTGCTGGGAATGGACTGAAAAATATGGCGGAATTATCTTACAACAACTTCGTAAACTCGGTGCGTCGTGCGATTGGGATAGAACTCGCTTCACGATGGAGCCAAGTTTGTATGATGCCGTAATTGATGTTTTTGTTGATTTACATAATAAAGGAGATATTTATCGTGGACACCGCATGGTAAACTGGGACCCGCAAGCCAAAACAACAGTTTCGGACGAAGAGGTTATCATGAAAGATGTTCAGCAAAAATTGTATTATATCAGGTACGATGGAGTGGAGGGAAGCGTGACAATTGCCACAACTCGCCCCGAAACTATCATGGCTGATGCGGCCATTTGTGTGAACCCCGCCGATGAACGTTTCCAAGATTTGATTGGTAAAAAAGTAAGAATTCCGTTAATCAATCGTGAAATTACTATTATTGCCGATGAATATGTAACGATGGATTTCGGAACTGGATGCTTGAAAGTAACACCTGCCCACGACCAAAACGATTATGCCCTCGGACAAAAACATGGCTTAGAAATCATTGATATTTTGACCGATGAAGGTAAATTGAACGAAAAGGCGTTGATTTTAGTCGGTGAAGATAGATTTGTAGCTCGTAAGAAAATTGCTAAATTATTGACCGAATCGGGTAATTTAGTAAAAGAAGAAGACTACAAATCGACTGTTGGAACTTCTGAGCGTACGGGTGCGATTATTGAACCAAAAATTTCGTTGCAATGGTTCTTGAAAATGAAACGACTTTCGGAGCCTGCCTTGGAAAACGTAATGAACGATACGATTCAGTTGATTCCACCGAAATTCAAGAATACGTATAATCATTGGATGGCCAACGTAAGAGATTGGTGTATCAGTCGCCAACTTTGGTGGGGACATCGTATTCCTGCGTTTTATATGCCAGATGGGACTTGTATCGTGGCAAAAGATAAAAAAGCGGCTTTGAAAATTGCCCGTGATAAATACCAATTATATGCTTTGAGCGAAACTGACCTTACGCAAGACGAGGACGTTTTGGATACTTGGTTTAGCTCTTGGTTATGGCCAATTTCAGTTTTTGATGGCTTCAAAGAGCCTGCGGACGGCGAACCGTATAATGAAGATATTAACTATTACTATCCGACAAATGATTTAGTAACTGCTCCTGAGATTTTGTTCTTCTGGGTAGCACGTATGATTATTGCGGGGTATGAATATAAAGGTACATATCCATTCAAAAATGTATATTTGACGGGTATCGTAAGAGACAAATAAGGTCGAAAAATGTCAAAATCTTTGGGTAATTCACCAGACCCAATCGAATTGATTGAAAAATACGGTGCTGATGGTGTTCGTACTGGTATGTTGTTTAGCTCACCCGCGGGAAATGATTTGCCTTTTGATGAAAAACTATGTGAGCAAGGACGTAATTTTAGTAATAAAATTTGGAATGCGTATAGATTAATAAAAGGTTGGGAAATAGCTCCTTCCGCCCCCAAAGGGGGGACTTCTCCGATAGCGACTCCCCCTCTGGGGGATGGGGGGCTGGCAGTAGCTTGGTTCAAAACCAAGATGAATAAAGTGGTTGCCGAGACGCTCGACCATTACAATAAATTCAGAATGTCAGATGCTTTGATGAGTACGTATAATCTCATTTGGGATGATTTCTGTTCGTTGTATTTGGAGATGATTAAGCCTGCTTATGTAGACGGAAAAGGCTTGCCAATCGACCAAGAAACATACAATTCAACGCTCGAAATTTTTGATGAATTGATGCGTTTGATTCATCCTTGGATGCCATTTATCTCGGAAGAAATTTGGCAAACGATTAGAGAAAGGAACGAAAATGAATCCATTTGTTTGGCTCAATTCCCACAAGGTGGCGAAGTTGACGAAGTCCTATTAGCTGATTTTGAGTTATTATACGAAATCGTTTCAACAGTTCGTAATACCAGAAATTCAAAGCAAATTTCTCCAAAAGAAGCATTGCCATTGGCAGTAAAAACCGAGAATCAAGCACGTTATGAAACATTATCTGGCTTGATAAAGAAAATGGCGAATGTCTCTGATATTCAATATGTTAGCGATAAAGCGGATGGCATGAGTTTCGTTATCAAAGGCGATGAACTAACGATTGATTTAGGCAAAAATCTTGATGTAGAAGAAGAAAAAGCAGCTCTACAAAAAGATTTAGAATACATTTTAGGTTTCAAGAAATCGACCCAAGCGAAATTATCGAATGAGCGTTTTGTACAAAATGCAAAGCCAGAAATCATCGAAAAAGAACGCCAGAAAATGGCCGATGCTGAAACTAAGATTAAAGCTTTGGAAGAAGCTTTGGCGAAGTTGGGTTGAAGTTTTTAGAATAGTTTTAAAAGGCAGTTTTGATTTTTCAAGACTGCCTTTTTGCTTGGTCAAAAGCCCTGCATGGTCGTAGATTATTAAAATCCGCCACTTCCATAATATTGTCTTCTGCGGCTCACTTTCAACTCTTGCAATAAAGCACTACGCACATTGAGCGTAAACGAATAACTACTATTGGCCGAATACCCCGAAATCGGAGTCCAGTTGAAAGCCATATCCCAACAATGTAATTCACGATTAATCGTGATATTAGTGAGCGTTGGTGCTTTTAATACCATATCATAACCCGTATTAAAACCCAATTTCCATTTTGGTGTAAGACTTAAATCTCCTTGAACTGTAATGGCCTGCGTGATTTGTGCTTTTGCCAAACCTTGTTTGTTGTAGTTAAAGTTATAACTAAAACTTAACGACCATGGAATCGTGAAATCTACGTAAAGTTCGGGATTAGCATTTACAAACTTCTTCATAGCGTCCATTTGTGGGTTATTACTTTGCGGATTTGTCTTTGGTTTTGCCTTATCTGGATTGAAAGTTTCTGGCGAAAGACGAGTTGAAATAGCTACATTAGCTGAACGTAAGGTTGCCAAGCCAGCAAAGCCTTGTACTTGCTGGATTTTATAAAAACGACGAATACG
This sequence comes from Emticicia sp., assembly GCA_017495105.1. Taxonomy (GTDB): domain Bacteria; phylum Bacteroidota; class Bacteroidia; order Cytophagales; family Spirosomataceae; genus Emticicia. The sequence goes on along the minus strand of JAFEIL010000095.1, from coordinate 14,736 downwards.
TCCCGCAGGATTTAAGGCTCTCAACTCGGCTGTACTTTCTTCTTGATAAAAATAGGGGTCAAGTGTTGCACCCATATTTAGATTAATCAGATTCTTGAATAAATTGGTGTTTGCACTCAAATTAATATTTGAAAGATTCATCGAGTCACCAATTGCCAAGAGATTATAACTTGTGCTAAGGCTTAGATTATCAAGTAGTGAAACCTTTTCAAATGCCTTGGCTGCGGTATCTGATTTTGAGCGAACTTTTGCTTCGAGTTGGTTGGTTAAACTAAAACTTATGTTTCCCGATGCACCAGCCGAAGACCCTAAAGTTGGATATTTTGATAAAAGTCGTCGCAGGGTATCATAGGTTGTAACACCATTTGTAGTATTTTTATCGATTCTAACTACTTTATAATCAAAAAGTCGCTTCGTAAAATCAGGAGCATAACTCAAGCTCAATGAAGGTGCTAAAGTGTGGCGAATTGCCTGTAAACGTCCTTTTCCCTTAAACTGATAAGTGCCATAGACTCTAGTATTCATTCCACCCGAAACTGATGTTTGATATGTTGGAAAAAAGCCATTCACGGTATCTATTTTTACCGCGTTTTCACTAGCAACATATTCATAACTAAGGCTTTGTGTAGAAATATCACCTCTGAGCGATATACTAGGCGTAAAGTTAATGTATCGTGCTATCTTGAAGTTTGGTAATGCAATCGGAATGGAGTAAGTACTTGTAAACTTTCCATCTTTTAAAACCTCATTGATGGCATCTAAACTATTCAGTTTTCTGACATTACTAAGGCGTTCTTGTAAGGCTTTTTGGGCAATTCTTTCTTCGATAGTTAAGGTTAGAGGATTGGCATCGCGGAGCTTGATTTCTTCATTGGTCAAAGGTTTTGCTTCGATTGTAGAATAGGTGCCATTGTCATTTTCACGGACAATTTTATAATCTGAATAATTCGTAATACTATTTACTCTTGTATTTGTTGCTTGATAACCGCCACTTACGTTTAAACCGAGCCTAAATGACTCAAACCAACGGCCGATTTGCTTTTTTTCTGGCACAAAAGGATTAAATTGGTTCAGACCAATGCTATAATTGGCCGAAGCGTCAACTTGTCCAGTAGTAAAGTTTTGTGAAATATTTATCCCCGAACTTGTCACAACTTTTTGGGCAAAAGTACGTCCAAATTGCACCGAGGAATTTGAAGTGCTACTCAAATAATTGCTCACATCAACCGTATTTACGTTATTTCGGTTGAAACCATTACTTCGTAAATTTACTGATGAAGAAAAACTACGGTCGGGGCGTTTATTGGCTGGCGAATGCGACCAACTTAGGTTAAAATCTTTGGTTTTATAATTATTGTTATCATCAGTACCAACAACTTCAGGCGTATTATTATTGAAATTATACTGAAAATTTAAACTTCCCGAATACTTATATCGCTTCGAATAATTTGATTGAATTCCAAGTCCGAAACTACCTTTTGTATAAATTTGACCAATAAGTTTTACGCCTATTTTTTCGTTTACAGCAAAATAATAACCAAAATCTTTAAAATAAAAACCTCGATTATTGGGGTCTTCGCCATACGTACCCATAATGATGCCTGAAGTACCAGCTTCTTTGTTTTTTGGCACAGGAAAGAACCCAAAAGGCAATCCGATGGGCAGTGGAATTCCACTCAGCACAAAATTGAATGGCCCCGAAATAATTTGTTTTTTATTGACAAGTTTGATTTTTCTGGCAGAAATATGAAAGTGTGGCTCTTTCAAATTACAAGTCGTATATTTAGCATTGACCAAATACATATCGTCATGTTCGTCTTTTTTTACTCGCTCGCCTGTCACAAAACCTTCGCCTTGTTGAGTTACGATACCTTTGATGATTGCTTTTCTAGATTTAAAATTATATCGAATAGTATCGGTATTATAACTGTCGCCGCCTTGTGAAAAAATGGGCTTACCTTTTACTTTCGGGTTGCGTTCCGCATCTCCTCGTTTAGTTGTATCGGGTGAGCCGTAAGCAAAGATTTCACTTTTTCCCCAGTCTATTTTTATGTAATCTGCTTTTAGTTCGATGTCTCCGTAAGTCACCACTGCTTTTCCATAAAGATTCAGGACTTCTCCCGAAACATCCATTACCGTCGAATCTTCTGCTACGTACTTTACCGTTGACTGTAAACCTGAGTCTTTACTACGAAGAGAGTCGGGAATAGATACACGAGTGGTGTCTTTCTTCTCTTCAAAAAGTTTGTTACCAAATGGTTTGGCTGTGCTAGTAGGCCGTGTTGTGGTGGGGCGAGAGGTATTTCCTCCCCCAAGATTCTGTAATCGTCCACTCCCAGGAAACTGTGCATAAGTATTGAATGACAGCAAAAATAGAAGTACACTAAATCCTTTTTTTAAAATAAAGGGTTGTCTCTTAATATTTAAAAAAAGAGCCCAAAATAGCCTCTCCCGATTTGGGCTGCAGCTGTTGCTGATGGGTTGGGCTGTTGAATATTTTTTCAGATGTTCCAAAAAACGTATCTTTGTAAAAAATGTCTTATAATTATGACCTACGAGAGAAAGCTGTGACGAATATTTATCTAAAACTTCAATTTTTGGGCTTTTTCTACAAAAACTATTATATCAAGTACTGAGACGAAAATAAGCAACAATTATATATATTTATAATTTGTTGATAATCAAGCTTTTATCTCTAATTCGAGATTTTGTTTTTTGTATCTCAGTACTCAACGTTTATTAATGGCACAAAATTAGCTATTATATAGTATTGAATGAACGTTTGCTCATAAAATCATGTTAAAAATTCTTAAAGTCATACTTATCATATTATTTTCGCTCGAAATTGCACTTGCTCAGAGCGGGAAAATCCGAACGATTGTGATTGACGCAGGGCATGGTGGTAAAGACCCAGGCACGCATCATAATAAGCTCCAAGAAAAAGATATTGCTCTGAATTTGACGCTCAAACTGGGGAAAAAATTGCAACAAAACCTTCCTGGAGTCAAAGTCATTTATACCCGAAAAACCGATGTTTTTATTCCGCTACATGAGCGAGCTGCTATTGCTAATCGCAATAAAGCTGATTTGTTTATTTGTATCCATGTTAATGCAAATCCGCATTCATCCAAACTGAGCGGTTCAGAAACTTATGTGATGGGTTTGCACAAAACCGAAGATAATCTCGAGCTTGCTATGCGTGAAAACGAAGTTATCTTGATGGAAGATAGCTATAAGAAAAACTACAAAGGGTATGACTTAAGTTCGCCAATGGCTAATATTATGCTCGCCAATTATCAGAATGCTTTTATGAAAGAAAGTGTAAAACTGGCAAGTATGGTTGAGAAACAAATCTCGAAAGTGGGTCATCGCAGTCGAGGAGTTAAGCAAGCAGGATTTCAGCTTTTATGGCAAACAACGATGCCAAGTATTTATGTCGAAACTGGATATCTGACCAATGCCACTGACAAAAAGATTTTAGGAAACGCTGATGGACAAGATAAACTAGCCGATGCAATATTTAAGGCAGTAAAGGCGTATAAAGAAGAAAAGGAGAAATGATATTTTAATTAAGAATTGAGAACGGTTCGCCGTTGCGATTAAGAATTAAGTTTGTATTTTTGTAGGATATTTAAGAAAAGCATTAAGAAAACTTTCCTCACTCATTCTTAATTCTTCATCGCTCAGGCGAGTCATTCTTAATTATTTATTACTTAATGGTGTGTCACTCGTTTTTATGAAAAAAGAATACAAAGTTGGTTTATTGGGTATTATTGCATTTGCAATATTTTATTTAGGGTTTAATTTCTTGAAAGGTCTAGATATTTTCCGTACCGAAAATGAATATTTTACCTACTACGAAAATGCCGAGGGATTACAGACATCAAACCCTGTGACTTATAATGGTGTGTCGGTTGGACGTGTGGTTTTGGTAGAGCCAGAACAAGATAAAAACCGTATAAAAGTGATGCTAGCTATCAAACGAGACATCAAATTAAGCGACAAAACCACTGCTATATTAGCCGATAATGGTCTTTTAGGCGGAAAAGTAGTAAAACTCAGAATAGAAGCAGGAAAAGATTTAGGTGATGAAGGTATTATACTAAGCGAAATCGAGAAAGGAATGGTAGCTTCAGTAACCGATAAACTCACTCCAACCCTCAAAAACGTTGATTCGCTTCTGACTACAACTACTGCAATCATCAAGCAATTTGACCAAACCGCTTTGGCTCTCAAAGCCCTCATGGCAAGTGCTAGCCAAACTACTGCAGGTGTCAACGGAATTGTGGCGGCAAACTCAAAAAATATTTCGGCAATTACAGCCAATGCCGCAACTTTGACTGCCAATTTGAATACTTTATCGAATAATCTTGATGCTCAGATTAAACCAATTTTGCAGAAAAGCAGCACTTTTGCTGATTCGCTCAATGCCATGCGTTTGGGGCAAACAGTCAATCAATTGAATAGTTCGATTGCTGGTTTACAGGGTGTTATCAAAGAAATTAATCAAGGAAAAGGAACATTGGGCAAACTTGCCAAAGATGATTCACTTTATGTAAACCTTGATAGAACTGCCGCAAATATTGCTCTTCTGATGGCCGATATGAAGGCAAATCCGAAGCGATATGTACATTTTTCGTTGTTTGGGAAGAAAGAGAAGAAATAAACAATGCTAAACATATGAACAGATTTGACAACTTTCAAAAAGTTGTCAAATCTATCTACCGTACAAGTTATTCTACTTTCTCACCAACGCCAATTTCTCAGCAGGATGATACACCAAAGGCGTGTATTCAACTTCCACATCTGATTTATCAAGTCCAAAGGCTTTTTCGTCAGATAAACTCATTCTTTTTAAGAAAAAATAAGAGTTTAGCAAAATGCCTTCTTTTACCGAAAATTCGTTTTCTACCGAAAGGAATTTCTCGATTACTACAAATTTAAAGTCGGGTTCGTTGTTATATTTTGTTGAACCATCGGGGCGAATATGAAGATTTAATTCTTTTCGTTCGACCAAATCCTGCACGATTTTCTTGAAATAAAGTTCCACTCGTGGTTGCACTCTAAAGCCAGTATTGATGTCGATGTTGATGATTTTATCATCAAGCAATTCGCTTACTTCGTAGTTGAGTGTATAAGGCTCATCGGTGCGGTTGATATGCACAAACCAATAAACATCGGCACGTTTGGGCTTTTTCGAGAAAATAGATTTTACGATTTTTTCTTCAATATGATTTTTGCGGTCGGCTTTCGATAAATAAACCAAATGCGTTGAAAATTTTGGAATATTTTCATCTTCGCTCAATTCGGTGATTCTTGAAATATAATGCCTTAAATCAATGAAATTGACTAGTTTATTGTTGATTTTGCGTGCTTTGTACCAAACATACATCACCAAAAATATGAATACTTCAAAGAACAAAAACATCCATCTTTCTTTAATTTTTGCCACATTCGTGATGAAAAATGAACCTTCAATAACAATAAAAACGATTAAAATTATTCCAATAATATACGGATTCCATTTTTTAATATACAGCATAAAATACGCCAGCAAAATTGTGGTCATAATCATGGCTACCGTAATCGAAAAACCATAAGCGGCTTCCATGTGCGATGAACTTTGGAAGTATAAAATCATCATCACACAACCAATCCAAAGAATGGTGTTTACACTCGGAATATAGATTTGTCCTTTCAATTCGGTTGGATTTCTGACAGTAACTCTTGGCCAAAAATTCATGCTAATTGCCTCACTGATAAGCGTATATGAGCCGCTGATAAGTGCTTGTGATGCAATAACAGTTGCGGCGGTGGCAATGATTACGCCTGGAATCAGAAACCAATCGGGCATGATTTCGTAGAATGGATTTCGCCCGCTAAGCACGCTTTCGCCTTGATTTAAAACCCAAGCGGCTTGCCCCAAATAATTGACCAAAAGGCAAATTTTGACAAAAACCCAACTAATACGAATATTTTCTCGGCCACAATGCCCCAAATCTGAGTAAAGAGCTTCTGCACCAGTTGTACACAAAAATACTGCACCCAACAACCAAAAACCTTGCGGATATTGACTTAATAATTGATAAGCGTAGTACGGATTGATAGCTTTTAAGACTTCTGGATGTTTGATAATTTGAGAAATTCCGAGTGTAAAAAGCATCGTAAACCAAACAACCATCATCGGACCAAATGCACTACCAACTTTTTGAGTGCCAAATCTTTGAAAGAAAAAAAGTAATGATAAAATGATAATTACAATCGGTACGGTAGGTAGGTGAGGAACTACAATTTCAAGGCCTTCGACAGCCGAAGCGACCGATATTGGCGGCGTGATGATGCCATCGGCAAGGAGAGTTGTAGCTCCCAAAATTGTTGGAATAATAAGATTTTTACCAAAACGTCTCACCAAAGCATAGAGCGAAAAAACACCTCCTTCGCCATGATTATCGGCCATTAAAGTCAGGATAATGTACTTGAAAGTTGTCTGAAAAGTAAGCGTCCAAAAGACGCAGGAAATTGCTCCATAGACCAATATTTCTGAGATTTCACGCTCGCCAATGATTGATTTGAATACATAAAGTGGACTTGTGCCAATATCGCCGTAGATAATTCCGAGGGCAACAAGCAGTGATGCAGCCGTGATTTTTTTTGTGTTAGAATGACTCATAACATTAAGAGTTTTGATTAAAAAAATGATATTTTAGACAAAATAAAAGCCTTCATCAGCAAAACTGATTAGCTTGTTTTTTGAATACTTGAGTGATTTTTAGAACTTAGAAAACAATTGCTAAAGAGCTGATTATGAGGTTGTTTTGGTGAATAAATAAGTCTTTTTTCTGAAAAATGGCATCTTTACTACTCAGGTTTCGGTACTCAATTCGCCACAAAAGATTATTAGAAAAGTTATAATCTATATTGAACGAATTACCGAATGTTTGAAAACCATTTTGAGCTTTGGTGCTGATAATTACTTGGTTTTTATCAGAATAAAATTCGCTACGAGCAACAAAATTTAACTTCTTAGTTGGTGCATAACGAGCAATAATCACTGGCGAATACCAAACATTATAATTTTTATTTTTGGGCGTTTTTTGTTGAAAACCAACATCAAAACCGAGCGTAAGACCAAACTTATCGTTTAGCTGAAAAATGCCATAAAAATTATGAAAATATCGCATCAGTCGCTCGGCATCGGGAGTATCGCTTCCAACGAATGAACTACTATTTAATGTGATTTTAGCATTTGGTTTAAACGTAATCTGATGCCCTAAAGCAGGTGTATTATTGCCTTCAAGCCTTTGGATTCGTTGCCAACCATTCAGCAATAAGGCACTCAAAAACCATTTTTCATTATCAGAATTGTACGAAATTTTTGCTCCACTTTCATAATAAGGCGAATTTTCGGCCAAAATGCTTCGTGTTAAAGTCCAACAATCTTTACTGATGGCACTTTCAAAACCAATGTGTGAGCCGAAAATTCCTGCGTCGAGCCACAGATTTTTGTTTTTAGAAACCTTAATTCCAACGTTTGCTTCTAAGATATTTTTCAAAACACCATTTTCAGCAGCAAGATTGGCATTGGCATAAGTTCCTGCCATTAGTGCCATATTTGCTCTGATGTTGGCTTTCTGATAAACTGCTTTTACAAAACCCAAATTGAGATTTACTTCGTTGTGGCGGTTGTGCGAATAAATAAAATTTGGCCTTAAATGATTATCAGAGTTTGCAAAATCATAGCCGTAATAAGTTTCAATATAAGCACTCAAAGTTAATGCTTGCGATGAATCATTTTGTGCATCTGCGAAGAATGCTGAGTGTGTCAAAAATAAAAAAAACAAGATAAAACGCTTCATTTCGATAATATTTTGAATAAAATTGTAGGCAAAAATACTTATTTTTCGCCACCAATAAACCTATATCCAACACCAGATTCGGTAATGATAAACTTTGGTTGGTCAGGGTTGTCTTCAATTTTTTTGCGGAGTTGTCGCACAAAAACCCTTAGATACTGTGATTGTTCGAGATAACTCGGCCCCCAGATGGTTTTCAAAAGAAACTGATGAGTCAATACCCGACTTTCATTTCGAGCCATCAAAGTTAAAAGTTGATATTCGGTTGTGGTTAGTTTCAATACTTCTCCATTTTTCTTTACTATTCGGGCCGTAAAATCTATGCTCAAATTGCCGTGTTCTATCAAAGGTACATTTTCGGTATTTTGAGCCAATCGGAGAGCCGTTCTGATTCTTGCCAATAATTCACCTGTGCGAAAAGGTTTGGTTAGATAATCATTTGCACCGTTATCAAGTGCTTGGATAATATCGTCTTCGTTATCTCTGACCGACAAAATAATGACAGGGGCTTTGTACCATTCTCTGAGTTTTTTCAAGATACTTTGTCCGTCTTCATCTGGCAAGCCCAAATCGAGCAAAATCAAATCGGGTGGGTGCATGGCTGCCGAAATTTGCCCTTCTTTGCCCGTTCCTGCTTCGTGTACACGAAAACCATTTGCCGAAAGCGTGATTTCTAAAAGTTTACGAATCTGAATTTCGTCATCGATTACTAATATTGTTGGGTTATTCATTGCTTTTTGAGTTTTATTGTAAAAATCCTCCACTAAAATCACCTCCCCAATTGGCTTGAGTTGGAATCTCAATCGTAAATAAAGCACCACTTCCTGTTGTATTTTCTACTTTAATTGTGCCTCCCTGAGTTTCAATAAAGCCTTTGGTGATTGATAAACCCAAACCTAAACCGCCAGTTTGCGTATTTTTTGAGCGATAAAACTTACTGAATACTTGAGATAAATCGCCTTTCGGAAAACCTTTTCCATTATCTTGAATCTGAATAATACATTTATCGCTGATATAGTCGGCCGAAATATGGATGAGTGTTTTTTCGGGCGTGTAAATCGAACAATTATAGATAATATTATAAATAGCTTGTTCGAGCAGCCCGAAATCGAACTTTAAAAAAGGTAAATTCGGTAGTATTTCTACTTTTACTTCGTGAGATTTCAACTCAGTTTCTAATTGATTGATGGTAGTGTGAATCAGTTCGTTGAGGTCGTACCAATCTAATTTTGGGCGAATTGACCCTGATTCGAGCCTCGAAACATTCAATAAGTTTCCCACGAGTCGATTGAGTCTATCGGCAGCGGTATTTATTTCTTGATATAGATTTGTTTTGTTGGTTTCGCTAAATTTAGAATTATCGGTCAATAAATTATCGGTAGCTCCCAAAATGGCAGCAATTGGTGTGCGAAATTCGTGCGAAATAGAATTGAAAAGTGTATCGTAAAGTTTTAAGGCATTTACCCGTTCTTCTCGCTGAATCGCCAGACTTTCAAAATGCTTAATCCGAGCCGTAAGTACGCCATTGAGCATCGCCACGATAAAATACATTGCCAGCATCAGCACATCTTCTGACTTCGACACATGAAAAGTAAAATGCGGTGGAATAAAGAAAAAATCCCAGATAAAAGCACTCAAAACAGCCGCCAAAAGTACAGGATAAAGACTGAGTTTCATGGCCAGCACCGAAACCGTGAATAAAAGGATAAGAGCAACGGTTCGGTAGCCAATGAAATCAGTAAAAGGATAACAAACCGCCGAAATAAAGCATATTATGATGATACTTATCAAATATGCTGGATTGCCTTGTGTATATTTTTGAGTCAGAATTTGCTTCATTATTTTGGTAATTATGATGATGCAAATGTAGGTGGAAGTTTATAAATGAAATGTAAAACAAAGTTATCAGCACATAAAGATTTTATAAAGACGATTGTTTTTAGTTAAATATAGAGGCAAAAAGGCTATTACGAATAAGATAAATCGTGCGAATTGGACAAATCTTTTTAATCGTGGTTTAAATCTGTAATTTTGTAGCATTATCGCATAAATAAAAACTGAATAATGTCCGAAAAACGTTGGTCATATAAACCTACTCCAAGAACCGAATCGGTTATCGAACTTTCGCAAGCCATCAATGTCGATAAAGCCCTTGCCGCTATGCTCGTGCAGCGAGGTGTCACGGATTTTGATGATGCCCGAGATTTCTTTCGTCCGCAACTAAGCCATTTGCACGACCCATTTCTGATGCCAGATATGGAAAAAGCCGTTACTCGACTTAGAGAAGCTATAGAAAATGGCGAAAAAATAATGGTTTATGGCGATTATGACGTTGACGGTACAACGGCGGTTGCTCTCGTATATGGCTTTCTATCAACGTTTTATAGCAATTTAGAATATTATAATCCTGACCGCTACGAAGAGGGTTATGGTGTGTCAGTCCAAGGAATCGAATGGGCGGCCGAGCAGGGTGTTTCGCTCGTAATTTGTCTTGACTGCGGCATCAAAGCCCAAAACAAAGTGACTTTGGCGAAAGAAAAATTCAACATAGATTTTATCATTTGTGACCACCACGAACCTGACGAAACCTTACCCAACGCAGTAGCTGTGCTTGACCCAAAACGTAAAGATTGCCCGTATCCATACAAAGAATTGACAGGAAATGGCGTTGGATTCAAACTACTTCAGGCTTTCTGCACTCGTACCGAAACGCCAATTGAAAATTTGTATGAATTTTTGGATTTATGCGTTGTCAGCATAGGCTCCGATATTGTACCTATTACAGGCGAAAATCGAGTTTTAGCCTATTATGGCTTGAAAAAACTCAACGAAAACCCACGAATCGGATTAAAGGCTTTGAAAGATGTTGCGGGTTTTAAGACTCCAATGACGGTCGAAAATGTGGTTTTTGTATTAGGCCCAAGAATCAATGCCGCAGGAAGAATAAAACATGCAAAAGCCGCCGTTCAGCTTTTATTATCAAATGATTATGATGAAGCGTTGGCATTTGCAGGTGAGATTCAGAAACATAATTCAGAGCGGAAAACCTTCGATTCCCGCATTACTGAAGAGGCACTGGCGATGATTGAGGGCGACGAGTGGCAGCTTAATACAGCTAAAAGTACGGTGCTTTATCGAGAAGACTGGCACAAAGGTGTTATCGGAATTGTGGCGAGTCGTTGTATCGAAAAATATTATCGTCCGACAATTATTCTCACAAAATCGCACGAAAAAGCGGCTGGTTCTGCACGTTCGGTGGCAGGTTTTAATCTTTACGGTGCGATTGAAGAATGTGCCGATTTACTCGAACAATTTGGTGGACACACCCACGCCGCAGGCATGACCATGCCCATCGAAAATATTGATGCTTTTCGCTTAGAATTTGATAGAGTTGTAAGTAAATACATCACGCCTGAGCAATTAACGCCCGTCGTGACCGTTGATTTAAAGATAAAATTGGCCGAAATAAACCCTAAGTTTTATCGAATTATGAATCAAATGGCTCCTTTTGGCCCAGAAAATATGCAACCAGTTTTTGTAACAGAGAATCTTACTCTAAAATATGCTCCGAGAGTAATGAAAGAAAAACACTTAAAACTAGAGCTTTTTGAAGAAGAAACAGGAGCAATTTTGTCCGCCATCGGTTTCGGAATGGTAGAAGAGCATTTTGAGCGATTGAATACTAATAAATATTTTAGTGTTGCATATCAAGTCGATGAAAATACATTCAATAATAAGACATCCTTGCAGTTGATGATGAAGGATATTAAGTATAGTTAAGAAATATTAACGCTGACTTTTGTTGATTAAAGCGTAATTTTGTTTGTAGGACAGGTTTTTTACCTGTCAAAACCGAGAACAAGAAAAACAACAGGTTGAAAACCTGTTCTACAAAATATGATTTTAAGAACAGAAAATTTAATAAAAAAGTACGGTCAAAGATTGGTCAATAATAACGTAAGCTACCAAGTAGGGCAGGGAGAAATTGTTGGACTCCTAGGCCCAAATGGTGCCGGTAAAACTACATCGTTTTATATGGCTACAGGCCTTGTAAAACCAAATAGTGGCAAAGTTTGGCTTGATGATTTGGATATTACTTCGTTGCCTATGTATAAACGTGCAAAATTGGGCGTAGGATATTTGGCACAAGAAGCCTCAATCTTTAGAGATTTGACGGTCGAAGAAAATATTTTAGGAGTTTTGGAATTGGCAAAACCCAACATGACAAAAGCCGAACGTAAAGAAAAAACAGAATCGCTGCTCGAAGAATTTAGCTTGACCCATGTTCGTAAAAATAAAGGAATTGTGTGTTCGGGTGGTGAACGCCGTCGAACTGAAATCGCTCGTGCTTTATCGGTTGACCCTAAGTTTATCTTGCTTGATGAACCCTTTGCGGGTGTTGACCCAATTGCAGTAGAGGAGATACAAGGAATTGTGTCTAAACTTAAAGTTAGAAACATCGGAATCTTAATAACTGACCACAACGTAAATGAAACACTTTCAATCACCGACCGTGCCTATTTGCTTTTTGAAGGAAAAATCCTCCGACAAGGTACCGCAGAAGAATTGGCGAGTGATGAATTGGTAAGAAAAGTATATCTCGGGCAACATTTTGAGTTGAAACGTAAAGTTTAATACATACGCTTCTTACAAAAATCGGTTTAAGATTCGGAACCTTAAACCGATTTTTGTTTATCTTGGTCTTGGTGGTCGTTCGCCATTTGGAGGAGGCGGTGGCCCTGGACGTTCAGCTTCCAATTTTAAAAACTGTGTATATTGAGCTGTACTAAGAATACTTTTCATAGATTTTTGAAACTCCTTTTTATTTTCATCCAATGCTGCTCTTTTATCTTTTTCTTCTGCTTTACTGGCAAAAACTTTATCCATTTTCTTGATATTATTCAAAAAAGCATCGTGCACTTTTTTTGAAGTAGCCGCATTTAAGTTCAATTCTTTGGTCATTCTTTCAGTAAACAGTTCTGCATTCGGCATTGGTGGACGTTCACCTCTTGGGCCTGCTTGAGGTTGTGCAAATGCTTGAAAGCCGATTAAGGCAAATAACAAAATGATAAGTCGTTTTTGCATAGTTTTCTGTTTTCGATGAAGGCTTTATCTTTCTATAGACCTAATTCAAAACTGATTATGCTATTGTTTTATTATATAAAGTTTAAAAATAAATTGAGATTGTTTGAATATGCCAACTAAAAAAAATAGAAAATCACCAACAAAAGTCCTTTTTTCTTGTCTAATTTGCAGAAATATTATCATTCAAATTTTACCTTAGACAATGAAATTAATTTCCATCAAATTACTGATTCTTGCAATCAGTTTAGTATTTTATTCAAATTCATTTGCCCAAAACACCGCCGAAACTTTTATCTATGGCGATGCCTTGCCTGATGCTCCCGAACTTGCTACGCGTGGTGAATACAAAATAGGCGTTCGGACACTTGGTTTTGTGAATAAAAACCAAGTTGATGTCCTAAAATCGAAAGGTGGCATTGACCCAACCTACGACCGACAACTCAAGGTGGAGGTCTGGTATCCAGCCAATGTGGCGGCCGATGTAAATGATTTAGTAATTTACGACCAAGTGATGGGTTCTTCAAATGACCCCAAACGCCCATTGATTCCGTTTACATTCTTAGGTCGTGCCGTGCGTGATGCTGCTCCCAAAACAACCGATGGAGCATTTCCGCTCGTTATAGTTTCACACGGATATTTAGGTTCGAGACTTTTATTGACTTATTTGACTGAAAACTTGGCCTCAAAAGGCTATATCGTAGTAGCTATTGACCATACAGAATCGACTTTTCGTGATGCTGCTGGTTTTCAAAGCACCTTACTCAACCGCTCGAAAGATGATATTTTTATCATGAATCAGATTGCGAATTTAGGAAAGGATAACTATAGTTTTTTATCAGGAATTGTTGACGACCAAAATATTGGTCTTATCGGCTATTCGATGGGTGGATATGGTGTTTTGAATGTGGCAGGTGCTGGATATAGCGACCAAATCATCAAAACTTTTGGAGCTTTGAGTGGTGGTAGTAAAGCGATAGAAGTTCGTACTGGCAATAATGCTGAATATAAAGCAAGTATCGACCCTCGTATAAAAGCAGTGGTAGCTTTTGCTCCGTGGGGAATGGAACGTGGAGCTTGGGATACCGAAACTTTGAAAGGCTTAAAGATTCCGACATTTTTTGTAGCAGGAAGTCAAGACGATGTTTCGGGCTATGAGAAGGGAATTAAGGCAATTTATAATGGTGCGGTTAATGCTAATCGTTATATGCTTACTTATATGAACGCTCGCCATAATGTTGCACCAAATCCACCGCCTGCTGAGTCACTGAAACCAGGTTTGCATTTTGATGAATATTACCGCTACGCCGAACCCGCTTGGAACGAACGCCGTATCAATAATATTAATCAACATTTCGTAACTGCTTTTTTAGGTATTCATCTTAAGAAAAAAGATTACGCTAAATACTTAGATGTAAACCCAAATTCAAACGATAAACCTTGGACAGGCTTCAAGCCTCGTGCTTCGGTAGGTTTAGAAATGCTTCATAATGAGGCAGGGAAGTAATTGAAAAAGGGAGCCTTCGCTTTAAGGAGGACGCCCAGTTTGAAGGCTTCCTTGAAAATTTTAGTAAAAATCAATACATCTAGCAAAGGTAAAGTTAATAATCAAAACATATAGGATGTTCTTTTCATGCTTGAGAAAATATTTTACTAAATTTAGTTTTTAAGAAAAATAACCTTTTTAACTAATTGAATACTTTCGATAATGCTATTGAATCAATTTGTTTCGTAGTGCAAAAAATCGTAACTAACCAGTTTCAGAAATAGTATAAAAAATAGTGTAAAAAGGCAAAAAATC
>JAFEIL010000181.1 GCA_017495105.1 Emticicia sp. | reverse complement strand
GAGCCAAGCCGCGCAAACCGGCCAAGGCCAGGCGCTCACCGCCCACGCCGAGAGCATCCCGGGGCTCATCAAGACCTTGGACCCGGAGCAGGACGGCAAGATCACCGCAGCCATCAACGGCCAAGAAGCGCAGAAAGCCCAAGGCCGAGAATTGAGCGAGCCGGTTGAAGCGCCATCAACGCCCACAGTTCTGCTCGACGCCCCCAGCAGCCAAGCCTGGCTCAGTGATGCCAGCATTGCCAGCTACGCGGGCCAAGACCTGGCCCGCGTGAGCCAAGGTGACCAGCACGAAACTGCCGCCCACACCCACGCGACAGTCGCCGGGCAAACACTGAGCCTCTACACCCATGCCGGCGGCATCACGGCGCACGCGGCCAATGGCCCGGTCTCTTTGCGCGCCCACACGGATGAGCTGCAGATCCTGGCCGACAAAGACGTCACCATCCTCAGCGTCAACGGCGAGATCCACATCAACGCGCAAAGCAAGATCGAGCTGATTGGCGCCGACTCCGGCGTCATCTTGGAAGGCGGCGACATCACCTTTGTGACGCCGGGGACCTGGGAGGCGAAGGGGGCAGCACAGGCGATGATGGCAGGGGAGAGTGCCAGCGCCGAACTAAAACAGATGCCTGATACACGGGTAAAGCTCTTTGATGAAAAATTCCAAATAAAGGATCAAGATGGCAGCCCTTTGGCGGACTTCGCCTACAAGGCCACCACGGGTGAAGGCGATGTGTATAGAGGCATAACGGACCCTAACGGCTTCACCGAACGAATCTACACCTCAAACCCTAGCGAAATCATTGTTCAGGCAGATGATTTTGAAGTCTACGAGCCCAATGGCCGTTTCGATGAACAGATCAAGTTTCTGAATGCAAATGACACACCGTTGAGCGACCTCGCCTACTCGGTAAAAATGTCAGATGGCACAGTTTTTAGTGGCATAACAGATGGCGATGGACTCACCGAAAGAATCGAAACAAAGACCTCACAAGACATTATTGAGGCGACTCTTTCTGGCAGAGCAATAGTTTCCTGCTGCGAATACCATGCAAGCCAGAGTCAAGGCGACAGCTCCTTGACATTAAAAATATCCAGCACATCTACTTCAGCAGAGAATTTCGGGAATTCTGTAAAGACTGTGGCAACCCCTGCGGATTCTTCAAGGCCAATGACAGAGGGCGAAATAAGCATGTCAATGCTCGTGTTCGGCACCTCTATTGATTATACGACTGTAAAAGTTCATAACGGTGAATATCTATGGTTCGGAATGCAACCAGATAACACTGCAATGACTCCAAACGGCGAGATTTACTTTAACCCGAAACATTTTAAAGAAGACTTTTCCCTAACGGATGAGTTTACCCGTCATTGGTTCATGCATGAAATGACCCATGTTTGGCAGCATCAACTCGGATACCCCGTAAAGTGGCGTGGTGCGGTCAGAATTGGCCTAAGCTACGAATACGAGTTAGACGCATCAAAAAAGTTATCAGATTTCAACATGGAAGCACAAGGGAATATCTTGGCCGACTTTTTTGCACTGACGCACATGCGTTACCCATCTGCAGTCAGACAGTCAAAATATAGAGAATCCGAAGCCATAGCCCTGTATCGAGCGGTCTTGAGCGACTTTCTCAAGAATCCCTCTGATAAATCGAGCCTGCCAAACTAAAGCCAACATGAAAAATCTCCAACTTAAGTGTTACTCTGCTCTACTGGCAGCAATTCCCGCAGCTTGCGCGGGAAATTATCAAGTGGGAGATGCTATTGTCACAGATCGCGGCGGCAGCCCTTGTTTTCTTCTCAGCAATGCAGACTTGGCTGAAAAAATTGAGGCAATTTCTGTATATGACAGCACTACCTCACCACCACACAGCGTGTGGAGAGTATTAGCCAACAAAGACAGCAAATTATCTCCAAAGCCTGAAACCTGCATCCCTTACGGTACAAAAATGGGAACTTGGTCAGTTAACTCCGAATTTTCCTCCAAGGCACAAGCACTGAAGGCAAGAACAATATATGAAGTAGTGATCATTGCCCCCCGAGAAGGAGACAATGACCCAATTCATCATTACAGGGCGAAGTTCTGTCTAACGCGAAATTCCACCAATGAGTCCAATTTGGAGGTGCATCAAATTTTTTGGAGCCCGAAGGATCAGCGCTGGGACTTTGGTGCCTGTAAAGAATAAATACATTACTCCGTCGGAGCGACGCAGAAAAGATACTTTAAAAATTTTTGGAATTCATCACTTTCATGGCTGATCAAAATTGGACAGGCTGCGGACAATCAAACTCAACGCCCAATAGCTGCGTCGAAATAAAGGCCGATATCGTTCGATATACCAATAAAGTCGACAGCAACAGTGGTTGGGTTCAAGTAAAGATTGGCAACCAAGCAGGCACCGTATCTCTTCCAAAATACACAAAGGTAATATTGCTCGGATCAAAATCAGGTCGCACCTATTTCAAAATTTCAGATGGCCATCATGGCGGCAAGACAGCGCATATGGCTACCGCCAATGCTGAAGAATATCTTGGAAAGGTCGCACCCAAGGATACCGATGCCGTGATGACCGTCACTTACGGGAATTATGTGAAAGGGTGGAAATCGGTGGATGGTCGCGTATGGAATGTTCAACAGGCTGCCGCCTCAATAGCTGGCGTCACGGCGAATGTGGTCATGAACTCAGTATGGCGTGAAGACCCAGGATGGGATGATTTCTTTCCTATTCCTCCCGGAACCTACGAAATTCTATTGCCAGATGCGCCTCATGCAAAAGTAATGACGCAAGGTTATGTGTCTTATGAACCGAAACTCAAGATGCATCAAGTCTGGTTTCCCATCAAATTTGGTGACAACAGCAGATATATTCATCCCGGCAATGTATCTGATGGCTGCACAACAGTCATTGACCTTGCAAAGTGGGAGGCAATTCATGAGGCCCTCATCAGTCACCGAAATAAATCTGGAAATATTGGCAAATTGCTGGTTCAGGGCAAGCCAGAGAGGACGAACTAATGTCGATTAAGCCGTTGCTTACTTTGCTGACTTGCGCCGCCCCTGCGATGATTCAAGCAGCGCCAGCCACTCACATTGAAGACTTCAGCACCTATCGAACAAGAGCACAGCGCCAAGAGCAGTTTCTTGATAAATATAATCGACTGACTTCCAACGCATCACAAGCTGCTTGCCAGCGCAGCGCGCTTAATGCTTCTTTCAATTTGTATCTTGACGGTAAGTTCCCAGAGTCCTACAGAAATTTTAGTAATGCCTACACCTTCGCTCCGGATCCTATTGTGTTTGTTTTTCTCGCAGATACCTCTCTGAGGATTTTTGCGGCTGACGCGGCAAAGTCCTACCTATTTAAGAAACCCGGCAATGCATGCTGGCGCAGTCAATCCTTCGTCGCGAAAGCACGAAAAATACTGACCGAAGAGTATGAAATGGGACTGGATCTCCGGGCAGCGATCAAGAATTACCCCAGCGGTTCTGAGAAGACTTTTGAACGGGCTAGGCGAACCAGCGCATGCCTTGACGCGATGATCACTGAATACGAAAACAGTGCGGATGAAACCTGCATCGACATTCAATACCTCAAGCGTTGCTTGGGCCAGCCCTTGATTGAAGGCCCCAAACGCAGTGTCCCGCCGTGCTGAGCGCGCCAAGCACGCTATCTTGCAACACGCTCCCGTTATCCCCCCAGCATCTCCCCAACCACCTCCCTCAACACCCGCAAAAAATCCCCTCTCAGCGGATGCTCCGCCCGCCATTGCGGCAACACCACGCCCACCTCAAAGGCAATGGGCACGCTGAATGGGCGGACGATCAGGCCCTGGGCCTGCCAGGCTTGGGCG
Source organism: Emticicia sp. (assembly GCA_017495105.1). Taxonomy (GTDB): domain Bacteria; phylum Bacteroidota; class Bacteroidia; order Cytophagales; family Spirosomataceae; genus Emticicia. The sequence goes on along the minus strand of JAFEIL010000181.1, from coordinate 102 downwards.
GTCAGGGGGTTCACCAAACCCAGCCCTACACCCGCCTGCACCAAGGCGCAGACAGAAGCTGCGCTGGGCGTCTCTAGGCGCATTTGGCGCTGCACGCCGGCC
>JAFEIL010000476.1 GCA_017495105.1 Emticicia sp. | reverse complement strand
ATTTGGGCAAAATGTCAAAAAACTATTTTTAACTATCAGAACTTAACAGCCCTGCCCTTCAAAGGGGGAATAATATATTCTCAGACCAAATATGTGGAGTAATAATTCCACCTTTAAAAGGGCAGGGGGGTGTTTAAAGGAGGTTTTTAAAATAATTGTACAATCCAATATTAACCATATTTTATTCAACCAAAAATCATGAAGCAAAACTTTGTAAATTTTTTAGGAGCAATCCTTATCAGCAACTCTCTCATGGCACAACTTGCTCCAATCAAAAGTATAGAAGGCCGTTGGGACATTACGATTACCAAAGGCGATAAAAAAGTGCCGTCTTGGTTGGAAGTAAATCATTCGGGCGTAAAATACTTAAACGGTCATTTTGTGGGAGATGGTGGAAGTGCCAGACCAATTTCACGTATCAATTTCGCTGATGATAAAATGTCTTTTTCAATTCCGCCACAATGGGACAGAGCCGAAAAAGACTTGTCAGTTGAGGCTGTTTTGAAAGACGATAAACTTACAGGTACAATGAACACGCCAAGTGGCGAAACATTAAGTTGGGTTGGGGTGAGAGCTCCAAAGCTAAATAGCACGATAAACCCAGTTTGGGGAACGTCAATCAAACTTTTCAATGGCAAAAATCTTGATGGCTGGCAAGTTGTAAGTGGCGAAAATCAATGGGTTGTAGAAAATGGAATTTTGAAAAGTCCAAAATCTGGTGCTAATCTTCGTACGGTTAAAACTTTCAAAGATTTTAAATTACATGTTGAGTTTAAGTATCCAGAAGAAAGCAATAGCGGAGTTTATTTGAGAGGTCGCTATGAAGTGCAAGTAACAGATAGCAAAGGCCGTGAACCATTAAAAGACCAATTGGGTGCTGTTTATGGTTTTATTGCCCCGCTCGAAATGCCTGCTAAAGCAGCAGGCGAATGGCAAAGTTTCGATATTACATTGGTAGGAAGAGTAGTAACGGTTGTTTTGAATGGTAAAACAATCATCTACAAAAACGAAATCCCAGGAATTACAGGCGGTGCTTTAGATAGCAATGAAAGTGAAGCTGGTCCAATTTTCTTTCAAGGTGACCACGGTCCGATTGAATACCGAAACATTGTTATTACTCCAGCTAAGTAAACTTTTTTATATAAAAGGTGTTATTTTGAAGGAAGGCTTCGCTGGGCGATATTCGCTTTAAGCAAAGCCTTCCTTTTGATTTTATATAGACGAGGAACCTTCTATTTATGAAAATACCAGTAAATATCATCACAGGCTTTTTGGGTGTGGGTAAAACTACCGCTATTAAACATATTTTAGTAAGCAAACCCATTAATGAGCGTTGGGCAGTTATTATCAACGAATTTGGTGCAGTTTCGATTGACCACACAGCCATTGACGAGCAGGATGGTCTCGTAATAAAAGAAGTAGCAGGTGGCTGTATTTGCTGCACGGCTAATGTGCCTATGCAAGTAACGCTTACCTCAATTTTACGCAACCAAAAGCCCGACCGAATCTTGATTGAGCCAACGGGAATGGGGCATCCTGCCAGTATATTGGATTTATTGCAAGGCAAATATTTAAAAGATATTCTTGAAATCAGAGCAACAATTTGCTTGGTTGACCCACGTCGTTGGGCTGATGCAAATGTGCGTTCGCACGAGACTTTTCAAGACCAAATCAATTTGGCCGATGTGTTGGTGGCTAATAAAGTTGACTTAGTAGGGGAGGAGCTTGCCGAGAAATTTAAACTTTGGGCAATGTCTCTGTTTCCACCCAAACTTTTGGTTGAAACAGTTTTAAATGGTGAAATAAATGTAGATTGGCTTGATATTGAGCCATTTGCAGGCAGAAAAGCAGAATTTCCGCAGGCACATTCGCACGAGAATCATCATCACTATGCGGAGGAAATAGAAGAAATTCTTGAAATCGGGAAACCCATCAAAAAACTAAGCAAAGGCTTGGGAATGTACAGTTGTGGTTGGATTTTTTCTCCCGATGAAGTTTTTAGTTTGTCAAAGTTACGTCAGTTTTTTAGCACACTTCAAGGCGTTGATAGAGCCAAAGGTGTTTTCCGAACAGGCAAGGATTGGGTATTAATAAATGCTGTTGACCGAGAGTTTTCGGTGCAATATATTGCCTATCGCAGAGATAGCCGCATCGAACTCATTGCCAATTATGATTTAGATTGGTTGGTATTTGAAGTGAAATTGAGAGAATGCTTGGTCGAAAATTGATGTTTTCTAAAAGACTACTACCTTATATTTTAGCTTCTTTATTCAATTCACTAATGCAACTTCATAATGGCTTTAACTTTGGTTGAATAGTATATGACAAACAAAAAAGCCTTCTTCGCTTGCGAAAAAGGCTTTTTATCTCAATGTTGCAACTACTCCACCTTGCTCAGCTTCACAGTATTTGTACGGTTATTATCTTGTAATGGTAAACTTAAAGTATTGATAAATAAATCTCCTTTTTTTAGTTCGCCCTTTTTAACCAAAATATCTCTAATTGCATCAACAACCTCTTCTACATTTTTACCTTTCATTGTTTCGGTCATAAAAACCTGAACACCCGAATATAGGCTCAATTGAGTTGATAATTTTTCGTTATTTGTAAAAATAAATAAACCCGCTTTAGGTCGGTGATGTGATAAACGAACTGCTGTATAACCCGAAGTAGTAATACCAATAATTGCTTTTACCTTCAAGTCACGAGCCAAACGACAAGCGGTCATTACCACATTATCATTTTCTTTTTCGTCTGAAATATAATCGTCTTCCGTAACACGAGTGTGATGGCGGAAATACAATTTTTTCTCATCAGCCAACTCTTCTACTTTTACGATTGTGTTTACCATTGTTTCAACTGCCAAAATCGGATATTTTCCCGAAGCACTTTCTGCACTTAGCATTACTGCATCAGCACCATCCAATACTGCATTTGCAACGTCACCCACTTCCGCACGAGTCGGACGTGGACTATCTATCATACTTTCGAGCATTTGTGTTGCAACGATAACGGGCTTTGCTGCCAAATTCGACATTTCAACCAATCGTTTTTGAATCATTGGCACATCTTCAGAAGGAAGTTCAACGCCCAAATCGCCACGAGCAACCATAATAGCATCGCTTGCATCAACAATCTCTTGCATATTTGTAATTGCCTCCGGCTTTTCAACTTTTGCAATTACTTTAGCTGTTTTGCCTTGCTCTTTGATGTATTTCTGAATATCTTGAATTTCTTCGGCAGTTCGAACAAATGAAAGAGCAACCCAATCAACGTCGTTTGCCAACCCAAACTTCAAATCTTCCCAGTCTTTATCGGTTACAGATGGCTGAGAAATATTTGTATTCGGAAGGTTTACACCTTTTTTTTGTTTTAAAAGACCGCCATAAACTACCTCTGTGATTACGTCAGTACCGTCTTTTCCTATAACTTTTACCTCTAATTTTCCATCATCCATCAAAATTCGTTCTCCAACTTGTACGTCATTGTACATTCCTTTATATGGAGTACTTACTCTTTCAGCATTTCCAATGATGTCGTCGCTGGCAAATCTCAACTGATTTCCTGCAAAAATTTCAACACCATCATTGCCGCTTTCCATAAGACCAATTCTGATTTTAGGGCCTTGCAAATCTTGCAATATGGCACACTTGTAACCATGCTCTTTATTGATTTTACGAATACGGTCGATACGAGTTTGGTGATCGGCGTGCGTTCCGTGGGAAAAATTCAAACGGAAAACATTTACACCAGCTTTTGCCAATGCCAATAACATTTCTTCGCTTTCGGAAGCAGGTCCGACAGTTGCTACTATTTTGGTTTTTCTTTGCATAGGTGAAATAAAATTTTTCTTCGGCTTAGGAATTGTGCAAAAATACTAACTATTAGTGAGAATTTCAGAATATTTGAAACAGAAAGCAGGAAGGTTTTTTGAAAAAACAATTAATAATCTTATAATCAGCGACTTAAAACCTCTTTATGTTAGTATTAATTATCAAAAATAAATCATAAAAAGCACCATAAAACACAAAAAAGAAACTTTTTATGTATTAAATCTAAAGTAGCTCAACTTGGAAAAGCCATATTCTGAGATTGATTTTTTTGAAAAAAAAGTGTTTTTTTTTGTCTAAAAAAAATATTTGTCTAAATTTGTATCAAATAAAAAAACAAAACCATTGAAACATTCGTCAATCGCAATTTCAATTCTCCTTCTACTCAACCTGTCGGTGTGAGAAATGGAGATTTTGTATATACGAAAGCCCTTTCTTATAAACTTAAGAAAGGGCTTTTTTGTGAAAACAGATTGACACGATTCTTACTTAACCAATATTAATCTCATCAGAAATGAGCGATAAAATTTATGTTTTTGACACTACTTTGCGAGATGGCGAGCAGGTACCGGGTTGTCAGTTAACGACTGACGAAAAAGTAATGATTGCTAAAGAACTCGAAAAGCTGGGGGTTGATATCATCGAAGCAGGATTTCCAATATCGAGTCCGGGCGATTTTCGTTCTGTTGTAGAGGTTTCTAAAGCCGTTACCGAGCCAACAGTTTGTGCATTATCACGTGCTGTAAAAGGCGATATTGATGCCGCTGGCGAAGCTTTGAAATTTGCTAAACGCCCTCGTATTCATACAGGAATTGGTGCATCGGATATTCACATTAAACATAAATTTAATAGCAACCGAGATGCAATCATTGAGCAAGCAATTGATGCTGTAAAACATGCCAGAAACTTGGTTGATGATGTTGAGTTTTATGCCGAAGATGCTGGCCGTGCCGATTTAGAGTTCTTGGCAAGATTGACCGAAAATGTCATCAAAGCAGGTGCTACGGTGGTGAATCTTCCTGATACAACTGGGTATGTTTTACCAAATGATATGTTTGACCGTATTAATTATTTAATGAACAATGTGCCAAACGTTGACAAAGCAATTCTTTCGATGCACAATCATAATGATTTGGGCATGGCAACAGCCAATACGATTGCGGGAATCAGAGCGGGAGCAAGGCAAGTAGAGGTAACAATCAACGGCATTGGAGAAAGAGCTGGAAATACTTCGTTGGAGGAAGTTGCGATGATTTTGAAAGTGCATAAAACGCTTGGTTTTCATACTGATATAGATAGTACGAAGCTATTTCCAATGAGTAAATTGGTTTCAGAAACAATGCGTATGCAGGTTCAAGCCAACAAGGCAATTGTTGGACGTAACGCTTTTGCTCACTCGTCGGGTATTCACCAAGATGGTTTCTTGAAACATACTGATACTTACGAAATTATCAATCCGCTCGAAGTTGGGGTTGATAAATCTATGATTGTTTTGACTGCTAGAAGCGGTCGCCACGCATTGAAGCATCGCCTCGAAATGCTTGGTTTTAAACTTGAAAAACCTTTATTAGATGATACTTACAAGCGTTTCCTTGACTTAGCCGATCAAATCAAAGAAGTAAATGATAAGGATTTGGTGAAGTTGATGAGGGCTTAAATTTATTAATTAAGAATGTAGAATTAAGAATGCCTTTACATCGCTATCTTCTTTATCATTCTACATTCTTAATTCTACATTCTCAATTCCCCAAAAGGGCTTCATACAAAATCTCGGCGGGATGCTGGGCGATTCTGCCCGTTCCGTCTTTTATTTGATGGCGACAGCTTGTTCCAGGGGCAGCAATTATTACGTCTTCGGCTTGTTTTCTGATGGTCGGAAAAAGCACTAGCTCTCCAACTTTCATTGAGACTTCATAATGCTCGGCCTCGTAGCCAAATGAACCTGCCATTCCGCAGCAACCTGATGGAATCAAATGGACTTCATAATTTGTGGGTAAAGACAAACTTTTCTTGGTAGGCGTAAGCGATGATAAAGCTTTTTGGTGACAATGTCCGTGCAGTTTTATCAATCGTTTTTCGTTTGAAAAAGCTTCTTTTTTGATTTTTCCTCGATCAATTTCACGAGCAAACCATTCATCAAATTGAAAAGCGTTTTTAGCGATTTTTTCAGCAGAATCTCTTAAATCATGCGGTACAAGTTCCAAATATTCGTCTCTCAAAGTCAAAATTGCCGATGGCTCAAGTCCAATAATTGGCCTATTTTCTGATACAATATCTTTTAGCAATTCAACATTTTTAATAGCGATTTTCTGAGCTTCACGAACCATTCCTTTTGATAAATATGTGCGTCCACTTTCTAAGTGATTCGGTATAATTACCTCATAACCAAGTTTTTGTAATAACAAAATTGCTTTTTTACCTACTTCTACATCATTGTAGTTGGTGAATTCGTCGCAGAAGAAATATACTTTTTTATCATTTTGTGAAGAAGGTTGCTTGCCAAACCAATCTTTCAATGTCGTGCTATGCAATAGCGGCATTGTGCGGTTCGGGTGAAAACCTACAATTCGGTTAGCGATTCGGCGAATGGCCTCGGTCTTGAAGATAAAATTATACGCCCATGGAGCAATCGAGGCTAGCCTCATTTGTTTAGTAAAAGTCCCAATTAATTTCGAGCGGAATGGAATGCCTTTTGTGTCATAGGTTTTCTGCAAAAACTCGGCTTTCATCTTGCCTACATCAACACTCGATGGACACTCTGACTTACAGCCTTTGCACGAAAGACACAAATCAAGTACCTCTTTCACGCTTTCCTGCGTAATTGCTTGCTCATTGGTATAATATTGCCTCAAAACATTGGCTCTAGCACGAGTAGTGTCTTTTTCGCTACGAGTTGCCATATAGCTTGGACACATCGTTCCGCCTGTGCTTTCGGTTTTGCGACAGTCACCCGAACCACTACATTTTTCGGTCAAACGTAAAATACTTTCTTGTTTTGAGAAATCAAAAATTGTTTGGTGTTTGGGCGTTGGTAGGTCAGCTTCATATCGTAAAAACTCATTCATTGGCGGCGAATCAATGATTTTTCCTTGGTTGAAAATACCTTTTTCGTCGAATATTTGTTTCACTTCTCTGAAAAGTGCGTAGTTTTTTTCGCCCATCATAAATGGAATGAATTCGCCACGCAGACGCCCGTCTCCGTGTTCACCCGAGAGTGAGCCACCATATTTTTTTACCAAAATTGCTGTTTCGGCCAAAATTGTTCGAAAAAGTTGTCGTCCCTCGGTCGTTTTTAGATTAATCATCGGCTCAACATGTAGCTCGCCCGCTCCTGCGTGGGCGTACATTGAGTATTGAACATTATGTTTTTTTAGTAAAACCTCCAAATCTTCGATATATGCCGGCAAATCTTGTGGGTCAACGGCACAGTCTTCAATCAAGTTTACGCACTGAGTATCGCCTTCGAGGTTTCTGAGTAGGCCTAAACCACCTTTTCGTACTTCCCACGCCTTTTTGGAGTCATCGCCGAGCAAGATTGGGTGAGCGTAACCTAGATTTTTTTCTTTGAGATCTTTTATTAAATTATTGGTTTTTTGCAGCAGTCCTTCTTTGGTTTCATCAAAAAATTCAACCATCAAAATGGCTTTAGGCTCGCCTTCAATAAAAAATCTGTTTTTTGATTGCTCAATATTCGTTTTTGTGAATTCTAAAATAAAATCATCAACCAACTCAGAGGCCGAGCAATGATGTTCGAGAGCCACCAAATTAGCCAAAAGCGACTCATTGAGCGTATGCGTATGAACGGCTACCATGCCTACTTCTTTGGGAGGAAGGTCGAAAAGTTTCAGTTTTGCTTCAGTAATAAAGCAAAGTGTGCCTTCTGAACCTGCGATTAGTTTGGAGAGATTGAACTCAAAAGCACAATCCGCACCCGAAAGGTGGGGCTTCAACGTATCTAATGCATAACCTGTATTTCGACGTTTTACATTGGCTTTCGGGAAACCCTCATTTATAGCTGCTTGGTTTTCGGGGTTGTTAATTAGTTTTTCAAGACTTTGATAAATTTTACCTTCTAGCGTTTCTAAATTACATTTTTCTTGAAATGTTTTTTTGTTTAAATCACCGAAAACGACCTCATTACCATTTGATAATAAAGCTTTAACTTCTAAGAGATTATCTCGAGTTGCACCCCAAATAATTGAGTGAAGTCCGCACGAATTATTGCCAATCATGCCACCAATCATGGCACGGCTCGAAGTCGAGGTTTCGGGACCAAACATCAAACCATACGGTTTTAGATAAGCGTTGAGGTCGTCACGAATTACACCTGGCTGTACTCTTACCCATTTTTTGTCTTTGTTTACTTCGAGGATATTTATAAAGTTTTTTGAAATATCAACAACAAGTCCTTTTCCAACAACCTGTCCAGCTAGCGATGTACCAGCAGCACGAGGAATAAGCGTAATTTGCTCATCATTAGCAAATTTGATAAGTTTTTTTATGTCGTTTACGGTCTTGGGAATGGCCACAGCTAACGGTTCTTCTTGATAAACCGATGCATCGGTCGAATAGACTTTCTTTAGGGCTTTGTCGGTAGTTGTATTTTTGAAGTAAAGCTCACCTTCAAATTCGCTCTGCAACGCATCAAACATATAATCTTATTTTTTACCCCAAAATTGGGGAAGAAAAAGTAGATTTGCTATGAATTGAGGGAGAAAAAGTAGCTTGGCGTTTTGTATTTAATTGCACCCCTATTATTTGATATTTTTTGAAAGTCATTTAGTATCCCAATTGAATTTCAATTTAATTAAATAAAAATGTTTTCCTTGGCAATTATTGGTTGGAAAAACCGAGCAACAGATTATTTTTACACGCTTTGAAAAACTAAATATTTTCAGTTTTGATTTATTTTTGAGATAATACTCCATCATTCGCTTGATTGATATTTAGTTTTTTCAAATTTGGATTCAAGTTTAAAACTTGAACTTTTCTGAGGTTTTTGCTCTTTTGTATATTTTTGGACATCCTAAATCTGTTAACATTATATTGTTTTCGAATAAAAATTACTGAAAATAAATAACTTGTGGTTTTGATTTATTCATAGAGTTTTATTAAGTAAAGCAGGATTTGTTTGTTTCTTTTACTATTCTCCCTTGTTTCACTTTTGAAATAGAGTACCTTCAATACTTTTTTGCCTCATTTTTAACATATTCTGCCCTACCTTTTGAGTATCAGCTATTTTGTCTAATTTTGCATCAAGTTTTCAATTAACAAGAAACATTTTATGGCTCAATACGACGTTGTTATACTTGGAAGTGGTCCTGGCGGCTATGTAGCTGCTATTCGTGCATCACAATTAGGCTTGAAAACAGCCATCATCGAAAAAGAAAGTTTAGGTGGCATTTGCCTCAACTGGGGTTGTATTCCAACAAAAGCGTTGTTAAAGTCGGCTCAAGTATTTGAGTACATCAAGCACGCAAAAGATTATGGTATCGAAGTTGGCGAATCTCATGCAAACTTTGGTGCGGTTATCAAGCGTTCACGCAACGTTGCCGAAGGCATGAGCAAAGGCGTAACTTTCTTGATGAAGAAAAATAAAATAGATGTAATCAATGGTTACGGAAAATTAAAAACAGGAAAGAAAGTAGAAGTTACTGATGCTGAAGGTAAAAAAACTGACGTAGAAGGAAGGAACATCATTATTGCTACCGGTGCAAGAGCAAGACAATTGCCCAACGTGCCGATTGATGGTGAGAAAGTAATCGAATACCGAAAAGCTATGAGCCTCGAAAAACAACCATCTTCGATGTTAGTGATGGGTTCGGGTGCAATCGGTGTTGAGTTTGCATATGTATATGCAAGTATGGGTACGAAAGTAACCATCGTAGAGTTTATGCCAAATATTGTTCCAGTAGAAGATGAAGACATTTCTAAAGAATTGGCAAAAATCTATAAGAAATTAGGCATCGAAATTTACACAAGTTCAAGCGTAGAGAAAGTAGATACTTCAGGAAGCGGTTGTGTGTCGACGATAAAAACACCAACGGGAGAAATCAAAATTGAAACCGATGTTGTACTTTCAGCAGCGGGAATCGTAGCAAATATCGAAAACATTGGTTTAGAAGATGTAGGTATCGCTACCGACAAAGGCAAAATCTTGGTAAATGACTTTGCTGAAACGAATATCCCAGGATATTATGCTATCGGTGACGTAACTCCGGGACAAGCATTGGCTCACGTAGCATCGGCTGAAGGTATCATTTGTGTTGAGAAAATTGCGGGTCACCACCCACAGCCACTTGACTATAAAAATATCCCAGGTTGTACGTATTGTTCACCAGAAATCGCATCGGTTGGTTATACCGAAAAGGCAGCCAAAGAAGCGGGTTACGAAATAAAAGTTGGGAAGTTTCCATTCTCTGCATCGGGTAAGGCAAAAGCTGGTGGTGTACCAGAAGGTTTCGTAAAAGTTATTTTCGATGCTAAATACGGCGAGTGGTTAGGATGCCACATGATTGGTAATAACGTAACCGAAATGATTGCTGAGGCAGTTGTAGCTCGTAAACTCGAAACAACAGGTATGGAAATCATCAAGTCGGTTCACCCACATCCTACAATGTCAGAAGCCATTATGGAAGCGGCAGCCGCTGCTTATGGTGAGGTTATTCACTTATAAAGTGTTTATTGGTTTTTAATTGTCAAGGTAGTAATAAAAAACGGTCGTAAGATTAATGCTTACGACCGTTTTTGTATGAATAATTTAACACTCACCATCAAACATTATTTCAAAACTTCCATCTAACAAAAGCTTCCATTGCTTCGTATTCTGCCAAGCCTAGTTTGTTATACAGCTGAGCTGTTCCGCGGTTCCGCTCTTCGGCACGTTGCCAAAACTCACGGGCATCTGTTCCTTGGAAAACTACACCATCTTTTTGAGATTGATGCTTGAAAATACCCATACGTTTTTGCAGAACTTGGTCAGGCGACATCGGTACCGCCATTTCGATTTCGTGAATATCCCATTCTGCCCAAGCACCACGATACAACCAAACCCAACAATCTTTCATGAAATTTTTGTGTTTAAGTTGCTCAACTGCCGCAAAAATGGCATCTAAACAAACCTTATGCGTGCCGTGTGGGTCGGCTAAATCACCTGCTGCATATACTTGGTGTGGCTTGATTGATTCTATCAAATCTGCAACTACTAAAACATCATCTGCACCGAGTGGTTTTTTCTCAATACGCCCAGTTTCGTAAAAAGGCATATCCATAAAATGAACGTTTTCTTCTGGAATTCCCACAAAACGACAAGTTGCCTTTGCTTCACCTCTGCGAATGATTCCTTTTACATATCGCACCGCATCAGTATCAACATCGCTGTCTTTTTTGTTTTTCAAGAATGCTTTTGCGTCTACAAAGAGTTTTTGAGTTTCTTTGTTTTCAATACCAAATTTTTCGTTGAAATCAACTACAAAATCAATAAAACGAATAGCTTCATCATCGGCAACGGCGATATTTCCTGAAGTTTGATAACCAATATGCACATCATGTCCTTGGTCAACCAAACGTTGGAAAGTTCCTCCCATCGAAATAATATCATCATCAGGGTGTGGACTGAAAATTATCACACGTTTTCTAGCAGGTAAAGCCCTTTCTGGACGGTTAGTGTCATCTGCATTCGGCTTACCACCTGGCCAGCCCGAAATACTGTGCTGTAATTGATTAAATATATCAATATTTATCTCATACGCTTGTCCGTGGCGGGCTAATAAATCACTTAAACCATTATCGTTATATTCTTTGTTTGTCAATTTCAAGATTGGTTTTCCAAGTGTAAGAGCCAAGTTTGTCACGGCTTTCTTGACCATCTCGCTTGTCCACTCAACGTCTTCTACCACCCAAGGCGTACGCATACGAGTAAGCTCGTGAGCGGCACGTTCGTCGATTACAAACATCGCATTTGGGTGTGTCTGTAGATAAGATGCTGGAATTGTCTCGGTTACACGGCCTTCAACGGCTTCAGCAATTACTGGAGCTTTTCTTTCACCCCACGCCAACAAAACCACTCTTTTAGCACTCAAAATCTTTGAAACGCCCATTGTAATGGCCTTTTTTGGCACTTTTACTAAGCTACCACCAAAGTCAGAAGCTGCTGCTACACGAGTTGAATGATCGAGCATCATTAAACGGGTACGTGAATTAACCAACGAACCTGGCTCATTGAAACCAATATGTCCGTTTGCACCAATACCTAATAATTGAAAATCTAAGCCACCAACTGCATCAATTTTACGCTCATATTCTTCGCTAAAATCTTTTACTTTACTTGCAGGAACTGTTCCATCTGGAATAAAATAATTTTCTTTTGGAATATCCACATGATCGAAAAGTTGTTCCTTCATAAACCTTACGTAGCTCTGCAAAGAGTCAGGTTCCATCGGGAAATACTCATCTAAGTTGAATGAAACCACATTTTTAAAGCTTAAGCCTTCTTCACGGTGCATTCGGATTAACTCTGCATAAACCGTTTTTGGAGACGAACCAGTAGCAAGACCTAAAATACAATTTCGGTTTTGGCGTTGTCGTTCTCTAATTAATTCGGCTATTTCGTGAGCCACGGCATTCGATGCTTCCTTTGAATCTTTAAAAATCTTGGTTGGAATCTTTTCGTAAGCAATAGGGTCAGTTGTAATAAGCTGTTGCTTCATTATTGTCGTATTTTTTGGTTTTATTCGCTAAAATAAAAAATTTTCACAAAGGTAAAAATTATTTATTTCAGTACCTCATAATTATGGCTGAAAGATATAATATTTTACCATAACTTAATTTATTAAAAAATATTTTTTTAATAAAACCTAAGCAATTAATAACTATAATTGCGAAAATAAGCAAAAAGCGTAGCAAATCAAGAAATCCCATCTAAAAAAATGGTTTTAATCTTAATTTACTACGCTTTTTATCTATTTGAGACGAATATTTTGTTCTTTTAAGTTAATTTATGCAAAAACTTCTTCAAGTTGTTCTTTTTTCGGGAAGTTAGGCGTTACCAAGTTTTCTTCTGGTTTGTAGATATAAGGCATCGGGAAACCTCTTTCTTTAAAAGTCGGCTCGGCCATATTATTATAACGCAACTGAATTGACCAACGAATATTTTTGGTAATATTTTCGCCCGAACGGTGAATCAAAAACGCAGAGAAAATCAATAAGTCACCCACTTCAAAAGATGTTTGAATATAATCTTCTTCAGGTAAATCTTCTTGAATACTTCCCAAATATCCCGAAGTATCAGACTTTAGAAGTCCATCTTTGTGGCTAGAAGGAAGGATTTGTAAAGCACCTAAATCGGCACCACAATCAACCATTGGAAACCACATAACTATACTATCCAATGAGCCTTGACCCGTACGCCAATCTTGGTGAGCACCCAATTTCCAGTGGCTTCCGCCTTTTGATAAATACCGACTATTGAATTGCATCGCAGGACGAACACCAATCATCGGGAATTCATAACCTAAATCTTTCAACACATTGATGATTTTAGGGTCAGTACCCAAATGGTGCAACGAAATTAGGTGTTGTGCCTGTTTTCCTGTATTTACAAAAGTTGTAAAATCAGCCTCGAATAAATCGAACATGGCTTGTTCGAAAGTATCACGGTCGTTGATGTCAACTTTTTTTCCCAAAACTCTCTCAATTTGCAAGGCAAAAAGATTACGTGCTTCGGTGTAAATTTTATTGATTTCTTCTTTTGAAAAGAAGTTTTTGATAACAATATATCCGTCTTTGTTGAATTGTTGTTTCATAATTTCTAACTATTACGCATCTCGCCCTAAAGAGGGATTTTAATTTTTAGTAAAATTAGATGTTACTGATTGAGAAAATAATGATTATTGTCAGTAATTGATTTATTTTCTAAAACAGCATAGGCAAAGCCAGCTGCTCCAAAACCATTACCGTTATATAACAAATATTTTTTACCATTATGTTCATAACAGTGAGCATAATTTATCATTTGGTAGTCAAAATCGGCTGGGTTTTCTGATTTATGAATACCAACTAGGTCATCTTTACGCACCCATTTGTAACCATCAACTGATTCGGCATATCCCATTCTGTAACTTTGATTGCGGTCAGTGCGGTAATCAAGTGTATGTCGATAAGAATAATACATTTTAAAAATACCGTCTTCGTGAAATACACTCGGGCGACCTACGGCATGAAGAAAATCATCAAAAGGAAGGGCAACGTCACCCGTTGGAGTCCAATTGATGCCATCATTTGAAATTGCAACTCGACAATCGTAGAAAGGCTCAGGATAGCCGTGAATATACTCGCATTTCTGACCCGAGATATGCCACATCATCCATTTTCCGTTGACAAACATCACTGAGGGCTGTGCTGCCCAAATTGGATTATGAATCGAGCGGTCCATAATTGGCCCACGAAACATTTTCTTAAAATTTAAGCCATTATCGGTGCTTACAGCAAGCCCCATCGAAAGACGATATGAATTGTGAGTTCTGTTCCAACCAGTATAATACAACCAAATGTCTCCATTTGCTTGCGGTACAAACCATGATGGCATAGCACCTGTTTCGTCATACTCACCTGGACCACCTAAATCCAATACAAATGTATCGTGGATGTAAAGAATCTTAGTTGGGTCGTCGTAATCAACATCAATAAATGTTGGACGAGAATACCCATTATCATCTCTTGAAGAGAAATAAACTCTTAAAAAATCTTTATGTTTAAACGCATAAGGCACTTGTGCGTGCGAACGGCTATGCGATAAACTACCATCAGGCTTATAAATGAGTCCTTTTTTCTGCCACATTGTGGAATGAGTGAATGAGTGAATGTGTGAATGAGTGAATATTTTTCTAGTTCATTCGCCACAAAAATCTTTATAATTTTGGTTTCGCTGTAATTTGTGTTATTTCGTTTTACGATTTTTAATAGCACGCAATTTCCAATTATCAACAAAATCTTTGTTGGGAATAGGTAAATTTACATTTACGGTTGGAGCTTTTTTCGTTTTTTTGAAATCAAGTACATAATAGCCGTTTCCGAAAATCCATTGGAGTTTTACATCTTTGATGTTTTTCGGTAAATCTTGCATCGGTACTAAATCAGCAAACATTGGATTTGCATCCATCAAGATTTGATATGTTTTTTGGTCACGAAGCCATGCACCTACGCTTTCATCACCAACAACTACTCTTCCGCCAACTTTTACTACACGGTTAAATTCTTCAAAAGCTTTTGCTCTTTCCGAGAAAGTATTGATTCCTCCGAAATGGAAAAGTGCATCGAAAGTATTGTCTTCAAATGGCAGATAAGAGCCATTTCCGATGAAATAATCAATCGTAACGTCTTTTTTATCAGCAAATTTTTCTTTTGCGTGGCTCAACATTGCTGGTGATAAATCAGATAAAACTGCGTGTCCGCCGGGGGTAATTTTATCAATAATAAAAGCTGAATCTTTACCAGTTCCCGCACCAACCTCAAGCACTTTCATGCCAGGTTTCAATTTTAATAAACTAATCATTTGCTTACGAGTAGCTGCTTCGTTGGCATGAAGTGATTCAAAAACCCAAGAAACGCCACGGTCGTAGCGAGCGTGTGCATCGTTGTAGGCTACTTGTTCTTTGCGGTCTTGCTCAAAAAGCTCTCTCGGAAAAACCAAATCAACGATGTCATTTACGTCATAGCTTACAGGTTCTTCGCTTGAAGTATTATTAAGGGTTTTGCCATCGGCCGATAAAACAAGTTTTGTATGTGTTTTTGGACAAATTAGTTGGTCAAAAAATTGATTCATTTTCAGAAATATTCAAAGATTAAGGCTCAAAGTTCGAGTTTTTGAACCGTTTTTAAAAGCTATCTACGTTTTATTATAAATTAATGTCTTTGCTCGATACTTCAGATTTTACGGCAGGATTGCCTTTCCAAATGCTCCAAGAGTCAGTTTTTGCTTTTGTTATGTTTGCACCCATCGCTACGAGAGTGCCTTCTCCAAGCGTACAGCCATCTCTGATTGTGGCATTTACACCAAAGAATGAGTATTCGCCAACCACACATCGTCCCGATAAAACTACGTGCGAAGTAAAATAGACATGGTCTTTGATTTCGCTATGATGGCCGATGTGATTACCACTCCAAAGTACAACATCGTTTCCGATTTTTACGAAAGGCTGAATTGTATTATCTTCGAGAATAAAGCAATTTTCACCGATTTGGTCAGTTAAAACTGTGGCTTTTGAACTGATGTACGAAATGAAAGAGTAGCCTTTTTCTTTGGCCTCGGCATAGACTTTGGCACGAATCATATTCATTTTACGCTCGCTCAAAGGGGCGAAAAATTTATAGTTGGCAGGTGGATAAAGTGTAGTTACATCTTCAAAAGGCACAACTGGCAAGCCACAGAAAACATCTTCTTTGATATATTCTTTGTTGACTGTAAATGCTACGATTTCATGTTCTGAATCATTCGTGAGATAATAATGGGCTAATTCTGCCACCAGTTCCGTACCGAAAACTACTACTTTGGCCATCTTTATTTTTATTTTTTAAAATTTTAACACTATCTATGGACTGATGTTTGTTTTTTATCGACTTATTAGACTAGTTCAAATTTATTTAAATGTTCGTTGATTTCTTCTACGGAGCAAAACATCAGGAAGTCGATGATAGAAAGCCATGGTACAAAAGATTCATCATCCTTGTTAAATTGCTTATATTGAATGGGTTTTGCTTTGATAAAATTAAGTAAGATTTCTTTATCGGCAAAAAGTTGTTTGTCATAGATAGCCATTCCACCAATTGGATTGATGTAATGATAGGCTTTTTCTTGCAAACAAATATCCAAAATTCGGCCTTGTGCTTTTAGGTCTTGGTTATTGTAAATCGTTGAACTTTCTACAATTTCAGTTTCGATATTTAGGTATTTGCAGGTTTCTTTCAAACTATTTACTCCTAATTCAGCAATATTTGCTGTTGGTAAGTTGAAAATTTGCTCTAATAACTGGAAACCTTGTATATAAAACGGTGCTTTTTTGTATGATTGCTCAACGGTTTTTAAAAACTTTTTACTCCAAGCCGCTAAGTTATCTACCTCAATATCTCGAATTAGTCGATTTTGACTTGCTCCAACCAAAGGAATAGTAAACATAGATGCTTTTCCATTGACTAGAATGTTATTTCGATTTATCCAACCTTTATTGATAAATGCTACATCATCGTATACAATAAATTTATCAACTGCCTTGATGAGCTGAAAATAGCCAATGTATGGAAAAACGTAAGGTTGCATAATGCCAAGTACAAGCTCATCACCCCCAATCATTAAATGAGAGCTATTATTGCATTTTCTCTTCAATTTCTCTTCCATTTATTCTAAAATTCCACTTTGGGGGTTGGGGGTTAACTTTCTTAAATAAAACTCACTATCATTGACAGGTATATGCGATTTGGTAATGATAGAATTGAGCTGAATATCTCCTTCTTGAAACGGAATAACCCCTTTTGAATAAAATAAATACTGTGCTTCGGCAGGAATAGGTTTTACGAGACTTCTAAATGGATGAATCGGTATAAGTTTTCGTTTAAAGTCTTCTCCCCAAAGTGGATATTCAAAATCTTCGTGTTCTTGTTGGGTTCCGAGTGCGACTATGGCATCTTTCGGTACTAATTCGTCAAATCTTTTGTAGGCCTCGTATACATTAGGTCGAGCAATCATAATCAATTCTAAACGAGTTGTATTAAAGATATTTTTCTCCTCAAAAACAGGATGAATACGCAAGTATAGAATTGCAGGTATTGCCGAAAGAACAATTAAACAGCAAATGCTTATCAAGAATATGTTTTTAAGGATTGATTTTCTCTGAAACCAAGATAAGACAATTAACGAAAGTATCGGCATGCACCAAACCGCCATATTCAGAAAATAACGAGCCTTGATAGGGTCATAAGGAGCTGAATAACACAGCGATAAAAAGTGTAATATTGCTGCAAAACCAAGTACCAAAAAGCTTTTTTCTACACTATTTAATTTCTTAAAATTTTGCAAAACTTTCCAACCCAAAAAAAAGATGCATGGCAGTATCAAGCCAAAGCCAATAAATCCCCAAAAAGGTCTTTCGAGATAGAATCTTACTGGATGTTCAAAAGAAAAATATGAAACAACCGTGAAGTGTCCACCCTCAAGATTCAATTCCCTAAATGCTTTATTTGGCCAATATCGTACAATATCATTTAATTCTTTACCTAAAGGCGAACTTCTAAGTCCATCCATATTTAAAAAATCAGAAGAATAGCGACCAATATTGTATGCCAAGTTTTTGATTTTTTCTTTTCCTGTATAATGCTCAACGCCGTGCCATTGCATCACCATTTGGGGTGCAGAAAGGCTTCCCAAACTAAATTTTTTAGATTCTTTTAAATTACTGATATAGCCAGTTGGCAGGGCATAAATGCTTATTGCCGTGATAAATACAATTATAAACAGTTTGATATGTTGATAAAACTGCCTTTTTAGCAAAACCGTATGAAACGCTACAACCATTGCCGCTGGTGCAATTAGTAAGAAGGTAACTTTATGTCCAATCCAAATACCTGACATCAATGCAATAAGCGAAACATTGAGCTGAGAAGGCTTGTCTTTAAACGAAAACATGAAATAGGTCAAACATCCTAAATAGGCGGACAAAACGATGTCAGTTTCAGTGGTAGTCGCTTGTACTAATGCCGTTGGAAGTAGAGCTGAAAGTAAAAAAACAAGTAAGGAGGCAGATTTGCTTTTAGTTATTTTAAAAGTTATTCCGTAAGCTGATATTGCAAAAAGCCAATAAGATAAGTAATGAATAACTTTAAATCCTTGCTCACCAAAAAGATGAAAGCCAAACATCTGTAAAGTTGGCAATGAATTTGGGTAAAAATCAATCGTCCAAGTTGTGCCTTGTAGGCGATTCATGTTACCATTTTGGAGGTATAAAGCACATTTTACCAAATGCCCAGTCATGCTATCCCATTCGTTAGGATAAGTTAAGAAAAATATTCCCAAATTTAAAATACTGACAATTACTAAGCCTAAACCTAATATTCCAAATATAGCTTTGCCTAAAAAACCTTGGGTTTGCCAAATGTTAAAAAGGCTTTTTGATATATTTTTAAGGGAATTAAAAAGCGAATATTGGTGGTTTTCGGAGATTTTTGTAAAAAAGAAATAAAATAATAAAGCCGAAAAGTTTATGCCTAAACCCCAAGATACCGCATGACCAAGTTGGTTGAGTTCAGATAAAAAAAAGCCTGTTGGAATAATGCAAGAAACCAATCCAACGAAATACTTGATTAAATAGTCGTTGAGGCTTTCGGAAATACACGAGGTATTCCGATGAATTTGCCAAAGAAAAACAAGAAATAATGCTATAAAAAGTAAATACATTGAATCAGAATAAGAGCTTTAACGATACAAAGATAATGAAAGCCCTTCTTTTATTATGCTTTTTGTAATAAACTATATCAAAAACTCGAAAATTTCGGGCTTATCGTTGATGTATTCGAACTGAATATTGTTTTGGTTCATACGCTCAATTAGTGGCTGAAAATCAGATTGTTGTTTGAGCTCAATACCTACCAATGCGGGTCCACGTTCACGGGCGGTTTTCTTTGAATATTCAAAAAATACAATATTATCAGTTGGGCTAAGTACATCATTCAAGAAAGTTTTAAATGCCCCAGCTCGCTGTGGGAAGCGTATAATGAAGTAATGCTTTAGTCCTTCGTAAAGCAATGAACGCTCTTTTATTTCTTCGGTACGGGTAATATCATTATTGCCTCCACCAATAATACAAACTACATTTTTTCCTTTTATTTCATCTTTTATGAAGTCGAGTGCCGAAACCGATAATGCTCCTGCTGGCTCGGCAACGATGGCTTCTTCGTTATAAAGCTGAAGAATTGTTGAGCAAACTTTTCCTTCGGGAATGAGCAAAATTTCGTGATTGAGGTTTTGTTTACAAACTTGGAAAGTTAAGTCTCCTGCACGTTTTACGGCTGCTCCATCTACAAATGTGTCTATTTCTTTGAGCGTAACAACTTGGTCTTGTTCCAAGGCTGTCTTCATGGTTGGCGAGCCAAGTGGTTCAACTGCTACAAGCTTGGTTTTTGGCGAAAGTTGTTTAAAAACTGTCGATACTCCCGAGGCTAAACCACCTCCACCAATAGCAAAAACCAAATAATCAATTTTGAATTTAGAGTCTTTAAATATTTCAAGCCCGACTGTTCCTTGTCCTTCCATCACTTGCAAATCATCAAATGGATGTATAAAAGTTGCATTTTGTTCTTCACAATATTTTTTAGCCGCATAAAAAGCGTCATCGTAAGTATCGCCCACAAGTTCGATTTTTACAAACTCTTTCCCAAACATTCCGACTTGTTTGATTTTTTGGGCAGGAGTGGTCGTGGGCATAAAGATTGTTCCATTGACCTCCAATTTTCTACAAGCATACGCAAGCCCTTGTGCATGATTTCCTGCACTGGCACATACTACACCCTTTGCAAGTTGGTCTTTCGAGAGGGTCGCCATTTTATTATAGGCACCTCTGATTTTGTATGAACGAACAACCTGTAAATCTTCACGTTTAAGATAAATATTTGCTCCATAACATTCTGAAAGATTCAAATTGTGCATCAAAGGTGTATGCACAGCTACTCCTTGCAATCGCTCGGCGGCGAGATATATGTTGTCTAAATCGGGGAGAATAAAATCTGAATTTTTTTTAGTGTTTGTTGATGTCATTGTATGAAGTTTTGATGTGTATTATATAATACGCTCAAATATACAAAAAGCACAGAGATTTTGACTCTGTGCTTTTTTAAATATATCATGCAAAGGAAGGCTTCGCTCAAAGCGAAGCCTTCCTTATATTACAAAACTTAGTTTCTTTCTGGACGTAAGCTACGAACAGTTTTACCAGCTTGCCACATTTCTGACTCACGAAGTTCGGCTAATTCAACTTCCAATTTTTCACGATAATCTGGTTGAGAATTACGTTCGATAGATTGTGTTGCTTCTTTTTGTGATTTTACACTTTGATACAATTTTTTGAAAACAGGTTTTGTTGCATCGTGGAAAGGTTTCCACCAGTCTAACGCACCACGTTGTGCAGTTGTAGAGCAGTTGGCATACATCCAATCCATTCCGTTTTCTGCTACGAGTGGCATCAATGATTGTGTTAATTCTTCAACAGTTTCGTTGAAAGCCTCAGAAGGAGAGTGACCATTTTCACGCAATACTTCGTATTGAGCAGCAAAAATACCTTGGATAGCACCCATCAAAGTTCCACGCTCTCCTGTAAGGTCAGATGTTACTTCACGGTAGAAATCGGTTTCAAACAAATAACCTGATCCAACACCAATACCCATTGCGATTGCTGTTTCACGAGCATGACCTGAAGCATCTTGGAAAACTGCGAATGATGAGTTTAGTCCTTTCCCTTCAACGAACAAACGACGAAGTGAAGTTCCCGAACCTTTTGGAGCAACCAAAACTACGTCAACATTTTTAGGTGGTTTGATACCAGTTTTTTTGCTGTATGTGATACCGAATCCGTGAGAGAAATATAATGTTTTGCCTTTTTTAAGGTATTGTTTTACTGTTGGCCAAAGAGCTATTTGAGCTGCATCCGACAAAAGGAAACAAATGATTGTGCCTTTTTTCAATGCGTCTTCGATACCGAAAAGCGTTTTTCCTGGAACCCAGCCATCAGCAACGGCTTTGTCATAAGTTTTGCCAGGGCGTTGTCCAACTATTACGTTGAAACCATTGTCACGCATGTTCATTGCTTGACCTGGGCCTTGTACACCGTAGCCGATTACAGCAATGGTCTGTTTTTTCAAAAATTCTCTTGATTTTTCGAGAGGGTATTCTTCACGGGTTACTACTTCCTCATCAACTCCGCCGAAATTTAATTTTGCCATTTTTATTGAATTTGTTTTATTGAATGCTACAACTAAAATTTATTTTTTATGATTTTTTATTAACAAATTTACAAATAATACTCCCATTCGGTGATTTCTTCTGGTAAATATTCGATTAGTCCTTGAGGTGTTTTACCTACTGCAACCCTTCCCGAACGAACGAATTCAATAATTCCGTGAGGTTTTATATACCTAAAGAAATCAAAAATTTCAGTTTCAGTGCCTGTTTTTTCGATAACAACGTAGTCGAGTCCCCAATAAACAACCCATGCTTTATAGACTTTATTGATGGTTTCGACATCAACAGATTTGCCATTCAGCGGGGTAGAAATTTTGTATAAAGCGATTTCGTTATAAACAATATCTTCGTTGAGATAACCAAAAACGGCTAAAACTTCAATGATTTTACGAATCTGTCGTACGAGTTTTTCTACCTCCTCACGTTTTTCGTGTTTGATAACAATGGTGAAACGAGAAATACCCTTACGTTCTGTTTCTGAAACCGTCAGAGACTCAATATTGATTCTGCGGCGTGTAAATATAATTGTGATTTTATTGAGTAATCCGATGGTATTTTCGGTAAATACGCAAATAGTGTATGTTGTCATAACAGCCCCCTAACCCCCAGAGGGGGAATAAAGTAAATAAAATTATTAATGCCTTTAATACCCCCTTTGGGGGCTTGGGGGCTACTCCAATCTAATCTCGCTCACACTTGTTCCCGCAGGAACCATTGGGAATACGTTTTCTTCTTTTTCTACGATAACTTCGAGTAAATACGCTTTCTTTGATTCCAGCATTTTATCCAATGAATCGCTTAGCGTTTCTCTTTCCGAACAAGTGTGTCCATCAATACCGAAACCACGAGCAATTGTAATAAAATCTGGATTTTGTAATTCCACGAATGAGTAGCGGTTGTCATAAAATAACTGTTGCCATTGACGCACCATTCCTAAGAAATTGTTATTCAAGATAATCATCTTCACGGCTAATCCACTTTGAGCAATTGTACCGAGCTCTTGAATTGTCATTTGGAAACAACCATCACCGATGATTCCCACAACTTCACGGTCAGGAGCTCCAACTTTAGCCCCAAATGATGCAGGAATGGCAAAGCCCATCGTGCCAAGTCCTCCCGAGGCGATGAACGAATTTGCTTTCTTGAATTGGTAATAACGTGCCGTAACCATTTGGTGCTGACCAACGTCAACCACGATGCAGGCTTCGCCATTAGTTTTATCAGAAAGTAAAGCCACAACCTCTGCCATTTTTATTTTTCCTTCTTGGCTTAAATCACGGAGTGTAACTTTATCGTATTCTTTTACATCAAGTTTGCGGAATTCGTTTTTCCAGCCAGTAAAGTCTCCTTTTTTCACCAAAGGCATAAGCATTTTTAGGGCTTCTTTGGCATCTCCGATTACTGGAGCTTCCGCTTTTTTAATTTTATCAACTTCCGAAGGGTCGACTTCTATGTGAATAATGCGTGCTTGTGGAGCAAATTTGGTTGAATCGCCCGTTACACGGTCATCGAAACGCATACCAATGGCAATCAATACATCGCATTCATCAGTCATTACGTTTGGAGCATACATACCGTGCATACCCAACCAACCCATGTAATTTGGGTGATTGTTTGGCATTGCCGAAAGTCCAAGTAATGTGCTTGCACAAGGAATATCAGTTTTTTCAACAAAATCAAGTAATTCTTGAACGGCATCAGCAATCAAAACCCCATGTCCGAATAAAATGTATGGGCGTTTGGCTTTATTAATTAACTCAGCTGCTTTTTCGATTTGCTCTTGTTTTGGCACAACTCGCGGATTATAACTTACCATTTTTTCTACTTTTTTATAGACGAATGGTTTTGTCATTTTTGCAGCTTGTGCATCACGAGCAAAATCAATTACTACTGGTCCAGGTTTTCCCGATTTTGCAATAAAGAAAGCCTTTGCCATGATTTCTGGCACTTCGTTCGGGTCGGTAATTTGATAATTCCATTTACAAACTGGCGTAGTTACACCAATCATGTCTGTTTCTTGGAAAGCATCGGTACCCAATAAATTCGATTTTACTTGACCTACAATACAAACCAATGGCGTACAATCAATGATTGCATCCGCAATAGGTGTAATGAGGTTTGTGCCACCAGGACCAGAAGTTACCAAACAAATTCCTGTACGTCCACTCACTCGAGCAAAGCCTTGTGCAGCGTGTCCAGCACCTTGTTCGTGGCGAACCAATATATGGTTGATTCTATCAATATAGTCATAAAGGGCATCATAAGTTGGCATAATTGCCCCTCCTGGATATCCAAAAATTGTATCTACGTTTTCAGCCAACAAACACTCCATCATAGCTTGGGCTCCCGAAAGAAAAGTTTGACCTTCTTTCTCTTGAGCGGGTGTTACGAGTGTTTCTTGCTTTAATTCTATTTCGAGTAAATTTCCCATAACGTCTGAGATATTTTAGGATAAAATTTTATGTTTGGTTTGTTGTACTCCGTATCTCTTACAAGTCAGTTACACAACCTTCGCTGGCCGAACTCACATTTTTGATATATTTTCTTAAAACCCCTCTCGTAAATGTTGATGGAATTTGTCTCCAAGCAGCTTTACGTTCGGCCAATTCTTCATCTGAAACGTGCAAAATAAGTTTGTTATCAACGGCATCAATCGTTATTTTATCTCCATCTTTCACTAAAGCTATTGTTCCGCCTTCAAAAGCCTCTGGTGTGATGTGGCCAACTACAAAGCCGTGTGTTCCACCTGAAAAACGTCCATCGGTAATCATTGCTACGCTATTTCCCAGACCTGCACCCATTACGGCTGACGTTGGTTTAAGCATTTCTGGCATTCCTGGGCCACCCTTAGGACCTTCGTTTCTGATTACGATTACATGACCAGCTTTGATTTCACCTTTTTCTAAGTATTCAATTACCTCTTCTTCACGGTCGCAGACTTTAGCAATTCCTTCAAATTTCTCGCCTTCTTTACCTGTGATTTTTGCAACAGCTCCACCTTCGGCCAAATTTCCATAAAGAATCTGTAAGTGACCCGTTGACTTGATTGGAGACTCAATTGGTTGAATAATCTTTTGTACTTCAAAATCCAAATCTGGTACGTCTTCCAAATTTTCGGCTATTGTTTTGCCCGTAATCGTCATACAATCGCCGTGAATGAAGCCTTTTTTGAGCAAATATTTCATCAAAGCAGGTACACCACCGATTTCGAGCATATCTTCCATGTAATACTTACCTGATGGTTTCAAATCGGCAATTAATGGTGTACGGTCCGAAATAGCCTGAATATCATCTAAGGTAAACTCTATACCTGCTGCACTTGCAATGGCCAAATAGTGAAGAACTGCATTCGTTGAGCCACCCATAACGATTACCATCGTCATGGCGTTTTCAAATGCCTTGCGAGTCATGATGTCACGTGGACAAATATTTTTTTCCAGCATATTTTTCATGGCGGCACCGATTGCGATACACTCGGCTTTTTTACCTTCGTGTGTTGCCGGATAACTCGAAGAGTTAGGCAGGGTCAAACCCATTGCTTCCATTGACGAAGCCATTGTGTTGGCAGTGTACATTCCACCGCAAGCACCCGCACCCGGAATTGCATTTTTTATAACTCCTTCGTAGTCTTCGTCAGAAATTGTGCCAGCAAATTTTTGACCTAATGCTTCAAAAGCCGATACTATATCAAGCTTTTTGCCTTTATACAATCCAGTTCGGATTGTTCCTCCATAAACCAACATTGCCGGGCGGTTCAAGCGAGCAATTGCCATCATCGCACCAGGCATATTTTTATCACAACCAACAACGGCAATTACACCATCGTACCATTGAGCGGCCACGATATCTTCAATCGAATCTGCGATAATATCACGACTTGGTAATGAATAACTCATGCCGTTATTACCGTTAGTCATACCATCCGAAACACCGATAGTGTGAAAAATCAAACCCACCATTCCGTTTTCTTGGATGCCTTTCTTTACGTGAACTGACAACCCATTAAGATGCATATTACAAGTATTTCCTTCGTAACCAGTACTTGCGATACCGATTTGGGCTTTTTGCATATCTTCTTCTGTCAAACCAATACCATAAAGCATGGCTTTGGCTGCAGGGTTATGAATTTCTTGTGTAAGGGTGCGACTGAATTTATTTAGTTCCATATTTAATTTAAAAACTTTATTAAAATTTAAAATAATCATTTGATAAGGAAAAAGCCTTATTCACTTGGTGTGAAGAAGGCTTTGGTTGTTCGTAACAAATCCTTCTCCACTCATTTTATACGAGCAGAATAAAAACTGGGTAAATTAGAACTATATTATTTTTCCTCAAAAATATTCTCTGATTGCGAATATTCGCTAAATGCGAACAGTTTCTGTGACAAAGAAATTTACTTTCGTTTGTATTTCCAAACTTTTTTGAAAAAATTTGATACCTTTTAGTTTTTTGCACGGCGATTTCAAAAAAGTAGTCATAAAAAAATACCGAATATGCTTCTTTTTGATTAATATTGGGTTCTAATAAATGTACATTTTACTTCATGAAAATTTATAAAACCATACAAGGGTTCGTTATCGAACATAAAGGGCATTACTATATCTCTCGGCACACTGATTGGGACTTGTTTATCAATCGGGAAGATTTATTTTTTGAGTTGCAACGAGAAATTCAAATCTTACCCGCCGCCGCTGAATATAAATCTCTAATAGATAATGGCTTGCAAGCACCGATTCAGTCGCAGGAAGTTTGGGCATCGGGCGTAACGTATCTGCGTAGCCGTAATGCACGCATGGAAGAATCGAAAATAGCGGGTGGTGATAATTTTTATGATAGAGTTTATGATGCCGAACGCCCAGAGTTATTTTTTAAGTCCGCTCCTCAGCGAGTGGTTGGGTCTGGGCAAGCAGTAAGAATCAGAAAAGACTCTAAATGGAATGTGCCAGAGCCAGAACTTACATTGTTTATTAATTCAAAAGGACAGATTTCGGGTTATACAGTCGGAAATGATATGAGTTCGCGAGATATTGAGGGCGAAAATCCCCTTTATTTGCCGCAAGCCAAATCTTATGATAAAAGTGCAGCTATCGGACCATGTATTGCTATTTTTGGCAGTCCGATTGATAGTGATTCAAAAATCACATTAGAAATCTCGCGATATGATATCCCACTTTTTACTGATTCTATTGAAATCAATCGTATGAAACGAAAGCATACTGATTTAGTAGAATATTTATTTCGTGAAATGTCTTTTCCACAAGGTTGTTTTCTGATGACAGGAACAGGTATTGTTCCACACGATGATTTTACACTCGAAGTAGGTGATGTGGTCACAATCAGTATCGAAGGTATAGGTACATTAATCAATACCGTTGAAATGAAATAGCTTTGATATTTACTCTCTTTTTAAACTCATTATTAGCCCCATAAATGCAACTCACAGGAAGAAATATTATTGGTTTTGAAACTTTTTCGGAAGGAACGGTAGCTATTCAAGCCATTAATCCAGCCAATGGCGAGACCCTCGCTCCATTGTTTTATAAAGCTACTGTTGACGAATTAAGCCTTGCTGCCCAAAAAGCCGAAAAAGCTTTTCAGATTTACAGAAAACAATCAGGAAAACAAAAAGCCGAGTTTTTGGAGAAAATTGCCGAAGAAATAGAAAACTTGGGCGATGCACTCATCGAAAGATACATAGCCGAATCTGGACTTCCGCAAGGTCGTGCAATGGGCGAGCGTGGACGCACAACTGGTCAGCTTCGTTTGTTTGCTCAACTGTTAAGAGACGGTTCGTGGATAAATGCCCGAATTGATTCCGCTTTACCTGACCGTCAACCATTACCACGCCCCGATATTCGCTCGGCTGAGCGTCCGCTTGGCGTTGTTGGAGTTTTTGGTGCGAGTAATTTTCCATTGGCGTTTTCGGTAGCAGGTGGCGATACAGCTTCAGCATTGGCGGCTGGTTGCCCTGTTATTTTTAAAGCTCACCCTGCACATTTAGGTACATCTGAACTTGTGGGAAAAGCCATTCAAAAAGCTGCCGTTGCAACTAATATGCCTGATGGGGTTTTCTCATTATTATTTGATGATGGACACGAAATAGGTTTGGCACTGGTAAAATACCCAAATATAAAAGCTATCGGTTTTACTGGTTCGTACAAAGGAGGAAAAGCACTTTATGACGCTGCCGCAGCTCGCCCCGAACCGATTCCAGTTTATGCCGAAATGGGAAGTGTAAATCCAGTATTCATATTGCCTCGCATCCTTGAAGCAAACGGAGCGACGCTTGCCCAGAATTTTGTGAGTTCGGTTACTTTGGGCGTTGGACAGTTTTGTACAAATCCAGGAATGCTTTTATTACAAAAAAATGAAGCATTTATTGCGGCCCTCGAACAGCACACCAGCACCAGTACTGGTGGTGTAATGCTCACAACAGGCATACGCGATGCGTATTTAAATGGTATTGAAAATGCCAAAAACTTCACAAAAGTGATTGGTATAGGAAAAGCACCCGAAGGTTTTACTGCCGTTGAGCCTGTAATTTTCCATGCTTCGATTGAAGATTTTACACAAAATCCTCATTTATCAGAAGAAATTTTTGGACCAACAAGTTTGGTAGTTGAAGCCAATACAAAAGATGAATTACTAGTAGCCGCTCAAAGCTTAACAGGGCACCTAACGGCAACTGTTCATGGAACGCCCGAAGATTTGGCTGAATATGCAGATTTAATAGAAATATTGGAACAGAAAGTTGGTAGAATTTTGATTAATGGTTTCCCGACAGGAGTGGAGGTTTCGCATGCAATGGTGCATGGCGGGCCTTTCCCTGCGACAACCGATTCGAGAAGTACTTCGGTCGGAACGATGGCTATTACACGTTTTACTCGTCCTGTATGTTACCAGAATTTTCCCGATAGTCTCCTAATTGATGAACTAAAGTCCGATAATCCACTAAATATTTGGCGATTGGTTGATGGAGATCTGAAAAAATAAATGGCTACAAGTGCAAATGTCCGAATCTATTTTTCGAGCATTTGCAATTTGTACTTGTTGTAATTGTAATAAGGAAAATACAGTTTTATAAAAAATTGGGTTTTTTTGGATGAAAAACCAATCTTTATAAAGTTTCTAAATATTGAGTCAAAAGACCGTTCGCAGCAGCGATAAAATACTAAAATTAATAATTTATACCATTTTAATTTATCGATTAATATTGCCTCATTACTTATAAAAAAAGACAAACTAGGCTTCCCTTGAAAATTACCTTTTAGATTTTACCAAATAGGAAAATCACTTCA
>JAFEIL010000055.1 GCA_017495105.1 Emticicia sp. | reverse complement strand
CAGGTCAATTTAGCAGCATATGTTTTGTTTTATAATTTTTCTTATGTTAAATAAAAAAAATTATATTTTCTACATATTCCCTCTTAAACGATTCTGATTTTGAATCCAATAAATTTCTTTGATTTAATGACTAAAAAAAGAATTATCAATCATCATTTTTACCGTTGAAGATTTATTTGAAAAATCAAGCTCTATTCTCTTAACTTTATCTTGGGGAATGTCAATTTTAATTCCAAATTCAAAAAAATCAGTTTAACTACAAAAGCCTAAAATATCATAAGAATCTGAATAGTAATCATCTTCAAACAAATCTAAAACCATAGCGGATTCATTGGGTTTATACAAAAATGTACAGAGTAAATAGTAAAATGCTGTGAAATACTTAATAACCAAGCATTTAGTTTAGTAACGCTGTTTTTCGACGGTTTATAAAGAAAATCTCAGAATGGCGTAAAGGGAATAATAAACAGTTTTTCATTTTTTTGGCTCGGTCGACATTGTATTTTAATTGTAGCCCTGCTTTATCTCGTAGGATTTGCCAGTCTAAACCTCTACTCACAAGGTGATCTATGCCTTTACAGACTCTTACGCTTAGTTCATTAGCTTTAAACTGCTCGATTAAGGTATCGCTTAGGCGGCACTTCGTTGTGGTTATGGATAATGGTGGAACGCTACCCAACAATAATACTTCCTTTTTTAAAGATACGTGTTTACTGAGACCTTGCTGACTGTCTGACACCATGCCATATTGGTACAAGAAGTCTTTGATGCTTAAACGCTTTTTTATTTCTGCTATCTACATTGAAAAAATAATTATAAATATTTTTCTGTTCTTATCAAATAAAAAGTTATCTATCAATAAACAATTTACAAACGTCTATTTGATTTTTATTTATCCGATAGTTTCGTAAATTTGACTTATATAATCATTTGCAAGCATTTTTGTATCTAATAAGACATGAATACAGGTAAAATCATCACGAATTTAAGAGATGAAAAAGGTTGGTCGCAAAGTGAACTGGCTCAATTTAGCCAAGTTTCAAGGGTTATGATTGGCAAGTACGAGCGTGGCGAAGCCGTCCCTTCAATTGATACTGCTAAAAAAAATGCTGATGCGTTTGGGGTTAGTTTAGATTATTTGGTAGGTGAAGGACAAAACGCCTCTTTCGATAAAAAAACCGTACAACGTTTGCAAGAGATTGAAAACCTTGTACCTACGGTAAAAGATAAACTATTTTTCTTGATTGATACCGTAATCAAGGATACCAAAGCACAACAAGCCTATTCTGTTTAACATGGAAGCAACACTAAATTTTAGTACCAACATTCAACTAACACTTAGCCAGTTGGCGGAATTAGCAAGGCAGTTGCCACAAAAAGATAGGGCTAAATTGGCTTTGATGATTATTGAAGAAGACGAACCTATGAGCAAAGCAGAACTAAAAGCCAAAATAAAAGAGGGTCTACAAGATGCCAAGCTACACCGTGAAGGTAAAATAAAATTAAGAACTTTGACCGAATTTTTAGCGGATGTATAGCGTTAGACTTGCCCGAAGTTTCGAGCGTGATGCTAAGGCATTACTTAAAAAATATACTTCGCTTCGGCAAGAATTGGCTACACTTGGGGAAGAACTCCAAGAGAACCCAACACTCGGCACACCATTGGGTCAAGATTGCTACAAAATACGCTTGGCCATCAAAAGCAAAGGTAAGGGCAAAAGCGGTGGGTCAAGAATTATTACCTACGCTGTTACTGATAATGAAGAAGTTATATTGCTTACCATCTACGACAAGCAAGTAAAAGATAATATCTCTGAAAAAGAATTGAAAGAACTACTGGCAAATTTGGAATAATGGGAGTGTTTTCTAAATTGTGTCAAGTCTAAACTAGAGCGAGTTAGAATATTGGAAATAGGATTGTTTTTTTGAAAAAGCACGTTTGTGAGTCGAATTAAGAATAGGCACAAAAAATCCTTACTTAGTTTGAGGATATTCATTACAAAGAAAATACCAGCTATCCATGACTCACTTGTATCAGAGATTTTTGCCATTATTTTATTAAGGTTGTATTTAACTTTGCCTTGTCTAAACATTTCGAACTGCTGCTGATAAAGCTCATCGATGACCAATAAATATTTATATTCCACTTTTGTTAATTCATTTAGTGCTAAAGGATTATTAATCAGTATCTTATCTACTGATTGTAGATTCCTTTTTAGATACGATAGCTGCTGATTAATGCCTTTTCTGATTACCTTTTTCTGCTTGTTCTTGTTTTTAGATAAGTTAATCCACTCTTTACGAGCCTTAATTCTATAAGTTCGGGGTTTGCCAATTGACAAACTTTTACATAATTTATCAAGCAATTCTTCTGACTTTTCTCGACTATCATTCAGCAAACCTAAATCAGTGGAAAACTTGATGTAAGCATCGGCTACGGTGGCATCCATTTGAAGTTTGCCTTTGTTTGTTAAAGGTTTTTCTGTGGATTCGTTCTGCTTTAAATTATCCTTTTCTTCTTCTTCATTTTTTCTTGAATCTTCAGCAGGCCTTGCTTCTTGGCTCAAAGTCAAAGCTTGTTTGATAATGATTTGATTCATCTCCTCAATGGATTCATTCCCTAAACGCTTACGAATACTTACAAATAAACTTGGGTCAAATATTGGCTTGGAATCAAAATGGTCAAAACCCAAAAAATATTGCATATAGGGGGATTTCCGAAATAGCTTCGATGGTGCCTCTGTCATCTTTACGTTCGAGGTATTTGATAATTAATGCACCAATGACAACTCTCGAGTCTATCCCTTTAGCTCCCATTTGCGTACTCAAACTTTTATGATAAATACTTGATAGCTTATCCCAATCAAGTAATGAGCATAAGCGTACCCATCTATTGTTTGCATCTAATTTGCTTTCGAAACCAGTCTTAAAATCAAATATTGACAGTTGTTTCTCAGATTTATAGTTGACCATCTGCAAGGTTTTTTCTTTAAATATACGAATATCCTTGCACTTTTACAAAAAAATATCTGCCTATATATTTGATAGTCAAATAGTTATGACTTTTTCAGCAACACCTAATTAGTATTTTTAGAAAAAATTTTACTTGACACAGTTTAATCCACAGTCTGTTTTTCCCCACAACAATGTCGTTTAGTCAAAGTCTTAAATTTCCTCAACAGGTGCATAAAATTCCTTAACTAAACGACATTTCTCTCTGTTTTTGAGTTTTAATTACTACAACCTTCTATTTTTCCTGTGAAAACTGTTCCCGATTTTGTTTCAAAGCCCGGTTTCAGTTCAATTCTATTGCCGCCTTTGTATTCTAGACGAATACCCGAGTTGACAATAACTTGAGATGAAATTGAAACTGCTTTTACGACATCATTATTACCTTCGGTAACGTTTCGCACCACTACATCAAGACAACCACCTTGTTTAATTCGCTGAAAACAGAATGTTGTTTGACCATCACCAAAGTTTGGACAGTTTAAGGCAAAAGCATCTACGCAGTACTTGCCAGTCCATGATGTATCACGTAAAACCGCCGTAATGACGCCATTATTGTTTGTGATTGATAAGGGAGAAATATCTAAAGGTGCTGGTATAATATAATCACCCAATTCTTTATTGTTTTTGTAGGTTATACCTGATTTTACCACAAAAGTCTTTTTCATTAGACTTGAGTAATACTTTACATCAATCGGTATTTCGGTTGAAGTAACACCTCCTTTTACAGTTATGTTAAAGACATTGAATTGACTATCAAACGTGGCACAACCGACTGTTAGACTTGTTGCAGGATTGACAAAGGAAAGTACGTCATTGCTTGAAACGAAGGACGAACGCTCATTGTAGTTGATTCTCATTACACCTGTCATGTTTCCTTCAAAACCTGTTTGTGAAACACATACAGGTTTTGTTTCCGTACTAAGCGGTAAAACACTATTGAATGTAAATGAACCACAAGCTGTTGACTGTCCGCTAACCGCGGTTGGAATCGAAACTGTTGGGAAAATCTTAGATGGTTGCCAAATGAATTGGTCTTTGATATCAATCGTAATCGGCACTAAATTAGCAGATTCTAAGTCAAATACAATCGGAGCTTCAACAAAGCCAGCTAATGTTTCCGATTTAAACGGAATCGTTCTATTGAGAGCATATTCCTTCTTTCTATCAGCTTTATATAATTTAAAGTTGATATTCGATTCATCTTCAAAATAAATTGTTTGGAAAAACAATCTCTCTTTTGTGTGAGCGATTGATTTATTTACCCCAACCAATTGCCCATTAATATATGCTCTTAATTCGTCATCAGCATCAATTGTCAATCCATTTACTTTACCAATTAGGTTCATGGTGAGTTGATACTTCGTGAAATCAAAAGTCATTGGAGCTTCTTGGGCTGCTTGTACCGCTAAAGCCGTTGGACTAATTTCTTTTATAGGTTTGTTAGTAGTACCTGTCGGATAGACCAATGTTCCAGAATTGCTGATTTTCAATAGATACCCTTTGAGAGGTTCTAAGAAACTCAAGTTACCAATCCAACCAATACCTGCCACATATTGGGCAAACAAGGTTTGACTTTTGATAATATCACCATTAAGAGGAGTTAAGCCTTGGAACGCTTGAGTAACCGTCATACCCGTTGAAGGTACATAACCTACCCAATTCCAGCTTGGAGAGATCGTAATCGGGAATTCATCAGTCAGATATGGACTACCTTTTATACATATGGTGTCTTTCTGAGAAACATTAATCATATAGCGTTTTTGTGGTGTAATGTTTGTCAAACCTCCTCTCCAACCATTGATTGGACTATCATAATATTTCGCACTAAAATCTTCACTTTTAATGATTGTACCTTGCTTGAACTTCATTGAGGCAAGTACGTTCGTTACAGTATTGCCTTCGGGCAAATTAAGGTTAAATGATACCCAGTTCCAACCCCTATTTAATGGAATACATTTCTTGACGACATTGATTACTTGAATAGTATCGGGGGTAATCGGGCTACCCACTAAATTTCCAGTTTGGAAATTGATTCTATTGATTACCTCAATATATTCATTACATTTATCGCCATCCCATACATGGAATTCAAGAGGTTTGTCGTTATCAGCATCATCTCCAAAGACAGTCATAAACACCAACCAACGGTTGCTTTCATCTTTTGGTTTGCCAGTAAGGCCATCAATAGTTGCATCTGTAGCAGGTATATTTCGGTAGTAGGCAACTTTTCCAACACCCCTGATTTGCCCATTAATTTTTGCAACCACTATGTCAGATGGGTCAACTGAGAACTTATCAAAAATGCTCAATCGGGTAACAATGTTCATCGAACTCACATACTGAGAGGGATTATCGACCACGTAGTTTGGTTGCGGACAACGCACACGGTAGTCAATACTCATAGGTTCTTTTCCTTTCGAACTAACCAAATTAAATGTCGCCGCATAATCACCAATCAAGAGGTCTTGTTGGAATGTAATCATTACATCTGCTGTCTGACCTGGATTTAATGTACCAGTCGAAGGCGTTACTGTCAACCATGAAGGCACATTTTCCATACGGAAACTGGCGATACTACCGCCACGGTTGCGAACTTGACGTTTTACTGAGAATGGTTTCAATACTTCGTTGGTTTCGATTATATCAGTACCTATCCATTCAAGGTTATTTTGATTGACTGCAAACTCCCATTTAATGGTTTTGGCAATCATATTCCCTGCCTTATCTCTGATAGCCGCCCTCCTATGATTAGGATTTTGAGCTAACATAGCATCGTCATAATCCTTACCGCTTACTACTACTCTAAATATCCGGTTCTCAAACAATGCTGTGCTGATATTAGGTGTAATGACAATTTTATTGCCTGTACAAACAATAGTCGCATCAACAAGTGCATTAGTAGTGGCATCGTAAAGTCCAATCGTATTATTGGCTAAAATATCAGCTTGAAATACATTATTACAATCAATGGTTTCGTTGAAAGTAATAGAAATTTCATCACCGGGATCCCAAGTGCCATCTCCTGGTTCGGGAATACTAACGAGTATGGGTGGGTTTCGAGCAACTTCTCCTTTAATAACTGTTGAAATTCCAGGTGCAAGATTCACATTTTTACATTCGGCCAACGCTCGAATTTCATACATACCATCTTTCAATAGCTCTGTATTCCAATCTTTGATAGTGAAAATATCGCCTAACTCCGCTTTTGAAGTTTCATTGATAGTTATCCAAGAACCATCACCACCGATTGGACGATATTGTAAGCGAATAAGTTTTAAGTCTTCATCAGCTTTATCATATTCATTAAGAGTTATACTTAATTTGTTTTCGTTGCCAGGCGTTACCACCCAATCTTGAAGTGGAAATTTGATATCGACAGGGCTACATGGCTCAATGAAAGATACATCGAAAGATAGCCTTGAAACAAATAATGAGTCATGTTCTGATTCGCAAGGCGTTTTAAGAGTTACTTCAATGCCTTCATGAGAGTAGGAATTAGAACCACGTTCAATGGTCATAATTGCTCTTGCTTTTCCCCCACCAGCAATTCGGTAGGTAATTGGTGAAGTTAATGGTTGCCCATCAACTTTGATAATTGCACCTTTTGGGTTCGTTCCATTTTCTAAACCAAGTTCATAATCCCATTCCTCCCCTGTTGGACTAAGGTTTGCTAATTCTAACTCAAAGACTGCTGGAGTATTTGCTGCGATATTTGATTTTAACAATCCATTTAGTGATGTTAAAACAGGCTTACTTCTTTGACGTGTATTTTCTTCCCAAGGACAACTTGTTTCACCAGCTACTAATTCAAATACTGGAGTATTATATACATTATCTTTCTTTATGTTTACCGAAATATTATCTCCAACATCATCATCTTTTAGGGTATAAAAAACTGTGCGACTTTTGGTTGAGGTATTTGTGTTGCTTGTATTTTTTGAACCACTTAACTCAACAGAATAACTAACTGTTGTACCTACATCAAAAACTTCAAAGCCGATAGTCTCACTCATTTCTTTAGTCCAAGTAATTTCGGATGTTACGGTTGTAACCGTAGTTTCGTCTATTGTTATTTCATCTTCTAATACACCCAATCCATCAAAAGAAATATTTTCTTTTAAAACTGCATTTTTCTTTGCATTACGGTTATCATTTATTATTTTTTTCCAATTTTCTGCGTCCTCGATTTTTCCTACTGATTCTAATGTTGGTATAACATCATTCAATATTTGATGTTGCGAATAGTTAAAAAATGTAGAAAACCCATTAGGGGCAACTCTGATACCATTTGTTTTTACAAACTTACAAGTTGAGTCATTATATGAAAGGGTGATAGTTCCTCCAATTTCAAAGTTTGTTGCAGCACCAACATACAAATCAGCGTCCTCTCCTACTCCTTCTGGAGCATCAGAAGTTGAATGAGCCCGACTTATAGTAGTACAAGTTTCTAAAGAATTTTCTTTTGAAGTAAGGGTACTATATGTACCTTTTATGTTGTCATTAGCAATGCTTTCATTTTCATTGATGACACCTCCAAACGGTGAACCTGCGTAAGTAATTACTTTAGAACCTAAATCTACATCTATTTCCACGCCCCCCGTTGAAGACGTAAGCTTAGCATTTGAAATTGAATTACAAAAAGTTGTTGCGGCAGAAATAGTTGCAAAACTGGCATCTCCTGGTGGGTCACGTAGTACAAACAAAGGTTTCTTTGGAGCTGTTGTTGTAAATGTGCCTGGTAATGAAATTTCACCTAACACTACAGCTTTTAATAAAGATGTATTTTCTGCTCCGTTTACATTACAAGTAACAGTCAGTGTCTTCTCATAAGGTTCTGTCATTTTTGGTAGTCCAGCCGGATATTTTAAAACATATACAGTAGAATCAGATGATACTTCGAGTTTTTCTGCAACATCAGCAATTTGATTATCTATTTTTAAATCAAAATTATCCAAATAACATTTTTCGGTTGTAGTACCAATATATTCTTCATAAACTCTAATGTTGTTACTGTAAAGTTTATAGTTATTTTTATTGGTAGTTTGTTGAAGTAAGGCTATATTTTGACTATTACAACTAACAGAAGGAAACGCTGAAATTTCTACCTTTGGCGGACTGACATAAATAAAGTCTGTTGTGTCTGTTGCTTTATCTCTTAAATCAACTTCTTGACCTCCAATTTGTTGGAAATATTCATAAATTATTGGATTTGAATGTTCAACAACACTCACTTTAAATGCACTTGCAGGTAAATCATTGAAAACAAATTTGCCATTAGGGTTTTTCAAAGTATCAGTTTTGGTAAAACAACCATCCAACGTTTCAATTTTTATTACTACCTTAGAGCCTGTCGGAATAATTGATTTTTTGCATACTTCGTTTCCAGCTATTTGCCCACGAATGGATCGTTTGGTGTTG
This sequence comes from Emticicia sp., assembly GCA_017495105.1. Classification (GTDB taxonomy): domain Bacteria; phylum Bacteroidota; class Bacteroidia; order Cytophagales; family Spirosomataceae; genus Emticicia. The sequence goes on along the minus strand of JAFEIL010000055.1, from coordinate 21,397 downwards.
TCCAAAAATACAATTCCTGCCTTTGGGGCTTGTATCTTTCTTAATTCAAAAAAACTTGGAGAAAATATATGGTCCTTATAGTTTGCATTAAGTTTGATACTTGAGCCTGGCTCGAAATCTGCTGACCATTTCCCTTCCTTATCTGTAAATATTTGTGGAAAATAAGATTTTCCATTTACCAAAATTTCTATTTTATCTTCAAAGCAAAAGGTATTTGCAAAACGTACATATCCAGAAAGATTTACTGTTGAAATGTCTCTAAAGTCAACATTTCCTATTGATGTATTACTACTATTTAAGTTTACAACCCGCAAATTTGGTTGAAATTCATGTGCTTTACTTAGGCTTCTCTTTACATTATTGCTCCAATTGGCTTTGGTAAGTATGCCCTCCCGAGGAGCTGTAGCACCAAAATTTATAGCTGCATAATCAAATATTTTTGTATCAGACCCTTCGTTCAAATCAAAGTAGCTATATAATAAAGATGTTGTAGAATCTTGAGGAATACCAATTACAAAGTGCCTTTGAATTTCGCTTTGTGGCAATGCTGTTTTATAAATAGCTACTTCATCAACTAAACCTGTATAAAAGCTTCCTGTTTGGGCATCAGTTGAGTTGGTGGCCAATAGCCACGAATTACCCACCGCCCAATTTGACACCCCTGTAAACAAAACAGTTGTTACCAATTCGCCTTCTAAGTAAACCTTAGCTGTTCCCGCTCTATTGTCCATCGCAACGGCTACATGATAATATTTTGCTTTAATTGTGCCTAAGTCACTCTCTTTACCGTTGATGTTTAGGTATAGTTTGGCGTTATTCAAATAAAGTTCATATAAGCTGCCTTTTGATAAAATTGTTTGACGAGATTTCAAATCAAATGGATGAAATAAAACTTCAACTGTTGAGGTATCCGGGATATCATAGTTTGTTAAGTTTCCATAGGATTTATCAGCCGCATTAAATTCAATGGCAGAGTTAAAATCGAAGTTTTTCATAGGTGTTGCTCTGAAGCTTTCAGATGTGCTGTAATTGACTCCGTCAATGATGTAGTAGCCAGTTACATCACTGATACCTGAACTGTAAACCTCTGGCTTATCCGAGGAAAACTTAGCTCCACCATAGATATTGGCGTTAGTTGGGATCATAGTATTATCAAATACTTTTTCTCCGACACCTTCATCCATTTTCCAGTATGAAACCAAGCCAGATTCAGATTTTGATACCGACCGGTTTTTGGTTGAATTGACTTCTGTTTGGGTCAACGGACGGTTATAAATTCTAACGTCATCTATTTTTCCACTAAAGAAACCACCTGAACCTATTTTACTACCGATATTCATGTAGTTTTTGGTACGAGAAATAGAGGCAGGCTTTGTACCTATAAAATTTCCATCAACCATCACTGACATTGCCGTCCCATTATAAACCATCGTAATCTGATGCCACTCGTTAGGTAGCTCAGGGTTGGTAATGAGGTCTGGAATAATATACTTTAAGCTATCACTACCAGAACCGTTTCCGATATGAAAAATATAACCTTTTCCTTCGGAGCTTTTGCATGTTGTAATCCACCAGTTCTTATATAAAGTACTTCCCCAGTCAATGATACCTGATTCGTTATTACCAGCCCCAATTTTTACATAGGCTGAAACGGTAAATTTATCGGTCGGAAACTCTTTGTTATAAGTAATACAGAGTTCGTCATCTATACCATCTAACGTAATAGAATTTCCCGTAAGTGGCGTAAGGCGGACTTCGACTCCCGGAACAGGATTTCCCGAATTGGTTTCTATTTTACCACTCACAACTCCATTTGGATTGACGAAACCTACGGCGGTGTTTGGGCTACCAACACCAAATACATTTTTTGCTTTAATGCTATATTCATAAAACTCACCTGCTTGTGTATTAAAATCAAGGAAATCTCTTATATCTTCACTCACCTCAGCAACGAATGAGCCATCACGGGATATAATAAATCCAGTAGCTGTAGGAGAAAGCGGGTTTACATTCCACGAGATTTTGATACGGTCTTTAAAATCTCCTTGAGTTGCAACCAATTGTGGTGGCTGTGGCGGTAAATACCACGGGCTATAAACCCCAAAACCTGCTTGGTTTTTTTGTGATATCATACTTTGGGGCGATACTAAAGGTTGCCCTATCGCCATATTCGACCTATTATATGCCGAATATGCATTTGTCACGGAACCATAGTTAAAATATAATTCGCCAAATATTTTAATATTTTCGTTTGGGTTACAGAGTGTATCAGTTTGGGCATTAGCCTTCTGACAACTAAATAATATAAGCCAAAACCAGAGAACATATTTTATTCTCTTTTCCATGATGGTAAATTTTTATAATTTAACTACTTTGATTAATTGATACGTATATAGGCCCAAAGGTTCAAGTTTTTGGGGCGGGTTTCTTGTTGTCCTGTGTTGTTGGTAATTCCTGTAGCATTTCCAGAATAGGAGTGATTATGGTCACCTGAAGCTATGGTAACTCGCCTTGTGATTACATTTCTTTCAGCATTGTTATTACCCCATGCAGCATTGTGACCTGCTCCATAAGGTTGATAAGCAGAAAAAGTATAATCATCGTAATTATGTGTGTGACTACCACCTGTAGTAGTATTTCCACTAAATGCTAAACTTGCTTCATGTTGATGACTCGCAAAACTTTGTTCTTGTAGGGCAGCAATTGGTGAAGATGAGGTTCTATCGGGGTCATAATTTTCACTGTTTGAGAATTCTTGACTTCTAATAAATAGTCCTCCTCCGTTTGGAATCGCAGTCATTTCAGTTATCTGTCTTAATTTATCAGTTATGCCCAAAGCACGCCCATCCATTGGCACCCAACAACTACCATTTACTGCTGCAAATTGAGTAGGATTCAATATCGAATATTTAACATCTCCAACAGCTCCTGAACAAACAACTTCTTGTGCTTTGGGAGACCCAAGTGAATAAGGAGCAAAAGTAAGCTCAGTGCGTGGAGTAAGCTCTGTCCCTTGTACAGTTACGCCAACGTAATAGGTTTTTACTCCCCATGATAAATTACCAAAATCTGTAACGCCATTAGGAACAGTGTTAGGTTTTGCACCCAAATTTGTACTATAAACCCCACCAAATACATTAAGTGTTTGGTCTTCGCTCCATTCTTCATTTCCTCCACTTGCTACTGCGTAAAGCTTAAAAGTAATACTTTGTTGGCCATCTGGTACGGCTTTCCCATTGGCATCTTTTAAGAAACCTTGGAGTGAAATTTTTTTGGCTTGTTGAGCAGAAACATCAAAACAAGCAATTGTGAACATAATTAAAGTACAATGGATTAACTTTGAAATAGTAAAACAATTTTTCATTTTATTAAAATTTTAATTTAAAGGCAAATAACTTGATATGTAAATGTTAAAAAATCTAAACGTTAATGTCGAGTTTTGATAAAATTGGATTAAAGAATTTGGACAATTTCTATTTGCAAATTCAAGTACTATGAATTGTTTATAGGGTGGTCGTTGTCGCTGCAACGAACCTTCTGATATCTCATTCCTTGCTTACTTTAAAAATCTAATGGTTTTACTTTAAAACCTTCATACAGATATTAATTTTTACTCTGAAAACTCAAAACGTCTAAAGTACTTCTATCCTAATTATTGACATTTTGATGCAAATAGTTTGTTTAAAAGATAGATTGTAATCAAATGATATTATTGGCTCTAAAATTATCAAATGCATCAAATCATCTTGACTTTAAAATTTTTAAAGAAGAAAAATTTTAAAACAAAATTATAAACACTAATTGAGCTAAAGTCTGTAAAGGATTGTCTAATTTGTCCTAAAAACTATAAAATTTGTCCTGATTTATCGTTTTTAAAGCTTTTTTGCTCAAATATTCTAAATCTGAAGCATCCTGCTCTACATTTTTGCTACTACCAAATTTTGGCAGATTTTACTTTCATCAGCTGAGATTTAAGTAAATATAAAAGTGGCAGTTAGAGCATATTTTCTTGGTCAATTGTAATCAGAAGTAGGTCGTTAAACCTTTTTTCAAATAAAATTGCCTCATTGGAATTAGTTTGACAAGGTTGTTTATTTTTGAAGAGGGTTTTTCTATCGTCAAAAACATCGACAAGTAGCTGTTTAAATTCAGTATCAAATGTATGTTTTTCTGATTCTTCCAAAAAAATGAGGGCCCGAAGTAGATGAGCTAAACAAATTTGATGGTTTTTTGGAATAATTTTTAGTTGGGCAGCCCAACGGTCAGAAATAATTGTGGCATTAGGTAAAACTTTTTTCCAAACATCATTAATAGTCTTTGAACCTCGATTGTCGGAAATCACCATAAAAGTATTTAAGACGATTTGCCAAACCGCACGACGGTCGCCCAAAACCACCGTTTGTTGCCATTGACCTTAGCCCCTGTTTCTTCAGAACCAACAACTTTACTTTTAGAAATTTCTGTTTTAATATTTTGGTAAAAACCTTGACATTTTAGAGCTGAGCGTTCCAAAATATTACCAACAGTACCCTCTAAGTGGTAAGGAAAAAACCTGAAAGAATAGACTTTTTAAACATCCAAAAGGTACATACTGATAAACAGAAAAGTATCTTATAAGAGCTTATACACTACTTCCATATTGAATTGGAGCATTTGTGCCAAACAGAAATTAAGTAATTTGCTCGTGCTGACAATTAGGATATTGGCAAGAAAAATTGTCGATATTCCTCAAAAATTGGTTGGATAGATGGAAGCTTAATAACTCGACGTTTGGCTTTTAAAATTAAGGTTTCATGGCTCAATGATTGACCACATTTATTGCAAAAGTCGCTCTTTAAGTCAATGATTTTGTTTGGTGTGTCAGTCATTTCTAAGGTTATTTACCTTTATGTCCTAACTGATTCCCATTTGGTTTTGTACTGACTATACGAAGTTTTTTTGTGGAAAATAAATCATTCGAAGGAGTTATTAATGAATTGTGTGAGTCTTTTCTGAAATCCTTTTTTGCAGTTGTTAAAGTAAAAGCGTAACTTTTTCCTCCAACAATTTTATTTGTTTAGCTTGAAAAACTATTAAAGTTTCAAATTTCTATAAGGTTTCTATACCTATCAAGCTGAGACAAGATTAATACTTTTTATTCAATTTAACTAATTCAGGGTAGAACCTGAGTCGAAACTAATTTACAAACAAATTGTACTTTTTCAAGATAATATCTTATTTGAAATAAAAAAGCACTCCAAAAACGAAGTGATTTTTCTATTTGCTAAAATCTAAAAGGTAATTTTCAAGGGAAACCTAAGTATTCCAGTTGAGTTTGGATGAAGGGTCAATTAAATAACTTCTACTATTTTTTTCTAAATTCATGAAATGCATCTGAACTTTCAACTTTTGCCATTAGTACAAAAAGAGATTTATTACAACACCCAAATTAACGGATTTCTAATCGGTAAATTTCGAATTACTTCTTCATTTTTTGGAAAATGGTTTAAGCTTTTCCAAGTATCAAACCAAGTCTTTTCTTTATATTTTTGATATCCAAAAATCAAAAAAGGCTGTGCCACAGGCCATTCATTCCAGTACATTACATCCTGTGGATTTTTCCACGTAGCTTTATTTTCTACAAAAGGATAAAGAAATTCAACGCCCTTTTTGAGGGATCTGCCATCTTCTAATGTAAAATCCCAAAGACTTTCTTTTTTATCAGAAAGTATATGACAAACTGTTGTCATGGCATCTAAATTGAACAGCGAATAGCCATAAGGTTTAGTCCTTTTGAGTTCGAGCGGAAAACTACCGTCCTTCTCTATTTGATTGGGTAATAAGACCGTTTTGAATCTGTTTTTACAATAATCAAGCATTTCTTGGTTGCCTGTGAGTTTGGCAAATGAGGCTACTTGCATTACCCAACAGGTTCCGTGGTTATTTTTGGCATCACGTTCTTCTATACCGTAAGGATGTGAATTTACCCAAACTAAATATTCTGAAAACCAACCTTTTACCTTCTCTAAGTCTTGTTTATTGACTACTTTGGCATTTTGCATTACGAGTACACCTTGTGCTACTTCCATCATTTGTATCATGTCTATCAAGCCTGTGCCACGTCCTGTTACTTTGCCTTTGATAGCTTGGGCGTAAAGCAATGATGGATTCATGTAGGTTTTTTCGTCAACGAACCAAGCATTGAGATGTTCAAACGCTTTCTTGACGTATTTTTCGTCTTTGGTTAGCATGTAAGCCGATGCCAAAGTGCCAATTATCTGACTAAACCGAATCATTGCCTTGCGATGTGCCACGAAGTTATTGGGGTTTGACTGCCCATCTCTTTGAATGTAAGGCCCGTTTGGGTTTTCTGGATTTTGCCACCAATAATCGCCTTCCGAATAAAAATCGTGTAAACCTCCCGCAGAACGTTCGCATTGTTGAGCAGTAACCGTGATTGGCTTCTCGGTCATCGCAATTTTGGCATTGGCTAATACTTGGTTTTTTAGAATTGGGCTTACGGTCTTGAATAACGAACTTTGTCCAATTCCAATAAATGGAAATAATACGGAAATAATCAATATTCTGGCAAAAACTTTCATTGAGCGTTTGTTAATTTATTTTGTAATAAGGAATTTTACCTTGACTGTTTTTGATTTGCTAAAAATTCTGACATCATTTTCTCATGGTCTTTCAACACAACCTTATATGCTGTTTTTGATGCTAAGTTTTCGGTTTCTAAGGCATCTTTTTCATAATCATATAATTCCACAGCGATTGGTTTTGCCGTCGATGAAATGATTGTGTTTCTGTAATTTTGTTCGTACCAAGCCACATAACGGTAGCGTTTTGTACGAATCGTATAACCCATCATTTTATCTCCTTTTCTAGGATATTGGCTTTGTGTAAATGATTTTAGCTCAATTTGGGGGTTTTTCAAAACTGGAACTAAACTTTTTCCCGCTAAATCAGCAGGTGTTTTTAAACCTGCCATTTCGGTTAAAGTTGGAAAAATATCTACAAACTCGCTTAACCCTTGTGCTTTTTGGTTTCCTTTAAATGTTGGCGATGCAATGATAAGTGGTGCTTTGGTGGCTTGTTCATAATTATCGTGTTTACACCAGAGGCCATGGTCGCCAAGATGCCAACCGTGGTCGCCCCAAAGTACAATAATGGTGTTTTTATCTAATCCTTGTTTTTTTAATTCGTCCAACAATTTTCCTACTTGTGCATCCATATAGCTTACAGCTGCATAATAGCCATGAATTAATTCTCGTTGAATAGCCTCTGATTGTGGCGAGGCATTGGCATCATAACGTTCGAAATTACTTTGCATATAAGCATTATATAATTCACCAGAATTTTGAGCTGCGTAATCAGGAGCACCTACGGGCATACGTTGAACACCAGAAATCTTGATTGTTGAACGGTCATATAAATCCCAATATTTTTTAGGCGAAATAAAAGGCAAATGTGGTTTAACAAAGCCCACAGCATAAAAAAATGGCTTTTGGTCTTTGGCAAACTTCCCAAGCATTTCAATAGCATTTTTAGCAACAACACCATCCATGTAAGCATCATCCGGCACATCTGCTGACTCAACGGCTGGGCCTTTATTGTTTGCCAAAAATTCAGTTAATTCTGTGCCTGTCAGACCTCTAATTTTGGCATCAGCTTCAATTTTGGCAATTTTCGCTTTCGTTTCGGGCAATTGATAGCCGTTTACAGGTTTTTCAAATCCTGCTGCAAAATTGCTCGGAAATTTTCCATAAGATACCGCTGGAATCGTCCATGAAGGTACATCCATTCCTTTATCTACCGAACGTTGGTCAAACATTTTACCAATCGTCGCTGTAGTATAGCCATTTTCTTTAAAATATTGAGGGAGAGTAACTACATTTGGTACCATGTCTCTAAGCTGGGTTTTCAAATCCCAAATTCTGGTATAATCAGGTCGTTGGCCAGTCAATAGGCTGGCTCTTGTAGGAGCACAAACGGCTTGTTGGCAGTAATTATTGATAAAAACGGTTCCCATTTTTGCCAATCGGTCAATATTGGGTGTTATCATTTGGCTTTCACCATAACAACTCAACATTGGTTTTAAATCATCTACGGCAATAAAAAGCACATTCGGTTTGTTTTGGCTTTGGGCAAAAATGCTTGAAATTGTAAAGCAAAATGCCAAGAGAGCAAATTTTTTTTTCATTTTATAATTTATTTTTCAAAAGATTAATTTGATTTCATTCCTGACTTTAATAAGGCTCTGGGGCGATTGGCCTCTCCGGCTTTGGGTACTTGTGAATTGGTAAGAATAGATTTTCCTTTCACTACAAATTTTTGAGTTTTTTGGTCGTTCACTTGATTGATATATTCTTTCGGGTCATTTTTATGAATATAGAGTTCAGTGCCTCTTTTGCCTCCATCCCATTCTGTATATCGCCATTGTTTGTCAATGATTGTTCTTCCTAAAACATCTACATTTTGGGTGCTATCATAATGAAAAACCATGCTTTTTGCAGGTGGAATAGCTTGATTTTTCCCGCTTAAAAAAGGAACTAAATTTTTTCCATCTAAATTTGGTTGAGTTGACCCACCACTTAAAGCTACTAATGTTGGATAAATATCTAAAAGTTCAACTGGCGAATTGACAACTTTTCCTTTTGGAATTCCAGCTCCTGCCATAATCATTGGCACATGGGTTGAAGCGTCAAATTGACTTAATTTTGCCCAAAGACCATCATGGTCGCCCAAGTGAAAACCGTTGTCTCCCACCAAAACGACGATAGTGTTTTCCCACAAAGAAAGTTTATCCATTTCATCTAATAAAAGTCCAATTTTTGAATCTGTAAATGAAATACAGGCATAATAACCTTGAATCGCTTCTTTTCTGTCGGGTTGAGAAAAACCTGATAGCTCAGTTTGCAAAGCCATTAGCGGCACATTTGACATTTTTGGTTCTGTTGAAATAGAGATTTTGTCTTTTGAATATAAATCAAAAAAACGTTTTGGGGCAGTCCAAGGTAAATGCGGTTTGTGAAAACCTGCTGCTAAAAAAAAGGGCTTATTCTCCTTTGTTTTTTCTCTCAAAAAACTTAAAATAGTTTGTGTATTCATGGCATCACGGGTTTTTGAACCATCCGATGACAGTGCCAAAGAACTAGGTTTTCCATCTCCTCCACCTTGGCGAGTTTCCACGGCACTTTTTTCTTCTGAATCTTGGCTTGGATTATCCTCGTAAAAATCCCAAGAAGTAGCATCGCTCATTTTGGCATTATGGAAAACCTTACCCGCACCTGCCGTAAAATAGCCTTTATTCTTAAAATATTGAGGTAACATTACAGCATTTGGAAGAGCCGCTCTAGCTGAAACATTTAAGACATAAATACCAGTCGTTTCCGGTCTTCTGCCACTCAAAAATGAAGCTCTACTTGGATTACACAAGGGATATTGACAATAAGCACGGTCAAAACGCACCCCTTTTGCAGCCAAACGATCAATGTTTGGTGAAAAAACTTCTTTATTTCCATAGCAACCGAGCGAGGTATTCAAATCATCAACTACGATGAAAAGAATATTGGGTGTTTTTTTTGATAATTCTTGCGAATAAACGGGTATTGAAAATAAAGTTATAAATACAAAAACTTGAATAGCCTTCATCATTGTGTCCTATTTTAAAAAGTTAAATGACCGAAATCTGAATGATAGTTTTTTTCATCAATTTCTTTGGCTAACCGATCATAAGCAGGATTGGAATAAACTTTTGCTGCTATTTTTAAGATATTGACAGTTTCGTTATATTCCATTTTCTTGATTTGCTTATAGTCCCAAGTTTTTTCTTTTTTTAGATAGGGTAACATCCAATCCACGCATTGTTGAAGGTTTTTACCATCGGCAGTCTGATAGTTCCACAAATCAATATTTAAATGTTCAGCTAAACGTGCATTATGAAAAAAGCCCATCAAATTCATATTTACATATCCCCACGAGGTGGTGCGTTCCAATTCGTGTGGTTGACTTCCATCAGATTTAAGCTGACTTTCAATGCGTTTTTTTGTAACTGCTACCTGTTTTTTTGCTAAATCATTCTGACCTGTAAAAAGTGCATAGGATATAATCTGAACATCATAATATGTGCCATGATTATTATGCTCGTCGGCTTCGTCAATACCTAATGGACTTTCAATCATCCACGACAAAAAAGCTGAAAACCATTTTTTTAAATCCTCATGATTTTCTTTTGACCAACTTTTTGAATTTTGCAATAAAATAGCTGCATCAATAACTCGATTTAACTCCCTGGTTTCAATTAATCCGATACCTCGCCCAGTGTTGATGCCTGGAATTCCTTGTCCAAAGTTTAGATTTGGATTTTGACGGGTTTCCTTATCTAAAAACCAAGTTTTGATGATTTTGGAAGCAAATTCGGCATAGCGTTCATCTTTTGTGAAATAATAAGCCAAGGCCAAGGTTTCGGTCTCATCTTCTACTTTATCCATTTCATCCGAATCTGTTATTTCAAAGTATTCTGGATTTCGTTCGCCATCTCGCCTGATATACGGCAATCCATTTGGCTTTGAAGGGTCAGGCCACCAATATGGCCCTGTGCTCATATAGTCGTGGCGGTCGCCGCTGGGTGGGGTTTGCTTTTTGTGCATTACTGAATACAAATTCCCCTCTTTGACAATCTTATCTGCACTTTTTAAAAAATTTTTTAGAGCTAACTTTTTAGAAGGGTCAGTATTATTGGTAATAACTTTTAGATTTTTTGCTAATAAGTCGCCATTCAAAACTATCGTTTTAAGCGAATTTTGAGCATTTACAAGACTTGAAACAAAAAAAAGTATGATAAAACCCCAATGTTTAGAAAGTTTTGATGCGACAATATTTTCGATATTCATATTGATTGACTTAAACGTGTTTTTACTTGTTCAATTTTCTTTTTCTCAACAACGCTTCCAAATAATAGTAATCAGCATAAACGATTGGAACGTCAATTTCTGATTTTGCTGGAAGATTACCTGTGCTATGAATCAACAAAAAACCTTTGTTTGTTAGTGGTTCGGCTTTGTAGGTTTTATTGAGACTTTTCATGATTTTGTCTGCCGTTTCTTTGTAAAAAACTGCTTTCTCAGGAACCATTGTACTGAGTTCATAAAGAGCCGAAGCAGTGATTGAGGCCGCTGAAACGTCTCTTGGTTCGTTGGGTATTTTTGGAGCATTATAGTCCCAATAAGGCACTAAATCTTTGGGTAAACTTGGATTATTTAAAATAAAATTTCCAATATTTTCGGCTTGCTGTAAATACTTTTTGTCGCCTGTTTCACGATAGCACATGGTGTAAGAATAAAGACCCCAAGCTTGTCCTCTTGCCCAAGAAGATTCATCGCTAAATCCTTGATGTGTATTTCTTTTGGTAACAGCACCTGTTTTTGGGTCATAGCCAATCACATGATACGAACTAAAATCAGGTCTAAAATGGTTTTTCATGGTTGTATTGGCATGGCTAACCGCTACTTTATAAAAAGTCGAATCTTTAGTTTCTTTAAATGCCCAAAACAGTAATTCAAGATTCATCATATTGTCAATAATTACTGGAAAATCCCATACTTCGGCGTGGTGATCCCATGAGCGAAGACTGCCAACCGTTGGATTGAAACGAGTAATCAGTGTGCGTGCCGATTGAATCATAATCTCACGGTATTTTGGGTCTTTTGTGAGACGATAGCCATTGCCAAAGCTGCAATAAATTTTAAAGCCCATGTCGTGCGTAACGCCATTTGTTTTTTCTTGCTCAATAGGTGCAGAAAACTCCTTGGCTTTTTCGAGCCATTTTTTGTCTTTGGTAAGTTCATACATATACCATAAATTGCCAGAAAAGAAACCACTTGTCCAATCTTTTGAAGCTACTAAAACCAAGGTGTCCCCTTTAGTTGTTCTTGGACTTACGCCTTTTGCACCACTAGCTTTTACCTTTGCTACTTCTTCAAAAGCATAATCAAACTGAGCTTTGGCGTGGTCAATGGGTGAAACTTTTCCTTCTTTGTTTTCCTTCTTTTCTTTATTCTGAGCTTCTGCATTTAGTGACACAACTGCAAAACAAATACTTAGGGCTAAAATATACTTTTTCATATTTTTTGATTTTTTACAAAATTCTTATTCGACTATAACTTTAAGTGGGTTTTCAATTCTATTTTTGTAGGATTGCAAATAACTAAACCATGCAGTAGCCGTGGTAATTACATTTGCTTTGTTCCAAGCGGCTCCAGTGTAGTACACAAATGGAACGTCATTTTGTGAAGTAGTTTGGGTTAATAATTGCGTGTTGCTAACATTCATTTTAATAATCGGGGTAGAAAGAATGGTTCCTACACCCGTTATGCCATCTTCGCCCATTTGTGGTTCCCAATAACCCATGATGCCTTGTTTTTCGTCCAATAACATCGTTCCTTGGTCTTTTCTTTTGATGATACCGACTACCAAATCCATGCTTGGTTTATCTACATATTTGTATTGAGCCTCAATCCGATTGAGCTGAGAACCAGCATCTAAGGAAATGGTTTTGGTGGCATTGACTTTCATTCCTGCTACGTCCCAGTCATCGTATTCTAATACAAAAGTTGTTCTGAGTGGGCCATTGTCTAATATTTTCCAACGAACATAATTTTTGGAATAGTAGATTGAATCATTTGCGTATGGATAGGCATTTCCTGCACCGCAGGTGTATCCAACGTGGTAATAATCCATGCCATCGCCTAAGTTGTCATGGTATTTGCCTCTTTTATAACGCTCGTTAATCACCATTCTACTAGTACTTTTCACCCAGACATCTATGCCATAAGCCATTTCTTTGGGGGTTTGCTCGAGTGCTTTTCCGTACATTCTGAAAGCAATTTTATCATTTTCCCAAGCAAAATCATCTTTACGCTCCGGCACATAACGCCCGTAGGTTTTTGTGACAGAAACACTTGATTTTCCTTTCTGAATCAGAAGTTTAGTCGAAGCATTCGCTGCCAAATCTACTTGGACTAAGAGATTTTGAACAGTTTTTTCGCCCCGAAATTCTAATTGAAAAGGTATTTCTTTTTTATTAAAACTATTGATTATCTTAAAATTAGATGTGTCTATGCTCGGGTATTTTAGTAAAATATCTTTCCAAGCAATCGAAACTACTTCTTCCTTTCGTGATGACGCAGTAGGATTTGAAATAGTGATGCTTGTTTTTTGATTTTGTGCGATTACTGGCTTTACATATACCCAACTAAAAGCCATCAAAATGAAGCCTAGTTTTTTCATGTTAGTCATTATTATTTTCTTTTTTCTTCGATTTTTTAGCATTTTTTTCAACGTTACTAGCATGACGCCCACTTCCATCTGCTTCATCCATAATTCCTCCGGCTGGATTAAGTTGCTCTAAAACTGCCCCCAAACGTATTTTAGCTTCGCTTGCTTCTTTATTTTCTGAAACATTGGCGACCAGATTTTCTTCAAATGGGGCTTTACTCATATCAAAAAGCTCGCCTGTTCTGTTCAATTTGTAGCGTTGGTCTCTAACGTACCATTGATTACCCAATTCCATAAAAATCCATTCTCTCGGATTTCCTTTTTGACCTTTAAGTTGTGGAACAAAACTTCTGCCATCCAAAACCTTATTTTCTGGTAATTTTGCTCTTGCAATATCTGCCAAGGTTGGTAAAATATCGGAAGCGTCTATCAAATCATTGGTGATTTTATTAGGTGAAATTACCCCTGGCCAATTGGCAATCATGGGTACTAAACTACCTCCTTCCAGCATTGAGCCTTTTTTCCCTAAAAGAAGTCTGCCACCAATGGTTGCTTTTTGATATTGTTCGTTGGCAGTACCGTTGTCGCCCATAAAAACGATTAGGGTGTTTTCTCGAAGTTTAAGTTCTTCCAAGGTCAATATTAATTTACCTACTAACTTATCCATATAGGCCACATTATCGGCATAAAAATCTTTGCTATCAGGTTTACTATCAGGTGTTTCTTGTATCAAATTATGCACATGTGACATAGAATAATGAACATAAAATGGCTGGTTTTTATGCTGTTTAATGAAGCTTACCAATTGATTATGCATCAAATCAGGCATATATTCCTGCTTACCCAATGTTTTGGTTTCTCCATTAACTAGGTAATCTTTTTTATTTTTTGCCCAATATCCACCACTGCCTTTAAACGTGATATAATCGTCAAAACCAAAATCGGCGGGTGTCAATCCAAACTGACTCCATTTGCCAATCATGGCACTTTTATAACCTTCTGTTTTTAAAACTGTCGGTATTAATGTTTCATCAGAAGGTTTTATTTTTGCCACATTGTCTTGATTTACCGCACCCGTTCTAAAAGCATAACGACCGGTCAGAATCAAAGCCCTCGATGGTCCACACAACGGTGCGGTATAGGCATGGTTAAATTTTAAACCATTTTTGGCGAGCTTGTCAATATTTGGCGTTGTGTTATTGTCAGAACCATAACAACCAACTTCACCAATACCTAAATCATCGGCAAGGATGAAAATGACATTTGGCTTTTTTATAGTGCTTGCTTTCGACTGCTTCGTTTGTGCACAAACATTTATAGTCAAGCATACGAAGAATAGAATAAAACTGTTTTTTTTCATTTTTCTATTTAAAATTTCAAGCACTAAACTTCCTTTAATGCTTGTTGAACTTCTTTTAAAAATTTACTTACTTTTTCTTTTGGATTGCCTTTACCAAGTGTCTCAATTGGAAGAGATCCTCTGTAACCCGATTCTTTAATAATTTTAAACAGCCTTTTTAAATCTGTTTTTACTTCGACTCCATCCACAAAAATATTTTCTTTTACTTGCCAATTTACTGCATATTGCACAGTTTGAGCAATTTGCGTATAAGGGTCGCCTTGATGATAACTGCCTACATCCAATATCAAACCGAACCATTCCATATTGACCATTTTCATTATTTTAATGACATCATCGGCAGTTTGTATAAAATCATTATGGTTTTGAATGGCAACAATTACCCCATGCTTTTGTCCATATTCTACACATTCACGAATGTCTTTGACCATCCAAGTTGCTATTTGATTCCAAGTATATTCTTTGGGTCTAATTACACCAGAAAAAACACGAATAACAGGGGCACCTAATTTGGCGGCCACTTCAATCCATTGCTTAATCATTTGGACATCTGCTTTACGTTTTTCCGGGTCAGGATTGGTGTAATCATTTCTAATACCAGTTCCAGTGATTTCCAAACCCAATAAATGAGCTTTTCGCTTTATATGATATATATATTCATCAGAAGGGACTTGCGGATAATTTGGAAAATAGTAACCCGTTAAATCTACCCCATCAAAATTTTGTTCTGCACAAAAATCCAATAAATCGTCTAAGTTCATAGACTTGTCGGTTAAAGGAGCATTAAAAGAATAGGCATTTAAGCTAGTTTTTAGCTTACTTCTTTTTGACTTATCTGCTAAACTTAATGACTTTTCATCCTTGTTTTCTGTTATAGCTGAACTCAGAGCAGGTACTATCATTAAGGACTTTACAAAATCCCTTCTTGAGGTTTCGGGTTTCATAGTTTATTTATTTAATTGTGAAACTGGGACAGGATTCATATCTGTATTTTTTTTAAAAATCAATCTTTGGCCTTTTTCCAATGTAAAGTATCTCCCTTAAATCGAGTAAGAGCTTTCATTTCGGTTGAAATACCCAAATCACCTTGCTGATTCATCCAAGATTTTAATTCAGCAAATAAATTATCTTGGATAACTTTTAACTTGGGTTCGTTCGCCAAATTATTCAATTCATATTTATCATTTTTGATGTTGTATAATTCTAATTCAGGTCGGTTTCTGTATAAACTTGCGTGGGCGTTTTCTTTCTTATTGTTTTTAGTTTCTTCTAACCAGCCTTCGTACAATTTGTTGCCAAGTCTAGAGGCAGAGCAGTAAAAAGGTTCATTATAATTGAGATTCCAAATCAGTTTATAATCATGGTCTTGTACCGACCGAACAGGGTAATTTTCTGAACCGTTATTGATACCACGGGTGGTATGAATGCCATAAACATATTTTCTAATTTCTGTATTTTTGCCTAACAAAGTGGCATAAAAACTTTTGCCATCAAGGGTCATAGAACCTTCTTTATTGGCTCTTAAGGTAAGTGGGTCTTCACCTGCTGCTTCGTAAAGCGTGGGTACGACATCAATGTATTGTGAAAGAATGCTTGTGCGAGTTGATGGTTTTATGGCTTTCGGCCAACGTGCGATAAATGCCGCTTTCAATCCCATATTATAGCAAGTCCATTTTCCAAAAGGTAATGAAGTGCCGTGTTCGCTGGCAAACATAAAAATAGTATTGTCTTTTTTGGGTTGATTGTCAACAATTTTCATGCAGTGGCCTACGAGGCTATCGGCATAAGTAATTTCGGCATAGTATTTTACCAATTCTTTTCTTGTCTCTTTGGTATCTACCATATAAGGAGCAATTTTAAGTTTTTTGGCGTCGTATTGTGCAGGATTTCCACGAGTCCAAGGACCATGCGGTTGGTTGGATGCTACAACCAATAAATAAGGTTTGGTTTTATCTTTGTTTATCCATGCTTCGGCATCGGCCAAATTTATGTCTTGTCCTTCACCGTTATCGCTGTCTCTGCCACCAAGGTATTCAAACGGGAAAGATGACAATGGAGCCGTATGCCTTTTTCCAATCAATGCTACTCGATACCCCATTTTTTTAAAGTGGGTAAAAACGCTAATTACGCCATCATAAACTTTGGCGTGATTGGGATAACTGCCATTTTTGACTGGAAAAACCCCTGTGTATAAACTTTGGCGGGTAGGGCCACACATAGCGGTTGCGTTGTTCATATTGTCAAAACACAAACCTTGCTGGGCTAATTTCGCCAAATTGGGCGTTTTTACATCTGGGCTGCCATAAGGTTCGCAATCAACAGAAGTCATATCATCGGCTATGAAGAAAAGGATGTCAGGCTTTTTCTGTAAATCGTCTGTTGATTTTTTTGAAGACTGAATATAAGATGCCAACAATATGATAATTGCTATGGCACTCAGCGATAAGGCTAATTTTTTATACATAATACTTAAAATGTTTTTTGGCTAAAATTTATTTGGCTGGTTTCCAAGGCCATGGTTTTGCTTTGGTTTTGAGGGCTTCAGTTTCCCATTTTTGAGCCATTTCTTTGGTTTTGTCAGGGTATTTTGTGGCTAAATTATTTCGTTCGGTTGGGTCGTTTTTCAAATCATACAATTCCCATTTATTTTCATCAGCCTCGCCAAAGGTCTTTTGTTTTCCAGTTTTTGAAACCAATTTCCATTCGCCTATTCTAATGGCACGATTGGCGGAATGTTCCCAAAAAATAAAATCTCGGGCTACGGGTTTATTTGTAAATGCAGGCACAAGACTTTTTCCTTCTAATGCTTGAATTTCATTCCCATTAAATTGTTTTGGATAGGTTAAACCTGTAATTGCCAAGCAAGTAGCCATAATATCAATCAAATGAGAAGGCTGAGTTCTTAATTGTCCTTTTGCTGCAATTCCTTTTGGCCAATGGACAATTAAAGGCGAGGCAATTCCGCCTTCGTGGGTATATTGCTTATAACTTCTGAAAGGCGTATTTGATACATTTGCCCATTCTTCGCCGTAAGTTGACCACGAGTTAGCATCACCAGGCATTACACCTCTACCACTTTGAACGAATCTTCCATCACGGGTATATTCAGGTTTTTTACCTAAAAAAATAGCTTCTTGTGGCGTTGGCTTCAATACTTTTTGTGCCTCTGTAAGCGGCTTTGCTGGTTTATCAGTCTCGACTGGTTCGGCACAACCGCCGTTGTCGTGCATGTAAAAGATAATTGTGTTTTCTAATTCACCTTTCTTTTCTAGGGCCGTAATTATTTTGCCAATTCCTTCGTCCATAATGTCCACCATAGCGGCATATACTTCCATTCGTTTTACTTGCCAATCTTTTAGTGGTTCATCTTTCCAAGCAGGTACGTCGACACCACGGTCGGTTAGCACACATTTATCGCTAATGATTCCTAATTTTTTGAGTTTGTTGAATCTTTGCTCTCGCATCACATCCCAACCTTTATCATAAAAACCTTTGTATTTTTTTACATCGTTTTCTGGGGCATGAAGTGGCCAATGAGCGGCCGTATAAGCCACATAAAAGAAAAAAGGTTGCTTTTTTGGATGTTCTTGAATGAATTTTACAGTGGTATCGCTGATAGCTCGGGTATAATAAAAGTCTTTGTGAGGAGCAACGAAAGTATTATTGCTAATCAAAGTGCCAGGGTCATAATAACTGCCTGAACCGTTGAGCGTACCGAAATAACGCTGAAAACCACGCTGCAAAGGCCAATTACTTTTATCACCGTTCGGTTTCATGTCTTTGGCTACATGCCATTTACCTGTCATATAGGTTGCATAGCCTGCATTTTTAAAAACCTCAGCCATCGTGACAGCATTTTTACTCAAATCGTCCTTATAACCTTCTTCGGTATAGTTCTCCGTAGAAAGATGCCCCATGCCTGCTTGATGCGGATACAAGCCCGTGAGCAAAGCCGCCCGTGTGGGACTGCAACGAGCAGTATTATAAAAACTCGTAAAACGTAAGCCATTTGCTGCTAATCGGTCGATATTTGGTGTTTTGATTTCTGAGCCAAAACACCCAATGTCAGAGTAACCCATGTCATCTGTAAGAATGACAATGACATTAGGCTTCTTAGTCTGAGCATTTATGGCTGAATATTCAAACAAAAGGCATATTAGGACGAAGAAAAAGGAGGATTTTTTAGGGTTTATTTTTATATTCATGGAAATGAAATTAAAATTATTTATCTGCTACACATCGAAAACCCAAATGTTCCATACCCGAATCAGGCGAACTTTTCATTCGAGCTGCAACTCTATAACCGCTACAATAAGATTCATTACAGAGAAATGAACCACCACGCATGGTTCTTTTAGGTACAGTTGGTTCGTCGGGGTCGTAGCTACTTTTGGGGCCTTTGGGGTTTTCAATCACCTTGATATTAGCTATCTGCTCGTAATAATCGTGGTGATATAAATCGGCACACCATTCCCAGACATTACCTGCCATATCATACAAACCGTAGCCATTTGCAGCAAAGGATTTTACGGGTGAAGCACCATAAAAACCATCTTTCGTATCATTTTTATACGGAAAACTACCTTCCCAATAATTACATTTATTTTTGCCTTGTCCTACGTTTTCATTTCCCCAAGCATAGACATTATTTTTGAGATTTCCTCTGGCGGCAAATTCCCATTCAGCCTCTGTGGGTAATCGCTTACCAGCCCATTGGCAATAGGCCATGGCATCGTCCCAACTTATATGAACAACTGGAAATTTATCCTTACCCTTTATGCTACTATTAGGGCCTTTTGGGTGTTTCCAATCTGCCTCGTGCGTCCATTGCCACCACTGACTATAATCTTGCAGATTTACGGCACTTTGGGTAGGCACAAAAACCAATGAGGCTGCTTTAAGCATTTCAGGTTTTGGCTTTGGTGTATCTGGTGGCAAAGTGGCTTTGATTTCTTCCCAATTTACATCTTTTTCGGCGGTGGTTATGTAGCCTGTGGCTTTTACAAATGCAGCAAATTGTTCATTGGTTACTTCGGTAATATCCATAAAGAATCCATTGAGTTTTACTTGGTGTTTAGGTAATTCATCCCTTCTACCTTGCTCATTATCTGCCCCCATTTCAAAAGTTCCGCCTTCTATCCAAACCATACCCTCTCGATTTGTTGAAATATTGGTGATTGTATCATCTGTGCCTTTATTTTGGGCTGCAAATCGACTTGGTATTTTTGAAGTACAACAAGTCATGGCCTCCACTTTCTTCTTTTCATTATATTTATAAAAAGAAAAAGCCGCTATACTAGTGATGACTACTATTATTAAAACCCATTTTAAGTTTTTCATTTTCTTTATTTTTTCATCCAACTAACGCCAACATCTTTTTTGCTTATAATTTTTGAAACATCAAATATCATGATTTCTTTCTCTGAAAGTTTAATTTGATGAACGAGAAGGCGTTGATTGATTGCATCGATTACAGATTTGTCAGCCAATTGTTTTGCAAAGTAAAAACCATCTTTTAAAACCAAATCTTTTGTTTTAATTTGTAAAAAACCTTTTTCTGATGTTGCTCCATTGGTATAAAAGTTATCAGTTAAAGTATAAGTTGATTTTGGGTCTTCAATTACAATAGGTTCAATGCGTTTTCCGACGGTATTTACGACCGTATTTCCCACCATCAAAACATTTTTAGGAGCAACTAATGGTTTGCCTTTGTTTTTATTTCCTACGCCAATTTTTATGGCTGCACCAACCGAATTAACGATTGTATTATAGGCCACAATGGCATTATCGGCAGGATAATACTCATTTAAAGCCGAGTTTTCTAAACCTGACATGACCGTTATTGGCGATTTCATGTCTTTGTCGCTTCCTTCCAAATTCTCTACATAATTATTAAAAAAAGTATTGTTGGGATTGATAACTCTTAGTCCTGCACTCTCTTTTCTGCCTGCCTTACCGTTGATATAATTACCATAAACAAAACACTTTTGTCCGTGTCTGATTACCATACCGCCATCATTTCCGATAAATGTATTAAACCGATAAATATTATCCCAGCTTTTATTACTCACTACTTCTGTTTCGATGCGTTCGTCTTCAAAATAATTATATTCAATGATATTAAAACCGTGCGAAAAAGAAGTTGTACTTGTTCCCACTCTGATTTGTTCACCACCGTTTTCTGAAAAAGTACGATAACCAAAATAATTATGATGTATATGATGATGTGCTGAAGGGGCTACATCCGAGCCTGGAACATAGCCTTTTTCTTGTTTGTATTCTAAAACAAGCGTTGGCCCTTTATTGGTTTTCCCAGAAAAATAGCAATGCTGAACTTCATTGTACGTACCTACCAAATTGACATAATAATTGGTTTTTCCTGTTGATTCAGCATGAGTATAGTTTATGATGGCACAATTACTGATTTTTGAATGATGTGCTTCTTTACTTCCAATGGCAAAACTAAAGACGTGTTCTTTGTCTTCTAAAGTGCATTTTCCTTCAAACAAAAAGCCTTCAACTTGTAAATAATTACCACTTAAAAATATCTGAGAATTACCTGAAAATGAAACTTTTCCAGCCGTTTGAGCTTTCAATACGATTGGTTTTTCAGCAGTACCATTTCCTTTAAAATTGATTTTTATATCATCATAATTACCATCTTTCCAAACAATAACATCACCCGCTTTTGACTTTGACAAAGCAGTTTCAAATTCGTTTAAATTACCTACTAAAAAATCAGTGGCATGTGCTTGAAGACAAAGAAAAAATAAAATG